>NZ_JBHWGP010000027.1:0-92418 GCF_042733155.1 Streptomyces sp. NPDC059740 | reverse complement strand
CGCACCCACCCCATACGACAACGTCGGCCTTCAAGACCACAACCGGGTCTTGAAGGCCGACGTCACGCGAGAGCCCGAATTAACCAACAGCGTCCACACGGGACGGGCCCCATCAGCAGCGCGGAGGATCAAAACGGCGGTTCGTCGCTGGCCGGCTGCTGGCCCCAACCGCCCGCCGCGGCACCGGCCGGCGCCTGCTGCGCCCACGGGTCGCCCTGCGACTGCTGCTGGCCGCCCCAACCGCCCCCCGTCGACTGCCCCTGGCCACCGCCGCGGCTCTGACCGCTGGTCTTCGTGACCTTCGCCGTCGCATGGATCAGGCTCGGCCCGATCTCGTCGACATCCAGCTCGTACACGGTGCGCTTCTGCCCCTCGCGGTCCTCGAACGACCGCTGCTTGAGCCGGCCCTGCACGATGACGCGCACGCCCTTCGTCAGGGACTCGGCGACGTTCTCCGCGGCCTGCCGCCACACCGAGCAGGTCAGGAACAGGCTCTCGCCGTCCTTCCACTCGTTGGTCTGGCGGTCGAAGGTGCGCGGGGTGGAGGCGATGCGGAACTTGGCGACCGCGGCGCCCGCCGGGGTGAACCTCAGCTCGGGGTCGTCGACCATGTTGCCGATGACGGTGATGACCGTCTCTCCTGCCATGGTGTCCTCTTCTCTCTTGGGGGGCTTAGCTGGCCTTGAGGAAGGCGGCCTGGCCGCCGTTGAACAGCAGCCGGCTCGAGACCGAGGGCTGCGTGGTCGGCTTGCGGGTGATGGGGCCGCCGTGTTCGGCATAGGCGACGCCGCGCACCACCCGGCTCACGGTGGAGGTGGCGATGCCGAAGGCGAGGGCGAGCTGGACGTAGGTCTCGCCGGCTGCGGCTCGCTGCCGGATGGCCACGACCTCGTCGCGGCACAGCTTGCGGCTCTCGCCGGCGCGCACGAAGACGGGGAAGTCCTCGCCGTGGCGCTCTGCGCGGCGCCTGCGGGCGTCGATCCACTTCTGGGTGGTGCCGTGGGGTAGCCGGTGGAGGTCGTCGAGGTCGCTGAACCGCAGGCCGCGGCGGACGGCTTCCACGATGGCTGCCAGCCGTTCGGCGTCGGTGACGGTGACGCCGGGGTCGGTGAGGTAGCGGTGCACGGCGGCACCGTCCACGTAGTCCTCGGCCGGCTCCGGGGCGCCGAGATGGGGCTGGGCCTGTGGGTTGTCGATGGCGTCCTCGTCCCAGGCGAGCGGCGGGGCCCACCCCTCCCGCTTAGCGCGCAGGCGGGTCTTGGCTGAGGTGCCGACGCTCATCGACAGTTCGTCGTAGGCGCCGCGGATGGCGGCTGCGACCCGCACTTCCACCTTGGTGCGGGCAGCGCCGGCCAGGGAGCTGACGGTGTCGAGGTCGACGTGGGCTGTCTTGGCGATGACGTGCTGGTAGTGGCCCAGGGCGTACAGGGCGCGCACGCGGCGGGTGCTGCCGAGGGCGGGGACCAGGGCTAGGCCGTCCACGACTCCCGGGGTGGGCATCACGGCGAGGATGCGCTCTCCGAGGGGACGGCTGACGAACTTGGTGCCGCGGGCGTAGCGAACGATGGAGGTGAGGGGGACCTGGCTGAGGCGGGCGATCTGCGGCCTGGTGAAGCCGGCGCCCAAGAGCGTGTGGATGTGGGCGGTGACCGGGGGGCCGGGGATGTAGCGGGAGCGGCCGGCCATCCGGTCCAGGCGCCGTAGCTGGTCGGCGCGGATGGCTGCCTTGGTGCAGGGCTGGCAACGGCACCCGTAGGTGTAGCGGTTGGAGTGCCCGTGCGGTGGGAGGGTCTTCGGGAGGCTTCTCATCAAACTCGCTCCTTCCGGGCGGTGTCTGCGGCCCGGCGGCAGGCGCCGCACCGACGCTGCCCGTTCGGCATCCACTCGGTGGTCTCGGCGAGGCGGTGCAGGCCCTGCCGGCACCACTCCAGGGAGGTGTCGCGGCCCGTCATGGCGGCGAGCTGGGCCCTGGTGAGGGAGCGCTGCGTCTGGTCTTCGAGGCAGCGGCCGGCGACGCAGCGAGGGACGTCGCACAGGGAGCGGACCTGGCCGTGTGGGGCGCGCCCGTAGTGCACTTCGAAGGCAGCGCGGTAGGCGGAGGTGGGCCTGCCAGCGAAGTGGACGATGGGAACGCCGTGGGTGTTGGTTGATCCGGTCCACTGGAGGTGTCCGCCGCCGGCGTCGCGGGTGTGGGCTGCGAGCGCGTCGTTGAGAGTGGCGAACGGCCAGAGGCCGGGACGGGGCGGGACGCCGGTCGCGGTGCGGATCTCGCGTACGGTGGCGCGCCGCATGTGGAGCCGGGCTGCAATCTCGGTGTTCGTCAGGCCCTCGGTGAGGAGGGCGCGCACCTGCTGTTCCCGCTCAGTCATCACGCCGCCTCCACCAGATCAGTGGCGGCGTCCAGCTCGGCGAGGGCCCGTTCGATGACCGGGGTGATGGTGCGCAGAACCTGCGCGATGCGCGCCGTTGACCAGCCGCGGCTGCGCAGCTTGCGGAGCTTGGCGGAGGCCTCGGGGGATTCGAGGATGGCGCGCCAGCGGGGGGTGATGGTGTCGAGCTGAAGGCCGCGCTGGCGGAGGAGGGCCCGGCGCTCCCACTGGTCGCGTCCACCGAAGACGCCGGCGGGCTCGCGACGGTCCAGCGCCTCTTCGAGGCAGTCCTCTCGGAGGGGGCAGGTGCGGCAGATGCGCTTGGCTGCGTCGTAGCGCGCTTCGTCGTGGAAGAGGTCGGCGGTGGCGGGCCCGCAGGCGGGAGCCCGAAGGGGCTGGTCGGTGGTCATGAGGGGTCTCCCGTCAGGGTGTAGAGGCGGATGAGGGCGCCGGGGGCGTCGAGGGCGTCGGGGTGCTCGCCGGGGAACGTCTTGAGGGCGGTGACGCGGATGATGCGGCTGTCGTCGACGACGGCGCCGGCGTCCGCGATGCCGTCGAAGGTAGAGCGGAGAAGCTTGTCGAGGTCGCCTGAGTGCCGGGTGGTGGGCCAGATCCGCTTTCGCTTGGGTGCGCTGGCGGGCTTGAGGACGGTGAAGACGACTTCAACTCCGAGAGGCCCGTCGAGGGTGGGAAGGTGGACGGGTACGGTCCCGATGCGGGAGACGACGCGGGCTTCCTGGGTGGCAGCGGTGACGAGGGCCCGCCAGGGCTTGACGCGCTTGGACTGTTCGACGAGGACGGCGGACACGCGGCCGGAGGCGGCGTTGCGACGGTGACCGGCGTACTTCTTACTGCCCTGAGGTGCCGGGCGGCCGTGGACAACGATGGTGAGGCGAAGTGCAGCTTCGGTGGGTGTGGTGGTCACTGCTGCTCCGTGGTCTTGAGGCGGGTGGCGCGGGGGCTGTGCTCCTGACAGCGCCACCCGATGGCGAACAGGCGGGCCTTCTTGCCGCACTTGGGGTTGCCGGTCTCGCACTGGTTCGGGGTGGCCTTGGCCTGCGGTGGCGGCTCGATGTACGGCCGGTCAGTGGTCACGTCTGTCGCTCCTGGAGGTATTGGGCGAGGGGGACCATGCCGGTGTGGGTGCGGCGGAGGTGCTTGGCCTGTCCGGGCCGGCCACCGAGGTGCCATGTCGAGCAGAATCGACACTGGTAGACGCACAGGTGGTCGCCCCCTTCGCGCCGTATGGCGGTGGCGGCCTTCTTCGCCTGGGCGCGGGTGATGTAGCGGGCCTTGCCGGTGCAGGCGACGTCACGCAGGTCCATGGGTGGTTCCTCCTTCCGGGGCGGGGAGGTTGAGGAGTTGGGCTAGGGCGGTGCGGGCGGCCAGGTCCCAGGCGGGGTCGTTGATCCAGGCGACGACCGTGGCGAGGCGTTGGCGGTGGGTGGCGAGGTCGGTTTCGGCGGCGCGGAGGTCGGCGGCGTGCACCGCCGACCAGTCGCGGGCCGTGGTCACCTCGCCGCCGCGCGGCTGTAGGTGCGCTGGTTGGTGTCGCCGTGCTGCTGGAGTAGGCCGTCATGGGCGGCGGCGGCCAGGTCGCGGCGGGCGGTGCGCCGGCCGGGGATGCCCGCAGCGCGGTAGGCACGGTGGACGGCGCCAGTGGTGATGGGCTGGTCCTGCGGCTGGGCGTCGAGGGCGGCCTGGAGCCGGGCCTGCTGCCGGGCGTTCACGACTGCCCCTGGGGGTGCGCGTTGGGGCAGGTGAAGCCAGGCAGGCGGCAGGTGCTGTCCGTGTCGAGGTCGAGCAACTGGTGCCGCATGTCGACGGGCAGGGCGTCGGCGAGCTCGCGGATCTCCTCGGCCTGGACCAGCTCCTCGCGGCGCCGCAGGCAGTGCTCCTCGGTGGCGTTCTCCACGACGACGCGATGGGCCTGGCGGTCGTAGAGAGTGGCGAACACTCCGTCGTGGCCGATGATGTAGCGGCTCTCCGGGGCGGGGGTGGTCTTGATGGCCATCAGGCGGCCCTCCCCGCACGGAAGGCGGCGACCTGGGCGCGCCACGCGGCGCTCCGCGCGTTCATGTCGTCCAGCCGCCTCTGGCGCTCCCGGCGGTGGGCCTCCTCGGTGCTGAGGCGCTGCCGCCGGCTCCAGGCGGTGCCGGTCTGCGTGTCGGTGGTGAACTCCTCGTCGCGGGTCATGGCGACGATCGCGCTGCTGTACCCGAAGACGTAGGCGACCGCGTCGTCGGCGTCGGTGAGGTGGTCGGCCATCGCGTCGCGGCGCTGGATGAGGATGGTGATGGGGGTGCCGGCGAGGTACTCGTCGTAGGCGTCGGCGATGCCGCGGGCGTTGGCGGTGCGCTCGTCGTTGGTCGTCCCGACGGGCACGGCGGTCAGGGTGTTCATCGTGATGTCTCCTTGCTGGGTGGGGCGCGCTTGTCGGCGGTGCGCGCGGTCAGGCGGGGATGTCGATGTCGGTGCGGGGGAGCGTGTCGGCGATGTACTGGAGGAGTGCGATGACCTGGTCGACGGTGGGGGTGAGGGGGCCGAGCTGGTCGGCTTCGGCGATGTGCCAGTAGGGGAGGGTGCCGTCGGCCCACGCGGTGACGTGCTCGATGTAGTCGGGCTCGCCGGGCTCGCCGGGCGCTTCGGCGCCGTAGGTGTGCGTGATGTGCTCGGACAGCCAGCGCAGGAGGTCCATGACGGCCTCGTCGTGCCGGATGTGGGCGGCGAGCTGGTCGGCGTTGTAGCCGCGTAGGTCGGCCGGTGCGACGCCGGTGGAGGCGCGGAAGATGCTGGCGACGAGGTCGAGGCGGCCGTCCTTGTCGATGAAGTGGCCGGCGCGGGGGTCCTGGTGGATGCCGGTGTGGGCGATGAGGTCGGCTGCCTGGGTGGCGAGGGCGGCGGTGTCCTGTGCGCTCATCGGTTGGGGTCTCCTTGCGGGGTGTTTCCGGCCCGGCCGGGGGAGGGTTGGCCTGGGGCGTGCTCGACCGGGGCCGGGCCGGAAGCGTGGGTGTCAGCCCGTCTTGCGGGCGGTGACCTGCGTGGAGCGGTCGATCGTGAGGCGCGCCTGGTCGTCGAAGGTGACGGTGACGCTGTGCCGGCTGCGCTCGATGCGGATGACGCGGACCCAGCGCAGGCCGCGGCGGACTTCGTGGGCGGTGGTGAGGCGGGCCGCGGGGATGGACTTGTCCATGGCGGTCAGTGCCCGTAGTTGCGGTGGGTGTCGGCGCACGCCTGGCACTGGGCCCGCATGACGTTGCCGTCGGCGTACTCGGCGCAGCGGCTGCGGGCGCTGATGGAGTCGCAGTAGCAGTCGTCGCACTCGCACTCGACGAGTTCGTCGCCGTCGGGGAGGTAGATGCCGAAGTCGGTGGCGGCCGTGCGGTGGAGGGCCTTGATCTGGTCGGGGGTGGTGGCGTCGTAGTGGTCTTCGAGGAGCTGGTGCCAGGCGATCTGCTGCTGGGCGGTGAGGGTCCGGAGGCTGACGCTGAGGCGGGGGGTGCGGATGGTGGTGGGGGTGGGGGTGTCGAGGATCAGCGTCATGTCAGCTCCAGGAGCAGTTACTCGGAAGTCCGGTTGGGCTTCCTTGTCGGCTCTACGAGCATAGAGTTAACGCACCGCAATACGCAATACGTTTCTGGAAGTTCCTGGCCCGGACACACGAAAGCCCCGCCCCCAGCAGATGGGGCGGGGCTTTGAGAAACCGAGCTGGCTACAGGCCCCCGGCCCGTCTGAGTCGACGGACCGTCTGGTCCCGATGCACCTGCACCACGCTCGTCCACGGGTAGTACACGGCGCCGCGCATACGGCGGGACGGAACACCCGCCGCGCTCAGCCAGCGGCGCAGCGTGGACCGGGCCACCTTGTGCCCGGTGTGGGACAGCAGCAGGAGGCACTCGGCCTCGCTGGTCCAGTCGCCCGTCTCGACGTGAGGGGCGGCAATGGTGATCGCCATGGTGGCGGCTCCGTATCGACAGGGCCGTCGTTCGCAGCGCCGACCGGCCGAAACGGTGGAAAGGGTGGTGCAGCAGGGTGGTGCGGTGGGGCTAGTTGGCGTGGGCCTGGCGGCGTTCACGCTCGAGGTGCTCGTCCTCGGCGAGCTGGTACAGGGACCAGCGGGAGGGCCGGCCGTCCTCGTCGCGGCAGTCGGCGTTGGTGCACCGGGCGCCGGCCTCGTCCATCTCGGCGGCACGGTCCCACATCAGGCTCCAGCAGCGGCACTGCGGGCACTGCCGCTTGCACACGGCGTGCCGGTCGCCGAGGAGGATGGTCTGGGCGAGGAGGTGGGCGTTGGTGCGGATGGTCCGCTCACGCTCGAGGTCCAGGCCGTGATCGACGGCCACTGCGGCGAGGTAGTCGTCCAGGGCCGGGGCGCCGCCGGTGGGGGGTTCGGCGGGGGCCGGCGTGTAGTCGGCGAGGGAGAGGTCCCGTTCGACGGTGGCGAGGTAGTCCAGGAGGTCGAGGTCGGCTGGTGCCGGCGCCTCGACGGTCTGGGTGTGGGGCATGCCGTTGAGCCGCTGCCCCTTGGGGGCGTAGAGGGCTCCGCGGAGCAGTCGTATGTTGCGCTCGAGTTGCTGGTTGGTGCTGTGGCCCATGGGTCCCCGCTCCCGTGAGGGTCTCAGCCGGTGCGGCGCGGGGTGGGGGGAGCGCTCGTGCCACATCGGTTGTGGTTACTGGCGGTGAGTTACCGGTGACCCATAATGGCACGCGTGTGGTCCGGTTTTGAACAGAACGTTGCTGTTGATCTCGTAACCGGGGTTTTCGTTGCCTATCCGTCACGCCACAGCGACGCAACCGGCATATGCCGCTACGAGGTGTGACGGCCCGTCAGGTAGTCGGGGATCACCCGAGCCTCCTCCAGGTACGCCCGCAGCAGCCGGTGCTGCGCCTCCCCCAACCCGCCGGACGCCTTCGCGCCGTCGATGAGGATGGTCACGGTCTCCAGCGCCAGGAGGTACGCCTCCGCGGTGCGCGGGTCGGTGAGCGTCCTCTCCCGCTTGCGGAACAGAGCCTGGACGAGGTCGAGGAGTTGGCTGGAGGGGTAGTCGCGCGCTGTGGGCTTCGGGGCTGTGCCGTCGTGGCTGGGCTGCACGGGGGCCTCCCCGAGCCGGCCGCGGCGGTGCGCGGCGAGGCTGATGACGGTGGCGGTGGGCGGGGTGGTGCCTGCCGGGGTGGGTCCGGGCATGGTCAGTCTCCGCTCGGTCCGGCGTTGGGAAGTGGGCGCCTGGTGCGTCCCGGGCTGGCGCCGGTGTCCGTCCCGGGGGCTATCAGTTTGCCCCGGATTCGTACCGGGCGGTAAGGCGACCCTCAGAATTGACACGTCCGTGATCAGCCGGACCGGCGGGGTTCAGCCACCGCGGGCATGAGTGCGCCCCGCGGCTGGAGGGCGGAGTTTTGCCGACAACACCCTCCGGCGCGCGGGGCGCAGAGACCTCACGACGACCCACCCGAAGGCGTGCCAGTGCGGTAGACGCAGTCTAACCACGAGCCTGACCACTCAGGTAGAGGCTGCGCGAACTGGTTGCGATGCCTCCTCAGTGAGCGAGGATGATCTCGGCGAGCTTCCTCAAGCTCTCTGGAGGCATGACCTTGCTCAGGCTGTCGCGCACGACATCAACGTCCGTCCAGTCACATACAAGCGCCTGAGGCTCCGCCGTGTCTTCAGCCGTGATGCTCTGCTGCTCAGCTGAGGCAGGAGTCATAACGCCGTTATGGGTCTCCGCTGAAGTCACTGCGGTGTCGTTTGAGGTCGCCCCGGTGCCGTCTCCCATAACGCCGTTATAGGTGGCGGTCGTGTGCGTGGCCCCCGAAGTGGCATCGCTTCCTCCTCCTGAGGCCATAACGCCGTTATGGGCGCTGGGGGAGCCCCCAGTCTTCGCCCCCTTGCGCTTCTTCTTGTCCGCCGCCTTTCGCTCGGCTTCCGCGGCCCGCGCATCTGCCCTCTCGCGTTGCTGCTGCGACGGGAGCTTGCTCAAGCCCCGCACATGTTCGACCTTCCGCCGCCCGGAGCTGAGGTCTGCCTGGAGGCTGGGGTCGAGCCTCAGCAACGACAAGCGCTGGGAGATGAACGCCTGAGTCCGGCCGAGCCGCTCTGCGGCCTTCGTCTGAGAGCCGTAGAACTTCACCAGCTTGTCGAGCGCGGCAGCCTCTTCGAGTTCCGACATGTGCTCGGCGTGAGCGTTCGCTACGAAGGCAGCCTCGAGGAGCTTCTCGTCAGAGCTCGCGAAGTGGTCGTCGACCGTGTACTTGAGTTCCTCGAGGCCAGCCTTCTTGGCTGCCTCCAAGCGCCGGTGCCCGTCGACGACGACGTACTCCGAGCCCTCGTCCAGCTCGCCGGCACGATCTGGGCGCTCCGCGAGATACGCCTCCCGGGTCACGACGGTGATGGCGTTGACCAGACCGATCTCAACGAGGGTCTGCGCCAGCTCGGAGACGTCACCGAGATCCTCGCGGGGGTTGTCCGGGTTCTGGCTGATGAGCTTCGTCGCCAGCTTCTCCGCCCGCGGCTCCTCGTGCTCATACTCCTCAAGTGAGGTGCCGGCGGCCTCAGCGATTGCCCGGCGCCGGTCACTCACTTCGCTTGCACGGCTGAAGCTGGATGCCCGCCCGAGCTTGTCGGACTTCTTCATGCGATCTCCCGCGCCAGCGCCCGGATGTTCATGGCCTGCTCGCAGGCAGGCTCGTAGGAGAGCAGCGGCTCCTTCATCCTGACCGCTTCGCGCTGCTGGGCCCTGTCCGGGATGACGGCCACGACTCGCGGGTCCTTTATGGCCTTCCACTCCTCGAGGGAGCTGGTGGCGATGTAGCCGCGGCGGCCGTCGTACTGGTTGACGATGAGCCCGAGGTAGTCGATGTCGATGCGGAGGTCCCTGCGCGCATCTTCGATCTGCTCGACGAGGAGTTCGTAGGCGTCGGCGCTGCTGTCCTCGGCGAGGACGACGATGCCGATGCCGGAGGCTCCGGGGCGTTCACCTTCTCGGCGGCGGCCGTAGTAGATGGCGGTGTCCATCGACAGGCCGAGGGTTGGCGGGCAGTCGATGATGATGCAGTCGAAGTCTTCCTCGAGAGGTGCGAGGGCCCGCTCGAGGGCGGCTTCGCGGGCGCGGGCTCGGGCGAGCCCGAGATCGATGAGGAAGGCGTCGCGGCATCCGGGCAGCAGGGAGAGTCGGCCACCGAAGACGCCCTCGGCCACGGGCATGACGAGGTCGCGGATGTCGCCCTTACCTTCGCCGATCATGTGCTTGGCGAGGCTGTCGGCGTTGCGGGGGATGATCTCCTGGCCGAACTGCTTGGTGAGGTGGCACTGGGGGTCGAAGTCGACCACGAGGACCCGCCAGCCGAGGCCGACGAGCTCCTGGATCTCGGCTTCGAGGTTGTTCTCCGACATCTGCTTCATGTGCCGTACCGGGTACAGCTTCTCGCTGTCCTCGGCGTAAGCCTCGGCGAGGCCGGCGGCGATGGTGGTCTTGCCAACGCCGCCCTTCTGGTTGCAGATGATCTTGCGCCGCACGATGGTGGGGCGTTCGACGCTGGGGGCCGGGTTGGAGTCGAGCCAGAGCTGTACGGACTGGGCGAGTCCTTGGATGCCGGAGACTCCTCGGGCGGTGGCGTCGGCGCGGAAGCCGTCCCAGAGCCCCTGGGGAAGCCAGGTGGAGAAGGTGTCGGCGCCGGCGGTGTCGACGGTCTGAAGGTTGGCGCCGAGGTTGCGCCAGGCGCTGAGGCCTTCGGCGACGGCGTCCTGGAGGGCGATGCCGAGCTGCGCGGTGCGAACCTTGAGGGGTTGCCAGAGCGCGGCGGGGAGTTTGGAGACGACCTTCTCGCGGTCGCTGGGCGAACTCGTCATGAGGGCACCTTACTAACGCCGGAGATGTTTTCCAGCATTGGGGCGTTAGTGTCTCTTGACGGCGTGTCGGCTGAGCTATAACGGCGTTATGACTCGCCCTGCTCGTCTTCCGTCTCGATCTCAGGGGTGACGGGCTCGAGGAACAGGCCCTGCCAAGCCGGCGGCGGGCTCAGGGGCTCCGGCTTCAGGACAGTGCGGACAGGTTGGCGAAGGTGGCGGGGGTCCATGGTGGCTCCTCGTGGGGCGCGCGAGACGCGCGCAGCGGTGCCCAGAGCGGGCTCGGAACATCATGCGGCACGGGGACGACAGCCGTTGCCCTACGCGGTGCGCTGGAAGGCGGTTGGTACCGCGGGCGCCCTGCCGGCCTTCGCGGCGCGGGCCGCAGCCAGGGCCCGGGCGCGCACCCTCTCCGCGCGATCCTCGTCATGCCGTGCTGCTTCCTCGGCGTCAGCCTTCTCCCACATCGCCGCGCGGAACGCCTCCTCCGGCTCCCGGATCGCCGGCGGGCGGTCGGCGAGAGCTCGGATGAGGCGGGCGAGTTCGGTGCGATCGTGATCGTGGACGGCGTGCTCCAGGTGCGCCTCTATGGCGAGGTGGAAACCGGGAGAGGCGTCAGCACGGGTCTTCACCGGCAGCTCCTCCAGGCGCCGCGGGGCGTCGTCCTCGGGTGCCGCGCCGTCCGTCGTCCACGAGGCGGGACCGGGGGCTAGTACTCGGACCTGCTTGACGGTGCCGTCGCCCACCGCGGCGTTGAGGGCGGCGGCGAGCTTCGGCCCGTCCCAGCGGAGCTTGGTGGCCGCAGCCGTCGTCACGGGCCGCAGGTGCAGGGTCTGCGTCTCGGCGTCGTACCGCTCCGGCGCGGCGAGGCCCGCGTACTCAGGCGGGGCGACGCGGTGCCACCGGGCGGTGATCTGGCCACCGGCGGACGGCTTCTCCCAGCCGTTCGCGGCGGCGAGCTGGTCCAGGACGTCAGAGAACGCCAGGGGGTCGCCGAGGCGCTTCTGGTCCTTCCGCATGCGCTTGACGCGCTCCTTGCGGCTGGGCGGCTGCTGCTTGGAGGCGACACGGGCGGCACGGAACGCCTGCCGCGCGAGGTCGGCGCCGGTCGCCGTGGGGGACATTGGGGTATCGGTCACAGCAGGGCTCCCTGTCGGCTGGCGGTCTGGGCGGAGCGGCGGACGGCGTAGGTGCAGAGGCGTTCCCCGTACAGGTCGAGGGCGTCGTCGGGGTCCTCGTCGTAGTGGTCGGCGACCTCGGTCCAGTCGTTCCAGCCGTCCTGTTGGGCGCGCTGCCGGTCGAGGTCGGTGCGGGCGCCGGCGAGCATGTCGGCGAGGGCCTGCTGCTCGCTGGCCTTGCGCTCCTGGTAGGCCCGCCACTCGGCGTTCTGCATCGCGGGGACGGCGCGGGCCTGGTCGGGGGCGGCCTGGACGTCGGTTTGGTGCTGCTCCTCGCGGGCGCGGAGGTGGGCGGCGAGGACCGCGTGGGGCCGGTCCGGGTCCCACAGCACACCGGCGGCGCCGCGGCACGAGGCAGCCTCTGAGGCGAAGGCGATGGCCTGCTGCACGGTCCAGCCGCGCTCACCCATGTCGGCGCACACCCACCGGATCTGGTAGTAGCTGGCCTTCCTCAGCCAGGGGAAGCGGGCAGCCAGGACGCGGGCGATGCGGGCTCCGCGCTGGATGCCGGTGGCGGTGACGACGGCGCCGAGGATGGTCCGCCGCTTCCGCCGCGGCTGGTTGCTGGGCTTCTTCGAGGGGGTGGTGGAGGTCTTCGCACCGGCGCCGCCGGTAGTAACTACCCCACCATCTACGTCTACAGGTCCGTCGTACTTAACCAGGTGAGGGAATGGGGCGCATTCGATCTTGGTCGGGGGGTTATCCACAGGCTCCTCGACGGCCTTCTGCTGGCCCCGCTGGTCGATGACGATCCGCGCGTCGTACCCGTCGCCAATGACCGTGTGACCCATGGCGTGGTCGTAGACCGGGGGGATGGTCGCGGCGTAGATGGTGGCAGTGCCGGCGTACCCGGGCAGACCCCGGTCCGCCCGCGAGTTGCGCTTGCTGCCGTGCCGCACCCAGGCGAGGAGACCCATCTCCCGGAGTTGCGCGACACGCCGCTTCACGGTGGCCCGGTTGATGCGCAGCGCGGTGGCGACGGTGTCGAGGCTGTAGAGGACGTGGCCGGTGGAGTAGTCCATGCCGGACTGGAGCACCGCGACGATGCGGTGGAGGGTGGCGGCGGTCCGCGCGTTGAGGGCGGCGTTGTCGATGAGCCAGTGCGCGGCGCGGGCCCAGGCGCGAGGCTGTGCGTGCCGGGATCGGGTGGCGGCGACTTCCTGGTCGTCACCGTAGACGGGCTTCCAGAGGCTCGCGGTGTCGTCCTGGAGGGTGATGTTAGGGGACGAATCGCCCACTCTGGGACGGGGAAGCTGACAAGCGGGTGTGCGGTACTGCAAGATGACTCCTGTCTTCGTCGAGACGTGAAAAAGCCCCTCGGGGCCGATCTCGGCGGTGATGTGGGTGAGGACCCAGTTCGCTCATCGCGACCGACGCCAACCGGTCGAGAGGAGCCTTAGCTCGGAGCGCCAACTCCGGGCCGTGGCACGAGGCCGCAGACGGTGCGCCAACACCAGCGGCCAGGCGGTGGAGGAAGCCCCCGAAGGGGGCATGGACCTCCCGCCTTAGGGACGGGCTACGTCAAACGATCTCCATCTGTTGCAGGGGAACCCGCGTTGGTAACGCGCGGGGAGTCTGTGACGGCACGGTCGGGAGCGTCGCTCACTACTTGCCCCCCAGGAGAACCTGGTACCGCAGTTCAGCCTCGGGTGAGCGGTCGAACAGGGAGCCTTCGCCGTGCTGGTCGCAGTACCTGGAGCCGTCCTCGCTTCCCGGGGAGAGGAAGCAGTGGCCGTGCTCGTCTACGCGGGGGCAGCAACCACAGGTGGCCTCGCAGCACTCTTCGGCGGGGTTGCAGTCTTCGCAGCGGTCGCCGGTGCAGTAGGTCGCGTTCTTTCCGCTGGCGAGGTTGTCCTCGCCGTGGGCGGTCACGCGGTGGTGTGGGTAGTGGGGACAGGGCCCGTGCTCGATGGCGGTGTGATGTTCACGCCAGAGCTGCTGGGTCCACTGTCTGATAGCCCGGGTGTCCGGGTACTCTCGTTCATATCGCTGGCTCGCTTCTTGGGTTGACGGGTTGGCGATGGCCAAGCCACTTGGCTTCGGCGCAAGGGCCGGGATTGGCGTCCCGGCAACGGCCCCGCCCTGACTCCGGTTACCAGCCGGACGAGCGGGGCCGCTCCATTTGGTGCAGTTGTAGGTGCGCCTCGCACGGGGATGTGCTGCTGGCGCAGGCACCAGCCTATCCCCAAGGCTGACCACGGCACCACTGCCCGTCACATCGTGTCGAGAAGTGGTGATTTCGCTATATGACCAGCTCATCAGCTCATCGGGTCGTCTCACCACGCTGTCCTATCGTTTTGGGAAATAAATAACACGTTCCTGCGCAGGTCAGCGCCTCACGGCGCGTCAACTGAGCGGTTCTAGCTGGCATGAGGGAACTGGGTTGTTGCGGTGGTGGGGTTGGTGCGGGGCAGTGTGAGGATCTGCGCGGTCCTGTGGGGTTGGGGTGTGGTGTGGCTGTGGGTGCGGCGGGCGGTGGTGGCCGCAGTGGTGCAGGGGGTGCAGCGGCAGGCGTGGAGGTTGTAGGTGGAGGCGCGGCCGTGGACGAGGTGTTCGGCGCGCCAGGTGCGGCCCGCGGTCTTCGCCTGGGCGAGGCGGTCGGCGAAGTCGGGGTTGCGGGTGGCGAGCTGGGTGGGAGTGCGGCGGGAGATGCCGCACCGGTCGGCGGCCTCCCCCAGGCGCACGCCCTCGGCCACGAGCTTCAGGTAGGCGCCCTGCGTGCTCTCGTCGAACTTGACGGGCCGTCCCCGCCCGCCAGTCACCGGCCATCCCCCAGCGCCTCGTCCGCTACCTGCCTCACCGCGGCCAAGACGTGCTGGAGGAAGTCGCCCTCCCAGTCGCGGCTGCGTGTGAGCACCTTGCCGATGTGGAGACCAACCGCGAAGTACACAGCGCTGATCTCGTCGGCTCGATGGGGCTGTACGTCGGGGAACAGGAGATGCGGAAGCTTCTCGGGCTGGGGGACGGTGCCTTGGAGGTGGGTCTCAAGGGCGGTGAGGAAGTCACCGCAATGGGACCGCAGGATGCTGTGCAGGTCGATGGTGGCTGCGGGGTCGGGGTGGGTCATGCGGCTTTCTCCAGGGCGGCGAGGCCGGGCGGCAGCGGGAGGGGCAGGGCGATGGCGTAGGCCCGGATGAGGCGCAGGCGCCGGCCCTTTGCCGGGGCCGTCCCCGTGGCGCGGGTTCGCAGGTGCCACACGCGCGGCAGGTACTCGTAGCCCGGCAGAACCATCTGGTAAGGCCGGACGGTGCGCTGCGGCGGTTTGGGCGACTGCGGCATGTCTGGAGCGATGGCGCGCTGGCGAGTCCCAGTGGTGTCTGGCGCAGCGGGTACGGGCCAACGCCCTTCAGGTCGGATGCGGGCGTCAGCAGGAATCACCCCGTAGCGTCGGGCGGCGGCCAATAGGTCGCTGCGGGTGGTGGTGTCCTTGTTGAGGCGGAGAAGTCCGCACAAGATCGACCGGTGCCAGTTGGCGGTGCGCACGTCCATGTCGGCCCGGTAGGCGACCAACTCTTCGTCGGTCTCCCGGGCCAGGGCGCGCAGCAGGGCCTGCTTCTGGGGGGTGCGGCACTCGGCGAGGGAGGCCTCGGTGACGCCGCCCGGTGCGGGGGTGGCGGTGCGGCGGGCGATGAGGTCCCGGTGCCGCTCCAGGGGGCGCAGGCCGCCCCACACGCCCTCCGGCTCCGTCAGCTTGCCCTCGGGGGTCTCGGCGAGGGCGTAGGTGCGGCAGGCGTCCAGAACGGGGCAGCCGGCGCACACCGCCGCGGCGCGCTTCTCTCGGGCGTGCCGGGCCGAGGGGGCTTCGGTGTCGTCGTCGGTGTGCGGCAGCCACGCGTTGACCGGCACCGTCAGGTCCCCCTGTGCGCGGCCGGGGTGGTCGGGGTCGGGGGCGCAGGCCCGGTAGGCGTAGTGGCGGTGGTCCGTGAGCTGGCGGTGCAGCGTGGCTGCGGTCACTGCTGGTCCCCCTCAGGAGCGTTCTGGTGGCGGTACGAAGAAGCCGCCCGGTTGGGGGCGGTTGCGAGGTGCTGGAGTGCCAGGGCGTCGCGCCGGTGGGTGCCGGCGAGTAGGCGGGCCTCGGCGTCGTTGGCGGTGATGCGGCGTCGCAGCGTCGCCGTCACCACAGCCAGGACTGTGGTGGTGAGGGTGAGCGCCACGATCACGGGAGTGCGGGTGAGCACGGCGCTCACCTCCTCATGGGGTCTCGTCGGGTGGGGTGCGGCGGCGGGCCTCCATGCGGAGGATCGCCTCGGCCTCACGGACCGCAGCCACGGCGTGCCGGGCCTCCCCGGGCGGCAGCGGCAGGTGCGGGATGAACCAGTGGGCATTGGGCGGGCTGGTGAGGCTGATGGCCCAGCGGCGGGCGGCGAGGTCGTGCAGGCGCCGCTCAAGGGCCTGCTCCTCGGCCCCGGTGGGCCGGTAGCCGCGACGGAACCCGCCGGCGAACGCCGCGGCCAGGTCGCGCAGCCAGGTCACCACAGTCCGAGCTGCGGCTCGCAGTCGTCGACCGTGCACGGCAGGACTCCTCTCGGAAGCGGGATGGGAAGTTGACCAGGGACTGGTTCAGGCGCTGGCGGGGCCTTCGGCAGCCCTGGAACCGGGGTTGGGGGCGGGGCGGGAGGGCCGACCGTGATGGCCGGCACCTCCTCCCCGACTGTGACGAGTTGGGAGCCCGTCATCAGGCAGCGACCGTCAGGCCTGCGGCCGGCTGCTCGTGGCGGCTTATCTCCTCACCGGTGATGGCCTCCACCAGCGCGCACAGCAACACCTCCGCCGCGTTCGGGGTTACGGCATTGCCGTACTGGCGGACCTTGTCGCGCTTCGACCCGAGGACGATGTAGTCGTCGGCGAAGCTCATCGCGCGACCGATCTCGTGCGGCTCCAGCATCCGGAACCGCACGTCGTTGATGTCGACGTTGCCGCGCACGAGGGCGTACCGGTCGCGGGTGGACAGGGCGCCGATGGGCTCCCGAACCGTGCGCGCGGTGCCGTTGCTGTAGTACGGGACGAGGATGTCGTCCCAGGTGACGAGCGACTGATGACCTGCCGTCGTGAGGGTCCTGAGCGGCTCGGTTGCAAGCGTGCAGTGCTCGCCCCCCGAACCCTTGCTGCTGTTGTTCCGCATCACCATGGCGGGCAGGTCGGGCATGACGAGACCATGGTGGTTCCCGGACGCAGTCACCGTGGCGAGGGCCTCGGTCACGGACCGGGCAACGGACCCGCCGCCACGGAGCTCGGCGATGAACGGCAGCCACGCGAGACCAGTCTCGTTCCGGGTCGTCATAGTGCGCATCGGGTGGTGCGCGGACCGAGCCTCCTTCCCGTCACGGCCCTCCACCGGAATGAGGAGCGGCGGGACCATCAACCCGTCGTTCTCACGGGTCGTACGGGCGCCCATTGGCTCACCGACACTGACGGCCGTATCCCGCCAGGTGCCGCCAGCCGGCACCATCATCGGAACGGGCTGCCGGAACTTCTTCAGCCCCGCCTCGATGCGGGCGATCGTCTTGTCCGCGAGCGGCTTGGCCCGGTCGCCGATCCGCTGTCCCGGAATCGACCAGTCGATCGCCGCGGCAGCCGGCAGAGCCTCCGGCTCGACGATCTGGTTCCGGCACGTGGTGCGCGGGCAGCGGTACACGTACTGGGTGCGGTAGCGACCCATGTCCATCCCCGGCCGCTTCCACGCCTGGATCGCCTGCACCCACTGCCCGCACGGCTCGCACCACGCACGCGGGCGCAGCCACTTGTCCCAGTCTGGTGTGCGGCCCAGGGACTTGTGCCAGTACCCAACGTAGAGCCGGTCACGGGACTGCGGGGCGGCGTGCACTGACCGCGGGTTGGCGTGCATGCTGTTCAACGCGATGACGCGGGTGCGGTAGCCCATCTTGTGCAGCTCGCCGAGCCATCGGTCCCATTGGTCCCAGGAGCGGACGTCGACGACGTTCTCGACCACGCCGGCCTTGACCAGCCCGCCACGCTCGATGACGCCCCGCAGGTACAGGGGCACCTCCTCCATCAGCGCCCGGGACTCTTCCTCCAGGGTGGGTCCGCCGTCGTCGTCCTGGTCGAACTTCTCGGCCTCCAGCTCTGCGTACAGGTCGAGCAGATCCCCCTGGAGGGCGGCAGCGAAGTCCCGCTTCTTTCCCTTGGCGACCGACCAGTTCGTGCACTCTGGGGAGGCCCAGAAGATGTCGGTGACGGGCCACGCCCACACCGGCGCCTTGCGGATGTCGCCGCGGTAGTGGCTGGCCTCGGGGAAGTTCGCCTCGTGGGAGTCGATGGCCTTCGCCCAGTGGTTGGCGGCTCGGGTGACGGTTAGGCCGGGGACGGCGTGGGCGCCCTGGGAACTGCCGCCGGCGCCACAGAACCAATCCATCACGGTCAGGTCGCCGCCGGTCCGCTGGGTGTGGGACGGGGTGGCTACGAGGTCCTCTGCGGTCATCATCACGCGGCTCCCTGCTGCTGGCCCGCGAGGGCGGTGATCCGATCGTTGAGGATCTGGCGGAAGGGCTGCTGACCGTTGGGCCCGTCGACCTCCATGTCGGCCACGCCCCGCTCGTCCGCCTGCGCAAGCAGGTTCGCCAAGGCAGGCTCGTCATCCCACTGTCCCTGCGCCTTACCAACCAGGCCGTCCAGGACCGCCTGTACCGCCTGGCCAGCGTTCGCCGGGGTGTTCAGCGGCGCGGCGCGGGTCTCTCCCCCCGGGTGGCTGTAGTCGGCCTCGTTGTCGGCAGGCTCCGGTGCCGGCCGCTGGGGAGCTGCGGGACAGGAGGCGGGGACCTGCGTCACCGACACCGAGCCGTCCACGGGCAGGCCGTCCTCGTCGATGGCCGCGCCCCGCTCCTCCGGCGTGTAGATCGCCCCGTGCAGCACCTCCGGGCACGCCATCCGCACACACTCGGAGATGGCGCGGGCCCGCAGCATCGCCGCCGGGTACTGCTTCCACGTGTCCTTGCCAGTCAACTGCGCCTGCCGGGCCCGGTCCATGCTCCAGGTGACCTCGAAGGGGAACTCGGGGTCGTCGGCGCGGAAGATGACGACCTTGGCGTGCGTCTCGTCGCCGGAGACTCGCATGCGGTGGCCGGCGCGGCGGCACAGGGATGCCATCAGGTCGGCGGACATGGTCGCCTTGCCCTGGATGATGTGGACGGACTGGATGGTGGTGATGACGTCCAGGCCGAGGCCGCGGCCGAACTCCAAGGCCCACAGGACCGAGCCGGGGTTCTTCTGGTACTGGCGTGGGAGGAGGCTGGACTCGGAGAGGGCCTGGGCGAAGCCGAAGGCGTCGCGGGGGGACATCGAGGCGAGGGAGAGGGCCTGGGACCCGCCGGTTGCGGTGCGGGCGGGCACGAGGGCTCCCTGGTTTTGGGTGTGCTGGGTCGGGCCGCCGGCGGTTGCCGCGGCCTGCGTGGTGTCGACCACGAGGTCTCCTATATGGGGTTGTGCTGATGGTGTGGGCGGGGCGGCCGTGGTTGTCGGCTCACTCCCCGGGCCGGGCCCCGCCCTGAGAGTCAGTCCGCGTCGTCGGGCAGCGGGTAGGCGTCCAAGAGTGCGGCGCGCGCGACGTCCATGGTTGTGATGGTGAAGCCGTGCTCTTCGGCGAACGCAGGGTCGGAGCCGCGGGCGTCGATCTGGGCGCGCAGGTCCTCGTTGAGGCGGACGTTGACGTTCTTGCGGTCGCCGGTGCCGCGCTTCGGCCGCGGGAAGGGCTTGGCTGTGGTCGGCGTCCAGGTGCCGAGGGCGAAGTCGACGAGGCGCAGCCGGACGACCTCGCTCACATCGCGCTGGTCACCGGTCTCGGCCCGCACGCGTTCCATGTGCTCGATGAAGGAGGCGGGGACGGGCACGGCTTTGGTGGGGCCGCTGAACCAGGTGGCGGCGCTGGCGACGCTGAGGGCGGCGGAGACGCCTTGAGCGAGTTCGGGCTGGCCGGCGTTGGTGAGGTAGGTGATGGCGCGTCGGGTGGTTTTGGCGTCGGCGTCGCTGAGGTGGCGGCTGCTGTTGCTGCGGTTGGGCATGGCGTGTCCTCTCGGCCGGCGTCCGTCCCGGCGGCCGGGGGGATGCCTGTCTGTGGTGGTGGGCACGCCCATTCTCCTCCTGTGTGTTGCGCCGTGTAATACGGCTGGGTTGGTGATGACCACTCTACTCATTCGTATTGCATTGCGCAATGCGTTTCGGTACTGTGGTGTCACCCCCACCGAAGAGGAGCGCCCCGATGCGACCCACCAACCGCCGCGTCACCGCCGCCGCCCACCGCGCCGGCCAGGCCCTCGCCCACACCGCCCTCGGCACCCGCGCCTACCTCCGCTTCCTCCTGGAGACCGGCCGCCGAGTCCGCATCACCTACACCGCGCAGGACGGCGAGACCACCACCCGCGTCATCGACCCGACCGAGGTCCGCCGCTCCAAGGCGGGCGACTGGTACGTCCGCGCCCACGACCTCCTCCGCGACGCCGGCCGCAGCTTCCGCCTCGACCGCATCACCGCCTACACCACCGCCTAACGACTTCAGACTTGAAGGAGACCGCCATGTCCAAGCCCGAGAACCTCAAGCGCCCCACCGACTCCCTCCAGTACGAGGCGTCCCTCCTCCGGCACGTAGTCCGTGAGGGCCTGGTCCGCCCCGAGATCGCCGTCGCCATGACCAAGAACGCGGACCGCATCGACGCCGAGCTGAAGGAGCGGGCGGCGAAGAGCGCCTGAACCGGCAGGAGATCCCATGGCCTGGTACAAGACCCGCTGCGAGGACTGCGGCGACATGATCGAGGTCGACGGCAGCATGCGCACCCTCTGCTCCTGCGACGCCTGAACCGGCAACACCCCGCCCCGCAGCCCGGCACCATGAACCCAAACCCCAAGGAGACCCCATGAGTATCCGCAAAGGACAGGTCTGGACGGCCCCCAACGGAAGCCAGATCCTCCTGACCAGCGCCGATCGAGACAGCGTGGAAGGGCGCGAGATCACCGCGTCCGGTACCGGCCTGTCCCGGCCCGGCAGCGGGGAGACGGTGAACATCCCGACCCCGGACCTGGCCAATATGCGGCTCACCCTCGACGCGTGACGGAAGGCGTTGTCCGCTGCACCTGGGTATGACGATGGCCACCGCCCTGCCGGGTGGTGGCCATGTGCCTCAGCACGCTGAGATCGTACCCGAACACCTGACCACACCGCCACAACACCACCCAGAAAGGCACCACATGACTCGTCCGCCTCAGGGCATCGTCGAGTACCGGCGCCGCAAGCTCGGCGACTTCATCGGCTGCGCCCGCCCGTCCTGCCCGCAGGGTGAGTGGACGGCCAAGGCCACCGGTCGAGGCTGGGTCCAGCGCGACGGCTGGTGGTACTGCCCCGCTCACAAGCCCCAGGCCACCCGATGACCGTGCGTCCCGATCCGCAGCAGCCCCTGGATGGGCTCCCCGCCCATGGGCGCCGCCGCGTCTGGTGCCGCGGCCCCGGCTGTCACCACGAACTCACCGACCCCGAGTCGCGCCGGCGCGGCTACGGGCCGACCTGCGACCCGGAACGCCGCACCCCCACCCCGGCCACTGCTCCCGTCGACCAAGACACCCTTCCCGGCATGTAGAGGAGAATCCGATGACCGTCGCCCACTACGAGCCCCCGGCCGCTCAGCAAGAAGAGGACCCCTTCGGGCCCTACGAGTACGTCGAGGCCGACGACCGATGCCGCGGTGCGGAGGGCCACTGCATGTGGGACAGGTGCACGCAGCGGCAGAGCGTGTGCCGCTGCCTCTGCCCCGTCTGTGTAGGCGACGACCCACACACATGGGGCTACGACGGCCCCTACTAGCCAGCCCCGTACCGGGCCTCCCGAGCCCTCGCGCGGGCCTCCGCCAGCTCCGGTACCAGCGCATCCACATCCACGCTCCGCCGCAACTGCTCCGACCGTGTCGGCAACGGCACCCACGGCCCCCGCACGCTCGCGTCCCACTGCCGCGCCAACACCGCGTTCAGACGCTCCACACCCCCACGGAACCCGCCACGGAACCCGTCCCGCCGCAACGGCATCCCCGCCGCCCACCCGGCAGACATCACCGGGTGCACCGTCACCCACAACGCCCCATGGTCGGAGCCCTCCAGCCGCTCCACGTACTGCCGCCGGAACCGCAGCCACGACCGGACCGCCGCCAGCGTCCCCGGCCGCAACCCCACCCGCGCCACCACCGGCTCCTCGAACGCCGCGTTCTGCGGCCAGTACGACGCGACGATGCTCCCCTCCTCCAGGTCCAGGTGCTCCACGCGGCGCGAGAGCATCCCACCCGACTGCATCCCCGTATCCAAGATCACCGCCACCATCGCCAACGTCCGCGCGCTGCGGGCATCCTCCGGCCGGCCCGCCGCCCAGTCCGCCAATCGCCGGTACGCCTCCGCCGTCTGCTCCGGCGCCGGCACCGGCTTGAGTGCCTGCCGCTCCCGATACACCCGCGGCACCACCACCTCCACGCCGGCCTCCTCCCCCAGGATCACCAGGCAGTCCCGCAGCGTGCCCAACGCCGACCACGACAGCGGCTTGCCCAGCGCCTTCGGCTTCGACGCCGACCGCAGCAGCCCCTGCTCCGCCAGCTCGAAGACCACATCGATCGCCTTCGGCGCGAGGAGGGCCTGCACCGAGCGGCCCGAGCGCTCGGGCATCTCCTCCCGCTCCACAGCCAGGGCGAGCTGGGCGACGGTGGCACGCAACTGCCGCGCCCGCGACGAGGACACCTGCCGGCCCCGCCGCAACGGCGGACGCTGCTCCCACGCCGCAGGGTCACGGGGAGCGACCCGCTCCACCAGGCGCTCCAGACGCACCACACCCCGCGACCGCTGCTCGCTCACTCCTGGGCCTCCCCGCTTCGGGTGACGAACTTGTCCACCAGATGGTCGTACACCGCGACCGCCGCTGTCGCGTGCCGGGCCTTGAGGGCGTCGGTGTTGCGGCGCCGGATGTAGCGCAGCGTCGTCTCGATCGCCGCGTGATCGGCGTACTCCTGGATCTCCTCCACCGGCGTGCCGGCGTCGTGCATGTGCGTGAGCTTGGAGGCGCGCAGCACGTGCGGGGTGAGGTCCCGGTCGGGAAGTACCTTCGCGGCCCGCCCGAGGCGGGTGAGGAGCCGGTCGACGGCGTGCCGGTCCATGGGCCGGCCCTCGTCATCCAGGAGCAGCGCCCCCTGCCCGTCGCGGTCGGCTGTGGCGACGTCGATGAGGTCGCACAGCCGGTCGGGGAGGGCGAAGACGCGGCCCTTGCCTCCCTTGCGGCGCAGGTCCAACTTCCGCTCCCCACCGATGGCCTTGAGGTCGGCGAGTTGGGCTGTGCAGCACTCGGTGACGCGGCCGGCCAGGGTGTAGATGAGGACGGGCACTAGGGCCTGGCGCGGCGTGGTGGCGGCGTCCACGACGGCCTGGAACTCGGCGACCTCCAGGATGGGCGTGGCGGTCGTCTCGTCTCTCGGGTCGACCTTGGGCCGGTCGTGCTTGGTGACCGGGGAGACCATACTCTGGTCCTTGGTCTTCCACTTCGCGTACTCGGTGAGCGCGGTGAGGACCGACAGGCGCCGGTTGATGCTGCGCGGCGCCCGGCCGCGGGCCTTCTGCTGCTTGGTCCACGTCTCGATCATGCCCGGGGTGACCGAGCCGACGAAGAACCGGTCGTGGCCGCCCAACTCCCGTGCCACCTCGGCCCACAGGCGCAGGTCATCGGCGTAGGCCTGCTTAGACTTCACCGCGGGGACGGCTTCGGAGCCGAGCCAGGAGGCGACCAGGTTGAAGGTGGGGCGGTCGCAGAGTTCGGCGAGGAGTTCCAGGCGGTAGCGGCGCGGGCCGAGCCGGCGGTTGACCGGGTGGCGGGGTGCGACGGTGCCCAGGACGTCGCGCAGCCAGAACAGGGCCTCCTGCGCGGCGCCGGGTGCTTCGAGCTCGGCGCGGGGTCGCTCGGTGATGATCCGGCCGGTGATCACTTCGCTCATGATCCGAGCTTACGCGCGCCGCGCTTAACACACGTTATGCGCTTCCCCCAGAACGAACCTGCCGCGAGCAGGTCACCTCGGATAAGGAGAGGTTATCCGAGGTGAGACTCGGGACGATGCCCCGACAGCTCCGATCGTCACGAAACCCCTTGACGCTATACCTCAAGGACCGTAAGGTTTCTTCATGGAGAACGATCTGGGCATCGAAGCCGCTCGCGCCAAACTCGGCGAAATCACCGACCACGTCCGCACCACCGGCCAGACCGTCCGACTCACCCGACACGGTCGCCCCGTCGCCGCCATCGGCCCCGTCAACGCCATCCAACCCGCCGGCGCCGTCGAAGCCACCCTCTACTTCCCCCACACCGAACGGACGGTGACACTCCCAGCGGTGCCCCGCATCGGCGAGACCCTGCACCAGACACTGGAGCACGACGAGACCTCTTGGCGGGTCACCGAGGTCGAGTGGAACCTCAGTTGGGACGAGGCACCCCCGACGCTCGGCATCATCCTCGACCCAGCCGACGAGCACACCGAACGGTTGATGCCTCGTCTCACCGCGGAACACCAGAAAGCTGCCCGATCACGCCACACCACCACCGAGAAGTGAGGACACGACCATGAGCAGCCCCGCCCGCTACGACGTCGACTGGACCGACGAGAACAACCCGCGCATCGTCCTCGCCCAGCCCGGCGACGAGTTCGCCATGACCTTGACCGAGGCGCGGCAGGCCATCGACGAGGAACTCGCCGACCGCACCACCGAGAAGTGAGGACACGATCATGCCGAGTTGGACCAGTAAAGTCGACTTCACCGCTCTCCCCAAGGTTCCTGCGGGGTTCGTCTGGGTGGACGAAAAGGCATGCATCCGCCTCGCCGACATCCAGGCTGTACGGGACGAGTTCCATTCGGTCGCGGTCTTCGTTCGCGGACGGGAGAAGCCCATCGAGATCGACGCGCCGGCAGGTATGGGCCCGGACGTCATGTCCGCCCTGCTCGACCGTATGCGCACCGCCGACCACACCACCGAGAAGTGAGGACACGACCATGGCACTGACCGCAGAGCAGTGGAACGCTGAGTACCCCGTAGGCACGCCCGTCATTGCCTACCCTGGCTGCCGCCCCGAGGACGATCCAACCGCTGAGGCCATCCCGAGCAAAACCCGCAGCAAGGCGTCAGTACTCGGCGGCCACACCGACGTCGTCTGGGTGGATGGACACAGCGCCTGCATCGCCCTTACCCACGTCGACCCCGTGCCCGCCGACCGCGCCACCGAGCAGTGAGGACACGACCATGAGCGAAGCCCCCTACGACGACAAGACTGCCTGGCAGCGCGCCGCCACCCTCTTCGAGGAAGCTGGCCTCCGCCGCGACCTGATCCCGACCTACGCGGACGCGCTCCTCGCACTGCGCGACACGGAGACCGCCGCCCGACTCCGAGCAGCCGGTTACGCCGAAGCTGCCGCCCTCATCCAGCCCGACCCCGACCTGGTCGACGCCGCATGGGGCGAAGACTGACAACCCCACCATCGACCAGTGAGGAGACGACCATGACCGCCAAGAAGCCGTCGAAGCCATGGCGTGTGACCGTCACCGGCCCGGACGTGCAGGCCCCGTCCGCGTTCACCAGCGAGGCCAAGGTGTACGCCTTCCTCCGCACCACCCTCGGCGGCGACAGCCCAGCCACCAGCGCGAAGGTCGAGCAGTGGGAGGGCGGACGCTGGTGGCACTTCGAGACCGTCACCGCCGACGAGATCCGCACCGCCCAGGCCGCCAACCGCACCACCGAGCAGTGAGGACACGACCATGACCGCTGGGACCACCACCCGCTACTACTGTCCCCTGGAGTGTGGATGGCACTACGACCAGGAGCAGCCCCGTCCGGGCGAAGGACCCACCGAACCGCTCGCCCAGCGTCCCGACGAGTCCTTCCAGGATCTGGTCACGCGCCTGGCTGGGGACACCGGGCGGGCCCACATGCAGAAGGTGGACGACGCCCTCCGTCAGCACCTGGACACCCACACCCTGCTCCAGGCCGTGACCAAGGCAGCCGAGTTCCGGGACGAGCGGAACCATGCGCGTGCCGAGAAGTCCGATCTGATGCAGCTGATTGACGATCTGCGAGACCCAGATCCGTGCTGGTACGACCATCACGGCTACTGCCAGGCGCACGGCTGGACGGAGGCCGATCCTCGGTGCCCTGACGCCCGCGCTGCCGAGCTGTTCGCCAACCACACCACCGAGCAGTGAGGAGATGGGCATGGATGCCAAGGGGCTACCCGCTGATCTCAAGGTCGGCGACCCGCTCCTCATCGACTACCAGAGCGACACCATGCCGCCCTACCCCGTCACCGCCTCGCACGTCGGACGCACCTACGTGAAGGTGCAGCGGGCAGGCGGCGGAGAGCGCCGTGAGCGCTTCGACCGGAAGACCGGCATAGAAATCGGCGGCGGAAGCCACCCGCTCATCCTCCGAGCACCGACCGCCAGCGAACAGTAGACCACGTAGCGCGGCCCCGCCCAGGACTAGTGGGCGGGGCCGCTGCACGTCAGGCTACCTACCCCTGTGGCAGTTCGCTGTAGGTGGCGAGGGCGAAGCCGACGGAGGGAACCGTGTGGCCGCGATGAAGAAGATCGCCAGCGCGCGTTATTTATTTCCCAAAACGATAGGACACGGGCCCTAGACCAGCGGAAACATGCCGCCCAGTCCCGGGACCCACCGGGCCACAGGAGCCTCACGATCGGCGACGATCCGGTGCCAACGCAGCTGGCTGAGACGCCGTCGGCCCAGGATTCGGCACGGAACCAGACCCGTCCCGCCGACACACCAGCGCGTCCGGGTCCAGGGGCGACGTCTGGAGGCTGTAGCCGTCAGGGCACGTCTGCCCATCCCGACCGTCGGCCCCGTCCTTGCCGTCCTTCCCTGCCGGGCCGGCCGGTCCCGGATCGCCCTGCGGCCCTTGAGGGCCAGCTGGACCCGCCGCACCGTCAGTGCCGTTGGTGCCATCTGCGCCCGGCGAACCGTCAGTGCCGTTGGTGCCATCTGCGCCCGGCGAACCGTCCTTGCCGGGTGCACCAGGAGAGCCAGAGGGGCCAGGGGAACCCGTGGCTCCCGCCTTCCCCGCAGGGCCGGTAGCGCCGTCAGCCCCCGCGGCCCCGGGGAGGCCCGGATCGCCCTGCCGGCCTTGGGCGCCCTTGCCGGGCTCCCCGCGGCTGCCCGGCGGCCCTGCCACCGGCGACTCCCCCAACTGCTGCACCTGGTGCGCCAGCGCGTCGCGGGCATCGTTGGCGTCGTGCAGATCGTGGGCGAGCTGCTGCATGGTGATGACCACCCACGCCAGGATGGCCACCGCGGCGAGCGCCCCCAGGGCGTACCAGAGGTCGCCGCGGCGGCGCCGGCGGATATTGCGATGGTGGTGCTCGGTCACGTGCTCGCTCCCTTCGTGGCGAGGTAGACCTGGAGGAGCACCAGGAGGACCGGTACCACAAGGCCGGTGAGGATCAGGCGTCGGTCTGCGGCGCGTTGCCGCTCCCGTTCGCGTCGGTCAGCTTCCTGCTGCCGGAGGCGTTCGGCGTCCCCCTCTTCGAGGGCCTTGACGCGCTGGGCGAGAGTGGAGACCGCCGCGTCCTGGCCTGCTTGCTCTAGGCGCAGGACGTCGGCGGACACCTTGCCGTCGAGCCGGCTCGCTAGCTCGCGCATGTCGTCCTTGAGGTCTGCGTGTACGGCCTCTAGGCGGCGCACGACCTCGCCGAGGGTCGGCTCGTCGCTCATGTGGAGTCCAGGGCTAGTTGCTGGTGGTTGGGGTGACCTGGGCGCGGGTGAGGAGGGTCAGGAGGGTGAGGACGACCGCGTTGACGGCGCCGATCGTGGCCTGGGAGACGTCGTAGCCGAAGGTTGCGGCGAGCGTGGCGCCGGCGGCGACGACGGCGGTGAAGGCCTGCGGGGCGACCGGGCGGGTGCGCCAGGCGGCTATCGCACCGAGGACCGCGGTGAGAGCGGCGACGATGGCGCCGGCCATCTCCTGCGTCAGGCCGGTGATGCCGAGGGTGACGACCAGGCCGAGGGCGGCGGAGAGGGCGTTGAGGTAGACGACGGGTTCGCGTCCGAGGATGGTCACGTCAGCCCACCTTCTTCGCGATGGTCTCGACGAGCGTGGTGAGGTGGTTGAGCTGGTCGCGGAGTTCGGCGATGCGGTCGTAGGTCTCGCGCAGCGCGTTGGCCGGGGCCCAGGTCGGGTTGCTCTTGACGGTGGTGGAGCGGGTGGGGGCCGGGAGCTTGTCCTGGTCCCAGACGGCCTTGTAGATGTCGGTGGCGCTCATGTCGTCGATCTCCTTGCTGCTGTCGGTGGCGGGCGGGTTGCCGGCCAGGGTCTTCTTGACGTCGGCGCGCACCGCGACCATGTCCATGATCTTTCCGGGGGCGCAGCCGGGGTCCCACTTGTCGTTGGACCACTCGCCGTGGCCGATGACGGACTTCTCCGTCCAGCCGTGGTGGTCGAGGATCGCGGCGGACAGGCGCAGTGCCGCTTCGTATTGGGCGGGCGCCATCTTCTTCGAGCCGCTGTACTGGATCTCCACGCCGTAGAAGTGGGCGTTGCCGTCCGTGCCGTTGGCGTTGCCCTTGGTGGGGTGGAGTTGGCCGGTGTAGTCCTCGTTGATGACGTGCTGAAGCACCTTCGGGTCGCCGCCGCCGGCGTGGTTGGTGCGTCCCCATCCGACGAGGTAGACGGTGCCGTCCAGGCCGATGGAGGCGTGGCACAGCGGGCCGGGCAGGTCGGAGCGGCCGTTGTAGAGGGTGCCGGCAGCGTAGGTCTTGGCGGAGGCGGCGCTGATGGTGGCGCCGGTGTGGTGCCAGATGAAACCGTTCACGCCGCCCCACGCGCCGTGCCCGGCACGGTTGTGGGTACGCCAGTTGCCTACCCCGACGTACTTCAGGCCCCACTTCTTGAGTTGGGCGACGAACTGGTCGGCGGTCATGGGGGTGGCCATCAGGACTCCTGGGCGGGAGAGGGTGTGATGCGGGGAACACGAAGGGCGCGCCAGGCGACGTCGTCTGGGATGCCGGAGGTGTCGCCGCCGCCCTTGGGGCGCAGCGTGTGCTGCCAGGCGGCGAAGGCGCGCTGGTGGGCGCGGGTCCAGTCCGGGCCTAGGCGCAGGCCGGGCGGGGCGCAGGCTTCCTGCTCGAGGCGGCGGCCCATCGCGGCGACGATCGGGGAGTGCCGGCCGCCGTGGAAGAACGCGGCGCCGGGGTAGGGCTCGTAGAGCCGCGCATCATCGTCCGCGGTGGTGGCGGGCGCCGGTGTGGTGCCGTCCTCGGGCGCTGCCGTGGGCGACTCGGCCTTGCCGTCGGCCTGCTTGGCGCTGCGCGCCGTGTGGTCGTTGCTGGGCAACCGACCGGCTCCTGACTCCCCGCGCCTGAGCTGGTGGTGGTCTGCACGCGTGGTGCAGTCCCTCGGGGTGGGCGGAGGGTCGCCGGTGATCTCAGGGTAGGGCCGGTTCGGGGCCGGTGTTGCCCTACTCGGGGGCCTACTCCTCGGGGGGCTGGGGGTCGAGGAGGGTCGCGGCCAGGATGGTGCAGGCGTGGCTGCACAGGCCGCAGATCACCATCACGTACACGCCGTCGTTGGAGTACAGCATCGGCAGGTCGAGGAGGCGGTTGTAGTTGACGCAGGTGGTGTCGGCGCAGGTGGCGGTGGCCGAGTACCACATGGCGGGTTCCCAGGTGATGGGCTGCTCGGGCTGGAGTGGCGGGCCGGTGTTGACGGTAGGCGTCGGTGGGGGTGGGAAGGGGCTGGCAGAGCTGTCGGGGTCGTTGGGGTCGATGTCGGTGGGCAGGGGCTCGGTGGGGGTGCTCATGATCCAATCACCATCCATGTGACGACTGTGGGTGTGGTGTCCTCGCGGTTGACCCAGACCAGGAGGCCGGTGCCGGTGACGGAGGATGTAGAGACTCCGGTGACCCCTGCCCTGTTGATGGGGGCGCGGGAGCCGGGCACGGTGGTCTGGGCGGTGGCGAAGCCGCGGAAGACGGTGCCGGTGACGTTGAGTCCGTTGACCGGGATCGAGGTGGGTGTGTTCGGTGCGGACGGGGTGATGGTGACGGTGCCGGTGGCGATGTTGCCTGCGGTGATCGCGCCTGCGACATCGACGTCGCAGCGGCTGGAGGGGAACCCGTCTGAGTAGAACTCAACGCGCGGGTACGTCTTCGCTGGGTTGCTGCTGTGGTAGGCGGACATGCGCATCAGCGACTGGACTTGCCCCTGGTCGTTGTCGAGGGTGCCGCTGCCGAGGGTCACGACGGACAGGTCGCCCCCTTGCACCTCTGCTGCCAGGAGGGGGTAGCGCCGGTAGGTGTGGTTCTCCTGGTACATGGAGAGGTAACCGCTCAAAAGCGACGAGGTGAACGTGCCGTCGGTGGTGATGAAGCCGGGCAGACTGAGGGGGGCGACGTCCGGCCCCGCGCCTGCCTTGATCACGCCGCTGTCGTCATAGATCAAGACGTTTTCGTCGAGGACGATTCTGGCACCGCTCACGGCTGTCTGCACGGTGGCGCCGGTGATGGTGCCGCCGGTGATGGCCGCGGTCGTTCCGTTCAGATTCACGGTCTGGGCGCCGCTGGCGTCGTAGGCCTTGAGGCCACTGGCGTCGAGTTCGACGCGGGCTCCGGCTGGGTCGCCGGCGACGACGCGGGTGGCGAGGGAAAGGACGGCCTCGAGCTTGTCGGCCGTCACAGCGCCCGCGGCGATCGTGCCCGCGGTGACGGACCCGGCGGTGAGGTCCGGGCCGTCGACCTGGACGGGGGTGCCGGCGGTTTCGGCGCTCGCGGGGCCGGTGGCGCCGCTGGTGTTGACGGCGGCGAGGCGGACGTAGTGCTCGGCGTAGGGCAGCGGCGTGACCGGTAGGACTCCGCCGTCTCCGGCCCGCCGGATGGTGCCGGCGAACGTGTCCGGTGATGGGGCGGTGCCCGCGGCAGTGGAGATGTAGACGGCGATGTGGTCGAAATCGGCGGGCAGGTCGCTGCCGGCGGCGAGGGTGCCGTCCCAGGTGACGCGGAGCCCGGCGATGGACGGAGTGACGAGCGGCGCGGTGGGCGCGGCCGTCGGGGCTGGCCCGTTGGTCGCGACGACGGCGGCGGTGCCGTCGCCCTGCATGCCGATGGTGGCGCGCAGCGTCCCCTCGTTGTCGCGGACCTGGAGGGCGGCGTTCTCGATGCTGGCGCCGTGGGAGACGCGCTGCCCGTGCTGGAGGGCGCGTATCTGACGCTCCAACTGGGCGACCTTGTTCGCCAGGGCGTTGAGGTTGGACATCAGGGGGCCTCCGGGGCTCCATAGTGGAAGGTGTCGGCGCGGGCGACGGTGAGAGTGGCGCAGCTTTCGCCGCCGTCCCCCGCTGGCTGGTAGGACTCGGCGGTGATGCGCACCCACCCGGACCAGTCGACCCAGGCGTTGGACACTGCGACCTGCACGTCGTCGCCGATCTGCCAGGAGCCGAGGGGCGCGTTGGGGTGGTCGCGGACGACGAGGGTGTCGATGCCGCCCATGACCTGCCGGGCTCGGCGCTCCGCGGCGATGCGACGCCCGAGGACGTCGGTGCCGGTGACCGTGGGCAGGGCGAGGACGGTCTCCATGCGCAGGCCTCCGTCGCGCACACTGTCGACGGCGAATCGGGTGGCGGTGCCCTCCCCCGCGCCGGTCCCGATGATCGTGTTGGCGTAGTCATCGCCCGAGAATCCGACCGTCGGGGCGGCGGTGATGTTGACGCCGGTGCGGAAGATGATGTCGGTGCGGCGGGCGCCGAGGCGGGGGTAGCCCAGCAGGATGCGGCGCCGCACGGTGCCGTTGGTCTGGTACTCGCTGTGGCAGGTGTACTGCGGGGCGCCGTCTTCCCCCACCAGGCCGTCGACGAGGTCGCCGAGGTTGGGTGCCTCGTACCAGTAGGAGTGCCACGGCTCCGCCGGCGTGCCCACGGTGGCCGGCCCGGTGACCGGGTCGACGACGACGCCGAGGTTCCCGTCGGGCTGTTCCTGGGCGTAGGCCCAGATGTCGCGGATGACCTGGCAGGGGTCGCCGTTCACGTAGGGGCCGCGGGCGCCGAGTTCGCCGTGGGTGTCGTGGCGCTTGGTGAGGTAGGACGACCAGCCCGCGGCCTCGATGCGGTACTCGCGGTCCTCGGCGTCCACCGACCACACCAGGCCGCCCCAGCGCAGCATGCCGTCGGCCTCGGCGTAGATGAGGGTGGTGTGGGGGCGGATCAGGTCGGGGTTGGCGCGCACCCACCGCGGGGCGAGGGTGCCAGAGAGCTGCCCGGGGCCGTTGAGTTCCCGCCCGAACTCCGGGTCCCCGAGCGGCAGGGCGGGGCAGAGGACGTCGCCGGTCAGGGCGTGCTGCGTCCAGTAGCGCCAGCGGCCCATCAGATCGCGCCCTCAACGAACTCCACGTCGGCGATGAACGTGGTGCCCAGGTCCGCGCCGATCTTCCCGGCGTTGCCGGAGTTGACCTTCATGCGGGAGCGCAGGGTGATGTTGGTGCCGCGCATGGCGGCGCCGGCGGTGTCGGTCAGGGACAGGGTGTCGGCGGAGAACAGGCTGGTGCGGCGGGGGGCGGTGCCCTGGTTGTCGTCGATGACGACGTCCTGCGCGGCCTGCTTGGTGCCGAACTGGAAGGTCAGGTTGCCGAAGACGTTGCCGTCGTCCAGGCGCAGACCGCCGACGCTCCACATGACCTTGACGGAGGCGGCCCAGGTGGGCACAGCGATGGTGGTGGACGTGGCCGAGGGAAAGTTCTGCCAGGTGCCGGCCGTTCCGCTGAGCTGGGTGAGGCTGCCGCCGTAGAACATGGGGAACAGCTGCCGGTCGCGACGCGGGTTGGCAACCTTGCGCAGGTCGACGATCATCGCGTTGGTGACGGTGGCGGTGCTGGCCGGCAGGTCGATGCGGGCCAGCGGTATCGCCGAGTACCCGGCCGGCGCGGTCGTCGCCGTGGAGGAGACGTTGGGCACGACCTCCCAGAAGACGATGGGGTCGACGGCCGGGTCGCGGGTGCCTTCGTAGTCGGGGTCCTCCACCCGCAGCACCAGCATGTCCGAGCGGGGCGTGGAGCCGGTCGCGGAGATGCTGACGGTGTCGGAGCCGATGTTGTAGGCGCTGTAGGAGCCCTGCACGGGCGAGACCTGTCCGGCGATGACCGCGGAGCCGTCGGAGACCTGCACGCCTGCGCCGGGGGTGTCCAGCGCGGTGACCTTGAGGTCGAGGCCGGTAGTGACGCCCTGGGAGTCGCGGGCGAGGTCGCGGACCATCATGCGGAACTGCTGCGCGGTGTGGGTGGCGCCGGTCGTGGCGATGGGGGTTGGGTTGAGGGCCATCAGAGTGCCTTCCATGCGGGCCACCAGGTGACGGCCAGAGTGCTGGTGAGGGTGTTGTCGGTCGCGGTCCACCGGACCTCGTTGAGGCCCGGGGTGAGGACGAACTCGTCGATGCGGGAGGTGGGGGTGAGGGGGGCGCCGCCGCCGTTGTCGCGCAGGACGGTGCGCCAGCCAGGCCGGGTGTCGATCTCCACCCACTCCCCCGCGGCCAACGTCGCCTGCACGGTCAGGGTCCGGCCGGTGGTGACGTGGGTGATGGTGGGGTTGGAGCACGGCCCGGTCACCCGCAGCAGCGGCCACGTGAATGCGGTGCCGTCGACCTGGAGGTAGCCGGGCCTGCCCACGGCAGCCGGATCGCCTTCGATGACGACCGGGAAGACCAGGGGGAATGTCAGGCCGCCGATGTTGAGCATCGCCAGGGGGATGGACGTGGTGGCGGGCTCGTCGTCGTAGAGCAGGTAGTCGGCGGTGACGAACTCCATGTCCACGGGGATGAACCCGTGTTTGGCGGTGGTCAGGTCCGGCTCGAGGGTGCGGAGCCTGCCGCGGGCCACCCGCACCGGGCGGCCGGGCGTCTTCAGGCGCAGGTCCATGGTGGTGCCGCCCTGCCCTCGCACCGCAGCGTCATCCGCCGGCGCCTGGAGCGCGGCTAGGAGGTCGTAGGCGGCGGCCGGGTCGCCGGGGGTGCGGATCGCTGCGTCGATGCGCAGGGTGCGGCCGGAGTAGTAGTCGGCGCCCAGCCACAGCCCGTCCGCGCCGGGTGGTTCGACGTCGGCGGTGCGCAGCGGCGGCTGCCCGAGTCCTTCGATGGCTCGGACCTGGATGTTGGTGCCGGCGCCTATGAGGACGCCGCCGAGCTGGTGCTGCCCGTCTGCGAGGGGTGTGGGGGTGGTCATCGTGCGGCTCCTCCTCGGGCGAGGCGGCGGAGCTGGTATCCGGCGCGGGCCTCGACCTGCCGGGCCGTGTCGACGGCGTTGCCGCCGGAGGTGACGTGCCAGTTCTGGGTGCCGACGAGGGGCTGGGGCTGCTGGATGACGATGACGCGGCCGGCTGATGCATCGGTGAGGCCGAGCCCGAACCGGCCGGCGACGTCGCCGAGGACTGCGGTCGCGGACTTCCGCTTGTTGGCGCCGAGAGGGATGTACGCCTCCCCGCCCGTGGATGGCTCGGCGAAGCGCACCAGGCCAGCCTGGGTGGCGTACAGGCCGGCGCGGATGCCGCCGTCGGCGTAGGCGAGGCCCTTCTGCGCCTTGCCGAGGTCGGCGAGGAACCGTGTCGCCCGGGAGCCGAGGCTGGAGGAGATCTGCGACCTGGCCTTGGTGGCGATGGCGATGATCTCGTCCTCGCCCAGCTTCGTGGTGGCGGCCACGTCATGTATGCCGGTCGTGCTCTTGGTGACGGCGGCGATGATCTGCACCAGCTCGGCGAGCTCGTCGCCGGACAGCGTTGTGTTGGCGGCCTTCGACGCGCTGTTGGCCGCCGCAGCCTTGCTCTTGTCCTTCACCGCGGCGGCGGCCAGTGCTGCGGCGTCCGCGTCGTTCTGGGCGGCGAGGCGCCCGGCGAGGTCTCCGTAGCCCTGCCCTGCGAGCTTGGCCAGGTTGTTCTGGAACGTGGTCTGGTCGGCGACCGCGTCCTTCATCTCGCTGGTGTACTCGCCCAGGGTGGCCTTCGCGGCGTTGGCGAGGTTCCGCAGGTCGGTGGCCATCTGGTTCAGGTACTTCGAGCTGCCGGTGGCCATCTTCTTCGTGAGCTCGACACCGTCCTGGCCCATGGCGGCGAGGGCGTCAGCGACGTCCTGGCCGGCGCGGCTGGCTACGGTGGCGAGGTTCTTGCGCCACGCGTCGAGCTGGTTGTTGGCCGAGGCTAGCTTCTTCGAGAACGTCGACAGGGAGAAGTTGCCGTTCTTGTCGGCGCTCGCGCTGATCAGGTCCGACAGGCTGAGGATGCTGCTGCCGGTGTTGGAGTAGGTGAAGTCCATGCCACCACCGGTGGCGTACCGGGGCAGGCTGGCGAGGGGGCCGCCGCCGGCGAACTTGGGCAGCCGCTCCGAGTTCACCGCGTCGAGGAAGGCGAGCCCGTACTTCCGCACGGCGTCGGCCCGGATCACGTACTCGGTGTTGGACACCATGGCCGGCCCCGAGGAGAACAGGCCCAGGATGGAGTCGCTGGTGCCGTTGCCGGGGCCTTGGATGTAGCCGCCGCCGGGGAACGCCTGGACGTCGCCGCCGGAGGCGTAGCCGCGGATCGGGCCGCCCTTCGCGTGCGCACCGGGGTGGGACTTCAGCCAGGAATCGGCGATCAGGGGGTTCTTGCCAACGGTCACGTACTCGGTGCGGATCTGGTTGGTGACCGTCTTGCCGTGCAGTCCGTCGATGGCGCGCTGGATGGCCGCGACCTGCCCCTTGGGGGTGCCGGTGGGGACGGTGACCTTGGCGGACCCGTTCTTCATGTGGGTCACCTTGAAGCCGAGGTCTTTCAGGGCCTGCTCGGCGGAGGCGGTCAGGGCCTTGACGGTGACGCTCTTCGCTCCGGGTGTCGCCTTGATCTTGTCTTGTACGGCCTGGAGGCCGGCGATGGCGTCCTCGCGGTCCATCTTGACCTTGGTGGTGTGCCCGGCTGGGATCTTCAGGATGCTTGCGGCGAGGGCCTCGGCCTGCGACTTGGTCAGCCCCATGGCCTGGGCGCTGGAGACCAGGGCGGCCCGGCCGCGGGAGTAGATGGCGTTGACGGTCTGCCACGACTCGCCGTTCTCTCGGGCCTTCCCCGCGGCGTCGTCGGTCTTCGCCGCCAGGTCGGAGAGCGCGGACGCGGCGTCGCGGGCCTTCTGGGTGTTGAGGTTGAGCTGCCCGTTGGTCTCGGTGAGCGCCCCGCGGTTGGTCTTCGCGGCCTTGGAGGCGTCGTCGATGGCCTGCTCCAGGCCGATCATGCCGCCGAGCGCGCCCCGCTGGGCGTCGTTGAGCGCCGTGATGGACTGCCTCAGCCCGTCGGCGGACGCCTTCTGGGCGTCGAGCTGCGCCGAGGTCTTCTGTGCCTGCTGCCCGAATAGACCCATGGACTGGGCGGCGACCTCCGCCTCGAACGCTTGATCCTTCAGCGCCGACTGGTAGTCGTCGAGCTGCTTCCTCAACTCCTTCGGCGTCAGGTTGCCGAGCCGCTTGGACAGCTTGTCGAACGCGGCCTTCGCCAAGTCAGCGTTGCCAGACTTGACGAGGTTGGCGAGCGCATCGTCGAGTCCGTTGATGACCTCCTTCGACCGGGACACGGGCGTGGAGTCCATGCCCAGGAGCTTGGTGAGGAACTGGTCGACCTTCTCGAAGTTCGAGGGGCGGGACAGGGTGCGTACCGCGTCGGAAAGTTTGCTCATGTCGGTGCCGAAGACCCGGGCGACCTCGCCGGCGGCCTTGCCGGTCTTGGCGAAGTCGCGCAGGGAGGAGGTGAGCTTGTCGACGTCTGGCGGGGCGCTCTTCCCGATCTGGGAGAGCTGGGTGAGGGCGAGCACGAGTAGGCCGATGCCTGTGCCGACGAGCGCGAACTTCGCCGCCCGCGACAGGCCGGTGAAGGCAGCGCTAGCTGCGGCGATGGGCCCGGAGGCACTGGCGGCTGCGGTGCGGGCGGCGGTGATCTGCGTGCCCAGGGCAGCGAAGACGGCGCCGCCCTTCGCGGCGAGCATCGCCAGCTTGATGGTGGTGGCCAGCGTCAGGAACGCGGTGAGGACACCGGGTGGGATCGCGCTGACCAGTCCGGCCAGAGCGTTGACAAGGGTGAGGATGCCCACGCCGGTCTGGGACGCCGATTGGAGGAGGTGGAGCAGAGCCTGGGCAAGGCTGCGGAAGGTCTCGGTTGCCTGTGGGCCTACCGACTTGGCGTAGGCGAGGAACTCGCGCAGGACCTGGGAGCCGGCCGGTTCGTCACCGGACAGGACGCGCAGGAGGTGGATGAGGTCATCGGTGATCTCGGCGATGGCGTTGGTGGACCGGTCGCTGAACGCGTCGAAGAGGTGATCGAACGCGGTGGTGTTGATGCCGCCCGCGGCGACCGTCACCAGCCGGTCCAGCTGGGTGGAGGCGGCTTTGACCATGGGTGTGGTGCGGGGCAGCAGCGCGTCCAGGGTCTCGATGCCGTGGGTGATGGGCGTCATGGTGACGCCGGCGAGGGAGTCCGACCACGCCTGGAAGTCCGACTTGAGCACGCCGAACGCCGCGGCGGTGCGCTGTGTCGCCGCGGGTAGCTGGGAGAGCTGCGCCTGGTAGGCCTGTGAGGCGGTCGCGGCCTGGTCGGAGGCGGCGCCGTACTGGGTGGTGGCGTCCTCCAGCTTGGTCTGGGCGTCGAGAGTGTCCGACAGGGGACCGATCTGCCCGGCGACGGCCACGCCGAACGCTGCGGCGGATGCCGAGGCGGCTCCGAGCTTGAGAGCAAGGGGGGCGACCGAGGCGGCGAGCGGTGCCAGCGCCGTCGCTCCGACACCGGCGAGGAGCAGGAGGTTGGAGCGCAGGTCACTGACCTGGCTGGAGGACTGGCTCAGGCCGCCGACGTTGCCGCGTAGGCGCTCCAGGTGGGTCCCGGTCTGGTCGAGGGGCCCGTTGAGTGCCTCGAAGTCGGTACGGAGTTGCTGTGTGCGGCCGGAGAGGGTTTCCAGGCGGCTGTCGGAGCGGCCTGCGGCGGTGTTGATGGAGCGGAGGCTGACGGCTGCCGCGGCGGCGTGGTTGCGGAGTCCGTCGAGTTGGTCGCCAGCCGAGTCTGCGTGGCGGCCCAGTCGCTCAAGGGCCTGCCCGGCGTTCTGCGCCTCGTCGGTGAGCCGGTTCAGGGCGGTTGCGGCTCGGGTGATGTTGCGCTGGAGGTCAGCGGAGAGCCCGGCGCCGTCGAGGTGGAGGGGCACGGTGAGGTCTGCGCCGGCGCCGGCCTCGGAGAGAGCGCGGCGGATGTCCTGGCGTAGGTGGGCGCCGTCCACGCCGAGGGGGATGGTGATGCGCTGCCCGCCGGCGCCGCGGGCTGCGGCTTGGACTTCGCGTCGGAAGCGGGCGGTGTCGACGCTGATGCCGAGGCGGATGTTGCCGCGGGCTTCCTGGCGGAGTCGGGTGATGTCTCGGCGGGCGGTGTTGATGTCGTTGGAGAGGGCGCGGGCCTGGGTGGCGGACTGGCGCAGGGTGCGGGCCAGGTCGTTGCCTTGGCCGCGCAGCTCGACGGACAGGTTCCACTCGGCCATCGCGCTCTCCCCTCTATCGGTGGTGTTTGCTGGTGGTGCGGGCTAGCTGAAGTGCGGCGTGCACCGCGGTGGGCAAGAGGAGGACCTTGACGCCGTGGCCGTCGTCGCCGTCCGGGACCGCCTTCTGCTTGTCGGCGATGAGCTGACAGCCGATGCAGCGGTGGGTGGTGGCGGTGTAGGCGTCCTCGTCGCCGCCGGCGTCCTCGTCCCACTCTTCGGGGCGGGTGCCGCACTCCGGGCAGCACTCGCGGCGCCAGGAGGCGTAGGCGAGGGCCTTGCGGCGGTCGAGGTCGGACCAGGTGCCGTCGCCGTGGCCGCGGAACTGGCTGTGGGGGATGCCCCAGCGGTCGCAGAGTTCCAACTCGGTGCGGAACGCCAGGTCATCCCTCAGCCTTTTCCCAGGTCGGTGCGGCCGGTGTGCTGGATGGACCAGGCGGCCTGCCACAGGGCGCGGGCGTCGGCGGCCGGCCAGGTGTCGAGGGCCTGGCGGGCGTAGTCGGCGGGCATGCCGTCAACGGACGCGGCGGAGATGAGGGCGGGGGCGAAGCTGTCCATGGCGAAGTCGGCGCCGTCGGCTTCCTCCTGCTCGGTGGCGGGGTGGGCGCGCTGAAGCTGCTCGAGGTCGGCGCGGGCCAGAGCACGGAAGCGCAGGACGATCGCCGTCTTGTCGAATCGCTTCTGGACGTCGGTGAGGCGGGCTCGGGCCTGCTGCGCGCGCTGCTCGAACATGGGGCGGTGCGGCTCGTCGTCGGGGCCGAGGTTGGCGAGGGTCTCGTCGGCGCCCGCGGCGTCGGTCTTGGCGGCGGCCAGTTCCTGGCGGAGGGCTTCGTCGTCGCAGATGGTGAACGTGGCGACGGCCGGCTTGAGCTGGTCGAGGCGCTTGGCGAGGGTGTCCCAGGTGCTGCTCATGTCGTGGTCTCCGAAGGTGTGGGGCGTGGGAAGGGGCCCCGGCCGGGCGCCGCCTGCCCAACGGCGCGCGCCTTCCCGGACGCGTGGTGCGCCCGGCCGGGAGATGGAGAGGTCAGGCGCCGGACGGCACGGTCTGGTTGAGGGCCGGCCGGTCGGTGATGACGAACTGGACGGTCACCTTCGCGGCCTCGTTGTCCGTGGAGTAGGACTTGGAGCAGGAGGCGACCTTGACGGGGAAGACGTCCAGGCCCTTCGCGGCCGGGGCGTCGCCCTTGGAGAAGATGCAGATGAAGCCGCTGGTGCCCTTGGCGAGGTCGGACTCGATGGTGGAGAGGGAGTCGTCCTCGTAGAACGTCAGGGAGGAGTCGGCGGCCGAGTCGTCGCCGTCGATCTTGCTGACGAACGTGGACGCCATGTCGGGCGTCTCGATGGGCTGGTTCTCTATGGACCAGCCGTCGATGGCGTTGATCTGCTCGGTGTAGTCGGTGCCGGCGGCGATCTCGGCGCTGGTGGGCAGGAGGTTCGCGTCGGCGATGGTCTCCAGAAACTTGATCTTGGTTGTGCCCTTGCGGTTGAACCTGGCCATAGCGGTGGGCCCCTTGAATCCGGGCCCGGGAGACCGGGCCCCTGCGGAATCTGTCGTGTCGGCCAGCGAGTGGCACGTCCGCGAGGGGTCCCGCCGCGGTGCGGTGATGCCCGACAGCGCGTCAGGCAGCGTCCAGGTAGAACCTGAACCGGATCACATAGGTGATGATCCCATCGTTCGGGTCAGACGTTGCCCCTACCTCGGTCGCTTCCCGCCGGTAACAGACGGCGCCGGGCACGGTGAGGGGCTGGGCGTAGCCGGTCGCCCCGCCCACGGCCCGGTCGAGGACGGCGGTGCGGGCGCGGTCGGCGAGCCACTCGGCCTGCTCCACCGTCCCTGTTGAGGCGGCCTGCCCGGGGGTGGGGCCGGACACGAACGTCGTCTGGTAGGTGGCGACGGCCCCGCGGTGCTGGTCTGCGAGCATCTGGTCGTCAGTGGAGTAGTCGAGGGGGTAGAGCAGCGTGTACGGGGGCGGGGCAGGGGTGCGGGCGGCGTCGAGGGGCACGGTGCCCACCCCGACGGGCCGGCCTGTGGCGGTGGCGAGGAGCTGCTGCACGGCGCCAGTGAGGGCGCGGCGGGAGATCACGCGTCACCCCTGAGGATCTCGCCAGCGGCAGTGCGCAGAGCGGCCTGTATGCGCGGGCCCAGCGCGGAGACCGCGGGTTCGACGTGCGGGTACGGGGGCTGGAAGTAGTGCCGGCCCAGGCTGTCGGTCATGTCCCAGAAGCCGAACTCCAGGCGCCGGCCCTGCGGGCGGTCCGTGCCGACCGTGGCCCCTCCCCCGCCGGAGACGGCGAACGGGGCGACGCGCCACGAGGAGCGGTAGTCACCGGTGATGACGTTGGGCCCGGGGCGGCCGGAGGCGTTGCTGCGGATGTCGTCGCGCAGGTGCTCGGCCTCCCGTCGCACGTTGCGCGCGATGGTCGGGGCGACGCGGTCGGCGGCATCCTCCAGGCGGGCGGCGAGGTCGTCGAGGTCCATCAGCCCTCCTGCTGGATCTGGTCGAGGGCGGTGATGCGCACCGCGGTGAGGGTCGCGGCCGTGCTGGGGTCGGTGACGCGCCACTGCCGACCGAGCAGCGTGGTGTCGCCGCCCGGGTGGACGGCGGTGACGGTGACGACCATGTCCCGTGCCGCGGCTGGCGCCGCGAGGGGGGTGAGGGCCTTGTACGGGGAGCGGGTCTCGTCCACCCACGGCTGCCCGGCAACAGGGATGCCGGCCACCCCGCCCGGGGCGGCGCCGGGCAGGACAGCGCCCTTGCCCTCGTAGACGACCGTGCCCTCCGGGTAGGTGTACTCCCCTGTGTCCTCGTTGAGGACGGGGGCGCCGGTGCCGGGCTGGGAGATGCGGACGGTGTCGAGGAGGACGAGGCTCTCGATCAGGCTGGCGACGCTGGAGAGGTCGATGCCGGGCATCAGGCGGCTCCTCTGGCCCAGTCGGTGAGGGTGGCGAGCATGGCCACGGCAACGGCGCCTTTGCCGCCTCCGAGGTCGGTGCGGGCCATCACGGCGCGGTCCAGCTCCAGCGGGTCGACGGCGGCGAGGAACTCGACGATCTGCTGGCGAGGGTCTGCGGGTTCGGCGACGGCGACGCGGGCGAGACCTTCCCACTCGACGGTGCTGGGCTGCCGGGTGTGGACGACGAGCGTGGGCAGGGTCCCGTGGACATCATGGCTGAGGGTGTAGCCGGTGACCTGCTCCTCGGGGAGGCGCTGCCCGTCGAGGTGGATGGTGACGTAGCCCGGGTGCGCCTCAATGCGTACACCGTAGGTCTGTGGCTGTGGTGGCGTGCTCACGTCGCCGCCTCGCTGCTCTCACGGAACTCCGAGAGGCTCATCACCCTCACCACAGGGTCTGACTCCACGTGCGTGACCTCGTGCGCCCACTCAGGCACCAGGTCGAGAGGCGGCTCCACGAGGAGAGGCACGGTTCGTGTGAACGCGGCGGGCCGCCCGGTGAGGACGTTCACCTCGAAGGCGCCGCCGTCACTGCGGTGGTGCTGGGTGAACGCGATCCACCAGGGCGCTTCGGAGATGCCCTCGCACGAGGTGACGCTCCCAGCGCAGCGGGGGACGAACTCCAAGGTGATCGGTTCGAGGGCCACGGCCTGGGGGTCGACCCCGTTGGCGGTGAGCCACTGACTGATGAGGGCGCGGACTGGCTCGGGTACAGACTGCCCGGACCAGACATGGAGGGTCTTTCGCCGCTTCGACTTGGCGTGGATCTCGTTCACAGGGGCGCTCCGAAGGTGATGTTGGTGCGGCCTCGCAGGTCGAGGCGGGGCAGGAACTCGCGGACACACCGCGGGTGGGCGGCGGGGTGGGCGAGGGCGTCGGCGACGGTGCGCAGGGTGCGGTTGGCGCGGTCGGGGTCGTCGTGTGATTCCCAGCCGCAGTCCGGGCCGTCCCGCACTTCGAGGAACGAGATGTCGAGGTCGTCGAGGGCGGTGCGGGCGGCGCCGGCGTTGGCTACCGCGACGGTCTGCCAGGAGGTGGCGGCCTGGGCCCAGGCGTGGGCGGGGTGGCGGTGGTCGCCGGCGTAGATGACGGTGTCGAGGCGGTGTTCTGCGAGAAGCTGGTCTGGGGCGAAGGCGGTGCCGCGGGCGGTGTCCTGTGCGACGCGGAGGAACGCCTGGGCGCGGCGCACGGTCTCGCGGACGCGTCCCATGAGGTCGGCGTAGTACTGGGCGGACAGGGCCGTTACGGCGGCTTGGTGGCGGGCGGTCCACGTCCAGGCGCTGGTGGGCCGGTCGGCCTGGTCGAGGAGTTGGTGGGCGCCCTCGCGGTAGATGAGGGGCAGGTCGGTCGCGGCCCACGCTTCGACGAAGGCGCCGGCGGTCTGGTTGAACGCGGCGATGCCGCGTTGGAACACCGCGGCGGCGGCGCGGATGCGGGTGGTGGCGCCGCGGCCCGGCCGGATGGCGGCCAGCGCAGTGAGGAGGCGGCGCTGCGCGGCGGCGAGGGCGTTCCACGCGGTGGTCAGGGCGCTGGTGGCACGGCTGATGTAGACAAGGAGGCGGGAGCGGAGGGTGCGGCGGCGGGTCGGGGTGGTCATCGGCGGGGCCTCTCGCGCAGGCGGATCACTCCGAAGTCGAAGGTGTCGCTGCCACCGGGGCCGGTCGGGTCATCGGGGGCGGGCGAGTCGCCCGCTTCGAGGGCGGTGATCTGCCGCTCGATGGCCTTGATGTTCTCGGCGTAGGCGACGGACACGACGCCCGAGACGGTGAGGCTGGCCGGTTGGGCGAGGAGGTCCGCGCGGCGCTGGTAGAGCACTTCAAGGGCGACAGCGCGGGCCGAGCCGAGCCGTGCGTAGCGGGCGTCGAGGTCGGTGGTGTCGGTGGCGGTGCCGAGCTGGGCGAGAAGCCAGGCGCGGGTGGCGTCGTCCATCACGGCCTCCAGCGGTGTGTGCGGGTTGGTTGGTCGGGTGGGGTGCGGGCCCCGGCGCCCCAGCGGGGGCCCGCACCAGGTGTCAGTCGCCTGCGCCCTCGTCGGCGACTGACTTCCGGCCCCGAGCCGGCTTCCGGGCCGCGGGTCGCGCGACCGGCTTGTCGCCCTCCTCGGCGCCAGACTGCTCCGGCGCCGAGTCGGAACTGGGCTCCTCCTGGGCGGCCGTGGCCACACCCGGAAGGACGCCGCCCTCCCAGCACGCCGGGTTCGTCACCAGCGCCGCGTAGCGCGGAGCAGGCTCCTCACCAGCGCGCAGGAGGATGTCGCGGTGACGCTCCGGATCGCGGACCCAGGTTGCGCGTGCGAGCTTGGCCACGGCGATCAGTCCTCGGACAGGACGGTCGCGGAGATGTGGAAGTTCGGCACGTACAGCACTGGCATGGCGATGGCGTTAGCCGTGGTGGAGAACTGCACCGGGTTCTCCTTCTTCTCGTAGGAGACGTAGATGCCCGGCTCCTGCGAGGCGACCAGCCCCGGGTTCTCACCGAGGTCCAGGTTGTCCTGCTCGGCGGTGACGCCGTACTGGGTCTCCGCCCACTGGTTCGGGCTCGGGGGGACCATGGCCCACAGGCTCTCCGGGGTGACCCGGATGTACTGGTCGTCCTGCCAGACCTGCTCGTCGTAGATCTCGATCGGCGGCAGGTTCCAGCGGGCGCGGACCGCGTTGACGTCCGGCGGCGCGAGGGTCGCGGACGGCGTGGTCTCCGGGCTGCTGCTGTTGTAGAACGCGGAGCGGTACTCCAGGTTCGACGCCAGGACGGACGCGGCACGCTCGGAGGTGATGACGCGGGCCGGCTTAGGGGCGCCGACGGACTTGAGGTAGCGAATCCACGCCATCTCGTCGGTGAGCGGGGTGGCGCCATCCTGGTCCCAGGGGATAGCGGCGACAGGCTTGTTCTCGTCGGGGACGTTCCAGTCGACGTCGAGGCCGACGCCCGGCAGGGTGACAACGCCGGAGGTCAGGAGCTGCCCGGCGGCGATCTCCTGCGCGATCTTGATCGACATGAAGTGCCGGTCGAGGTCGTCGTAGAGGGCGTCGAGGAACTCCTGGTCGTCCGCGCCGCGCCGGGCCTGGAAGAGGATGAGGTTGAGCTCACCCATCTCCAGGGTCTGGCCGACGGAGGGCAGCATGCCCTCGTTGACGACACGCTCGGCCTGCCGCTTCGCCAGGGCGTGCGGGGTGTCGAAGGCCCGGAACTTCGCGGCGTTGATGCGCCGCTTGTTGGACTCGATGCGGAACTTCGGCCCGTTGATCTTCCGCTCGGGGACGACCGTGCGCGTCAGGGCGAAGGTGGGAGGGATCTCCTGGCCGTTGACGTAGGCATTGACGTCCTCGGGAGTGACGCCCCGCAGGAGACGGTCAAGGGTGCTCATGGCTTCGGTCTCCTAGGGGTTACCGGTAGTGGATGGTGACGCCGGGGCGAGTTGCGGCGACGTCGTCAGGGTCGAAGGGGATGGGGCACTTGGCGGCAAACACTTCGCCGTGCCACAGCAGCGCCCCGGAGGTCTTGGTGGAGCCGGGCGCGAACAGGGACTCGGTGGCGAGGAACCCGGCGAGCTTCTCGGTGCCGTTGCTGGCGCTGGCGCCGCCGCCCGCGGTCGTGGTGGCGACGGTGACGGCTGGGGTGGTGCCGCCGGTGAGGTTGGTGGCGGAGGCGGTCATCTGGCCGACGTCCTCGCCCAGGTACTGGCCGGCGAACGCGATGACGACCGGGGTGCCGGGGTGCGGGCCGCCGGAGACGACGACGTCGCCCGGGTTGATGTTGGACAGGGCCTCCAGTGCCGTCTTCACCTGGGCGGCGGTGGCGTTGTAGGCGATGCCCGCGGTGGTCTGGCCCGAGAAGGTCAGGGTGTAGGTTCCGCCGGTGGGGGTGCCGGTGACGGTGACCGTCTGCACCTCGCTGGTGGGGCCGGCGTAGGGCTCGTACAGGCCGCTGGTGTCGTTCAGGCCGAGCGGCAGCCCGGACTTCAGGACGTTGCGGGGCTGGTAGGGGGTGCCCGGCTCGTAGTGGACCCCGGCGACGAACTTCGTCAGGTCCAGGGTGATGGTGTTGGCGTCGTGTGTGCCCACGAGGGAGGCGAGCCACGGCCGGTCGGCGGTGGCGGTCTCCTGGAGCACGGTCATGGGCTGGAAGTCGTTCACGACGTTCCTCTCCTCATGCGTGTGCGCTGGATGGGTTTCGGCTCCGCGGTGCGGTGCGCGTCCACGTGAGGAGAGGGCGTGGTCCCTGGCTTGTCGGTCAGGCGGCGTCGTTGTTGCGGGGGGCCTTGCCGCGGCGGCGGAGCATCTCCAGGCCGCGTTCGCCGGGCTTGGGCTGGGAGGCGCCGGGGCGGGGCATACCGGCTGCGGGGAGGCCGGTGGGCGCCATGGGTGCGGCGGGCTGAGCGGCGGGCGCCCCCGTGGCGCCGAAGAGCTCGGGGCGGCGCTCCTTGAGCTTGTCGGCGGCTTCGCGGACCTCTTCGTCGGTGGCGTCGTTGGTGACGCGCAGGAGGGCGGTGGCGTCCTCGAGGTCGTCGCCGGTGGCGCCGAGGGTGACCAGCAGTGCGCGGCGGCTAGCGGAGACCAGGGCGGCTTGGGCCTGCGCCTCGCGGGCGGCGAGTTGCCGTTCGCGGGTCTCCAGTTCCTGGACGCGGCGTTCGGTCTCGCTCATGGCTTCCTGTTCGGCCTTGCGGCGCTCATCGACGAAGGACCGGAGTCCGTTGACGTCTTCGAAGCCGAGGTCGGCTGCCAGTCGCTGGTTGCCGTTGCGGCGGCCGGCGTCCTTCTCGACGGTGAGGCGGCTCTCCAGCCAGTCACGCGAGACGATCAGTTCGCCTTCGGTCTCGGCGGGGCGCGGCTTGTTGGACTTGCGTTCCTGCGGGGGTGCCGCGGGTGCCGGGGCGATGTCGGCGGGGGTGGGCGTCTCGCCGCCGTCTGCGTAGAAGACGGCGTTGAAGGGGCCCGTGGGGTACGGGTGCGACCAGGTGGGCTGCTGGCGGCGCGGCATGGGGCGTAGTCCTCCCAGAGGAGTGTTGTTCGTCGGCCCCGCGCCTAGATCAGAGGATGGCAGAAATGTCATGACGTGTTGCCCCTACGTTGCCCCTGTCTGTCGTCTTCGCTGGTCGCAGCGGGGGTGGTGTCCTCGTCTGCGGGCTCGGTGGTGGGGAGGATGACGGCGGGTGGGGTGTCGTCGGGCTGGAGGTCGAGGCCGAGGTAGTCGCCGACGGCTTTGCTGTCGCCGGTGGCGTCGGCGAGAGTCTTGGCGTCGGTGAAGGAGCGGGACTGGATGCGTTCGATCTCCTCGCCGATGTCGTCGATGGGGAACCCGGCTTCGGACAGCATGCGTACCGCGGTCTCCAGCGACAGGACGTGGGAGGTGACGCCGTCGCGGACCATGTCGAGGACGGACTGGCGGTCGGTGGGTTTGTAGGAGCCCCAGGCGAGGCGGGCGTCGACGACGGGCCCGGTCCAGTCGGGGTGTGCGCCAGCCATGAAGAGGCGCTGGACGAACTTCAGCACCAGCCGGTAGGGGTGGGCGCGGGCGAGGTGCATGGAGTCCATGAGGGGGTCCATGGGCCCGTAGGACAGGGCGATGGAGAACCCGGACGGCGCCTTGGTGGGGTCGAGGGTGCCCAGCGCCACCGCGGGCATCCGGGCGTTGACCGACAGGCGGCTCTGGAGCTCCTCGGTCTTGTTGCGCAGCTCGGCGAGCATCGGGGAGGTGTCGACGGTGATGAGGTTGCCGCCCTCCCCCAGTTCCAGCATCAGGCCGGGCTCGACGCGCATCGACTCGGTGCGCCGGCCGCCCTTGGCGCCGGGGTTGACCAGGCCGATGATCGGGGCGCCGGTCGTCGCGGATGCCTGGGAGGAGTCGGTGTCGGTGCCTTGGATCTCGTCGAAGAGTTGCATGAGGTTGGCCAGCGACGACTCGCCCCAGTGCCCGTCCTCGGGGACCGTGTTGGGCACGTGGACGACCGGGAGGAAGTCCAGGTGGAGGTCGAGGTGGTCGAGGACTTCCCCGTCGGGGCCGGTGAGGTAGGTGGCGTAGCGCTCGTCGAGGGTGTGGATGTCCTGGTCGGCCTTGATGTCATCCAGGAGCCACTCGGCATCGGTGAGGTAGCAGGTGAGGGTGGACGGCTCGTCGTTCCACGGGTAGTGGCGGCTGATGGCCTCGGCGGCCGGATCGTAGACGTCGCCCTTGTACAACAGCGGGGTGGCGCCGTCGGGCTGGAACGCGGGCACGCGGCGGGGCCGGCGCGGGTCGGAGTCGGCGTCGGGGAGTGTGGCGGTACCGATGGGCGCGAGCTCGTAGGTGACGCGGCGCAGCTTCCGGCGGCTGTCGGGATCGCGCGGGTCGGGTTCGATCTCCCACGCGAAGTGGACGCGGGTCGGGTAGTCGGCGGAGTCGCCGGCGTTGTCAGGCAGGTCGGGGAAGTAGAAGCCGGGGTCGATGACGGAGAGACGGGGGCGGCGCTTGGCGGCGTCCCAGGCCAGGAGATAGACGCCGTCGCCCTCGCGGACGGTCTTGCGCTCGTTCTGCTGGATGCGCAGGGCGAGGAGCTCGTCCTCTGCCCACTTCCGCAACCGCTCTTGCACGGCCGCGGCGTGCACGGCTTCAAGTTCGGGGGTGGTGCCGTCGGCGGGCTCGGCGTCTTCGGCGCCGGGCACGGTGATGGTCTGCTCGGAGCCCAGGAGATGGGAGACGAGAGCGGAGACGAGCATGGCAGGATCGCCGAACTCGCGACGCTCAGAGGCGTCAGTGCCGTCCTGGATGGCGGCGACCTGCCACGCCTGATTGTGGCCGTAGGCAGCGTAGAGGGTGTAGGCGGCTAGGCGACGCTGGTCTTCTCGGGGCACCCACCCGCGGCGGGCGGCGGGGAAGACCTCACGGTTGGGCTGTTGGTAGACGTCGTCGGCGTAGGCGCGCTTGTAGTTGAGCGCGCCCCACCGGTCGACGATGAAGTTCCTGAACAGGCCCACGGGTCGCCCTCCCGGACGTGTGTAGAGCAGGCCCCGCGCCTGATCGTCAGGGTACGGGCATCCGGCTGGGGCGTTGCCCCTGCTGGGTCAGCGGCGCCCCCGGGGCGTGCGGCGGCTGTAGCTGCCGACCTGAAGGTCGGTGGAGGGGTCTGCCAGCTCGGTGAGGGCGTGGACGGCGGCATCCATGCGGTCTGGGGAGTCCATGCCGGGCAGCCACGTCACCATCTGCGTCTCCAGCGTCGGCCACTCCCCCACGTGGTGGACGAGGCCCTGCTCATAGAGCTGTGCGATCGGCTCCGCGCGCAGGCGCTTGCCCTGCTTGGCGTTGACCTCCACGATCCGCGGCATCGGCATCCCCTGCGTCAGGCCCTGGCGCTCCAGCTCCTGCCACGCCTGGACGAGCACCTGCCGCGTCATGTCGCCCCCGAAGTTCGTCTCCACCACCAGGGCGTCAGCGTGCAGTTCAACGGCGAGGAGACAGGCTTCGCGGCCCCAGGCGTTGGCACCGTGCCGGCCGGAGCGGTCGGCGAGGACGTACAGCTCCCCGTCGGCGGTGCGACCGGCGGCGACGATGCCCGTCTCGTCGTTGGCGGTGCCGGCGCCGCCGGAGGGGTCGATGGCGACGACGATGCGCGACAGGTCGATGCCGCGGAAGGCTGCGGGGCTGATGCGGTTGGCGGTGATCCACGCCCACTGCCACACGCCGCCTTCGAGGGGGCGGGGTTGCTGCTGGTAGAGGGCCCACCACACGCGCTCGCCGACGCTCTTGCGGATACGGGCGTAGTCCTCGGCGCTGTACCGGTCCGGCCACAGCGCCTCGCCGACCTTTCGGCCCAGCGGGTCGTTCTCGGAGAGGGCGAGGGCGGGCAGGTCGATGACGATCCAGTCCTCGGGCTCTTCCTTCAGGAGTCGGCCGGAGAGGTCGTCGTCGTCCCAGCGGGTGTTCACGAGGAGCACGGAGCCCTGGGGTTCGAGGCGGGTGAGGAGGACGGACTGCCACCAGTCCCACACTCGCTCGCGCTGGGTGGGTGAGCCGGCGTCCTCGGCGCCTTTGAAGGGGTCGTCCACGCAGGCTACGTGTGCGCCGCGGCCGGTCAGCGGGCCTCCGACGCCTGCGGTGACCATGCCGCCTTCGTGGCCGTCGATGTCGAAGCGGTTGGCGGCCTGGGAGCCGTAGCGGAGGTTGATGCCGAGGGTGGGGGCGTGCTCGGTGATGGTGTTGCGTATCCAGCGGCCGTGGTCGTCGGCGAGGTGCGCGGCGTAGGAGGCGAGCATCATGCGGTGGTCGGGCTGGCGTCGGAGATACCAGACGGGCCCCCACCGAGAGGTGCGGCGGGACTTCCCAGCGCGTGGAGGCATGGTCACCATCGCGCGGATGCGCTCGCCGGCCGCGATGCGCTGGTAGATGCGGTCGATGATGTCGAGGTGGGGGGCCTGTATCTCCTTTCCGACGGTGAGCAGTGCGGCGAGGGAGCCGGGTGAGCGGTCCATGGCCATCTGCCGCTCCACCCAGGCCAGGCGCAGCCGCACCTCGGGGCTGGCGGCCGCGGCGATACGGCGCCGCTCGCTGGCGGGGAGGGTGCGGTAGTGGTCGAGGAGCGCGCCCTCGAGGGGGTTGTCAGTCGCTGTGGTCACCGGCGTCGCCCGCGGGGTCGGCGGTCGGGGTGTCTCCTGTGATGGCGATGAGCTGGTCGAGTTCGGCCAGGGCACCGGTGCCCAGTGGCACGGCGCCGCCGTCGGGGCCGGAGAGTTCGGTGCGGACGGGGGCGTCGAGGCCGTTGAGTTTGGCGCGGCGGTCCATGAGGCGCAGGACGGTGTCGACGGCCCGCATGTCGAGTTCCTCGCCGACCTGCTCGCCGTCGCGGTTGAAGACCGGGGTGGGCGTGGTGGCGCGGGGCCAGGCGGCTTCGAGGAGGGCGTCGAGGCGTTCGTTCTCCTGTTGCCGGTAGACGGTGACCTCGGTGGCTTCCTCGTCGTAGTGGGCTTTGAGGGCGCGGGTGACGTCCTTGCGGGCGGCGTTGGGGCTGGCGTAGCCGAGGGCGAGGATGCGCTCGTCGTCGAAGCGCACGCCCTGGCGGCGCAGGCGTAGGAGGACGGTGCGTCGCTGCCTGGTCTCGTCTTGTTGGAGTTTGCTGGCAGGCATGGTGGTGCTTTCTGATGGTGATGGGCCCCGCGCCATGTTCATCATTCACCAGTTGAGGTTTCGCTGTTGCCCTCGTCTGAGGGAGCCAGCCCGGCATCGTCGCTGCTACCAGTGATGCTGATGAGCGTGTGCAGTTCGTCCAGGGTGCCACCGCCAAGGGGGATAGCTCCGCCGTCCGGTCCCGAGAGTTCAGTGCGCACGGGGGCGTCTAGGCCAAGGAGCTTGCAGCGTTGCGCGATGACCTTCAAAACGGTCTCGATGGCCTTCAGGTCACCCTTGGCCGCAGCGGGCCAGGCTGCGGCTTGTAGACGGTCTAGGCGCTGCGCCTCGATCTCGCGCCATGTCTCGACTGCGGCTTCCTCTTCGGCGCGGAAGGCGTCGAAGGCGCGGCAGAGGTCCTTGGAGGCGGCGCCGCGGCTGGCGTAGCCGAGGCGCTCGGCGATTGTTTCGTAATCCATGCCAGCGAGACGCAGTCGGATGGCGTCCGCGCGGCGCTTTGCTGTCTGAGCTTGCTTTGCCTTGGACGCGGGCATCAGTCGTCCGCCTCACCCTGGGTGAAGTTGTGCGGTACGCCGGTGGACTCGAGGACAGGCTGGGTACCGGTGTGCAGTTGGTAACGGCGGCAGATGACGTCTACGTATCGCGGGTCCAACTCCACGAGGCGGGCGCGGCGGCCGGTGGTGTGGGCGGCGATGAGGGTGGAGCCGGAGCCGCCGAACGGCTCGTAGACGATGCCGCCGGGCGGGCAGGAGTTGGCAAGGCAGCGGGTGATCAGCTCGACGGGCTTCATCGTGGGGTGGTCCTCGCTGCGCGGGGGCTTGGCCACTTCGAGGACGCTGGTCTGTGCGTTGTCGCCGTACCAGCGGTCGCCTCCGCGGCCGAGGCGTCCGGAGCCGGGTTCGGGGTCGGTGAAGCCGTAGAGGATCGGCTCGTGCCGGTAGTGGTAGTCGGAGCGTCCGAGAACGAGTGCGTCCTTGACCCAGATGAGGTTCTGTCGGAGGTCCCATCCGGCTTGGAGGAAGGCGTTGGCGAAGTCGAGCGACAACGGGCCGGGGGGGGTGGGCGATGTAGACGGGGGCGCCGGGCTTGAGGGCGGCGGTGGCGACGGCGAAGGCGCCGGCGAGGAGTTCGGGGAGGCCGTCAGCGCCGTCGTTCTGGATGGTGAGGGCGTCCTTGGTCTTGCCGACGTAGTCGACGCCGTAGGGCGGGTCGGTCCACATGCAGTGGGCGCGGTCGCCGTCGAGCATGGCTTCAACGGCGGCGATGTCGGTGGAGTCGCCGCAGAGGAGGCGGTGGGGGCCGAGGTGCCACACGTCGCCGGGCTTGGATATGGGGTCGGTGGGGGGCTCGGGGAGGGAGTCGGGGTCGGTGAGGGCTTCGGGTTCTTCGGGGACGTAGAGGAGAGCGTCGACGTCTTCCTGGGTGTAGCCGGTGCCTTCGTATGAGTCCAGGTAGGAGAGAAGCTCGGCGAGGGCGTCGCGGTCGTAGTCGCCCAGCTCGGCGGTTCTGTTGTCGGCCAGGTTGATCCGGCGGGCGGTGCCCTCGTCGCAGCGGACGATCTCGCAGCGTGCGGTGGGGTGGCCTTCGGCGGCGAGTGCCTGCATGGTGTGGTTGCCCGCCAAGACGATCAGGGGCCCACCGGGGATTTCGCGGACGACGAGGCTGCGGTACTGGCCGTTGCGGCGCAGGCTGGCACGAATGGTTTCGACGTCCCCACGTTTGGCGTTGCCCGGGAACGAGGTGAGTTCGTCGAGTGGGACATCTACGGTGCGCTGGTATTGGGCGCTGTCGGTCTCAGGCATTGGCGGTCGAGGCTCCCACTGTCTCGTTGCGCTGTTGTCAGGCCCCGCGCCTACCGCCCATGATCCCCGGTTTCGTCGGTTTCCTTCCCCCTGTCGAGCAGATGGTGCGATCCTCCGGGCATGCGAAGACGACGGGTGGGGGCCGCTGCCGTGTGCGCGGCGACGGTGTTGGCGCTGGGTGGCTGCTCGGGTACGGGGCAGGGGGACGGCAAGGCGTCGGCGAGGCCGGCCCCGGCGAGCAAGACGGCAGAACCGTCGGAGGAGCCGACGCCGGAGGAGACGTGGCCGGACACCCCGGCAGGCCGTCTGGACAAGCTGGCCGACGCGAAGGGCTGGCTGGTGGATGGGGACACGGCGTCGGCCTACGTGGACGACATCTGCGAGTCGATGTCGGTCCAGAAGGCGCACGGCAACGACCCGGCCGAGTGGCTCATGGTGTCGCAGACGCCGGACTCGGACGAGCGGCAGGCGCTGAAGGCCGGCATGCCGGGGCTGTGCTCGAAGTGGTGGCCGGCGGTGCGGAAGGCGCTGGGCGGGGACTTCGTGCACACCTACACCGACGGCACGTACGTGGTGAAGGCCAAGCCGAAGGACTTCCTGGAGCAGATCGCTCCGGGCACGTATCGGACGACGGACCCGGATGATGGCTGCTACTGGGAGCGGACGTCGTCGGGCGGGGGCATCTTGGCCAACCAGTACGCGACGAGTGCGCGGGCGATGACGGTGACGGTGCGGGCGTCGGATGGGCAGTTCACGTCGCGTGGCTGCGGGACGTGGAAGCCGGTGAAGTAGGGGCGGCCCCGCCTGGGGGTGTGGCGGGGCCGCGGCCGGGCCGTCTGCCCACGGCCGGCGGTGCGCCTGAGCCCGTCACGGGGGCGCACGTCGTTGGGCACGGCCCGCGCCCTCTCGCCGCGGCGCGGGGACACTACGGCTCGGCGGCGGGGCCGTGCACTCCTGATGGTGGTGCACGGCCCCGGTTCTGTCTGGCGTGTGTTCCCCCTGCGCAGGTCAGGTGTGGTGTGGCCTACCGCACACACCTAGACTCGAACACATGAGCGAGCTTCCTGCGGATGTGGAGCGCCTGCGGCAGATCGAGGCGTGGCTGCTTCGGCAGTACCGGGAGACGGCGACGGTGGGCCGGTATCTGGAGGTGCAAATCGGTCGGGTGCAGGAGGCGATCGCCGCGGCGTCCGGTGGCCGGTCCGCGGACGCAGAGCCGGGGATGGGTCCGGGGCATGGCGGCGGTCACGGGCGGGAACCCCGCGGCCGTCGGGGTGGTCCGCCGGCGGGGGTGCCGGTGCAGCCGGAGTGGGTGCTGGAGGTGGAGCGGCTCAGCGGTGCCGCGCGGACGCCGGTGCGGGTGCATGCCGGGGACTGCGGGCAGCAGGGCGCCGCCCGGAGCCTGTCCCGGGAGGAGGCCGTGCGCGCACTGCGGGAGGGCGTGGGCCCGTGTCCGTTCTGCCGACCGGAGCTGCGCCTGGGCATATCGGTGGACGACCCGGCGTGAGGCGGGCATGAAGCAGCCCCCGTCCCGGGTGTAGGGCGGGGGCTTTGTCGTGCGGGCCGACGGTCAGCCGTGGTGCCAGGGCGGTCGTCCTCCGCTGGCCCAGCGGGTCAGGCGCCGCGCGTCGATGAGAGTCAGGGGTCGGGCGAGTTCAGCGTTGGCCCGCTCGGCGTCCCGTGTGAAGCCGGAGGTGGTGACGATGACGGCCTGGTCGGCGCGGTGGTAGTCACGGAACGTGCCGTTGGCGGTGTAGATGACGGGGGCTCCGACGCGGTTGGACGTGGCGTAGCGCTTGCACTGGATGGCGATGCGGCGGCCGTCGTGGAGTTGGACGAGTACGTCGAGGCCGCGGTCGTTGGCGCCGCCTTGCACGGTGGCGGTGTGGACGTTGGGGTCGCGGCGTGCGAGGTCGGCGATGGCGTGCTCGAATCCGGTGGGGCTCATGGCCTGGTAGGCGGCGACCGAGTAGGCGAAGCCGGTGGTGCCGGTCGCCGCGGGGCGGGCGGGGAGGTGGAGGCGCCCGGTGCGGTGCAGCAACCAGGCGGTGCCGCCGGCCGCGGCGAGGACGAGGAGGGTGAGGGCGAGGGCCGGGTAGGCGTAGAAGAAGCCGATGATCACCGCGGCGGCGAGGGCGGCGCCGCCGAGGCTGGTCTGCTGGCGCCTGCGACGGGCGGGGCGCCGGTAGGGCCTGTGAGTGGTGCGCGCGGCGGGGCGGCGGGTGCGTGAGGCGGGTCGCCGGCGTCGGGTGGGTGTGGCCATGGTGTCCCCCTGTGGTCTGTGATCAGTGTCGATGGGTGCCGGTGGTCGCGTCGCCGGGTCGGTGAGGGTTGGCTCGATCCGGTCGTGGTCACCGGGCGACAACCGGCCGGTGCAGGTCCCGGTGGACGAGGTGCGCCGGGACGCCGGCGTCGGTGAGGCGCTGGTGGAGGGCGGCGGCCACTGTCGCTGCGCGGTGCCGGCCGCCTGCGCAGCCGACGGCGACAGCGGTGGGCCCGGTTGAGGGCCCGGCGAGGTAGCCGTGGACGGCGTGGGTGAGGGCGTCGATGACGGCGGGGATGCCTGGGGTGTTCAGGACGGCGTCGCGCACCGCCTGGTCGTGGGCGGTCATGTGGCGCAGTTCAGGGGCGACGTGCGGGTCGCGGAAGTGGGTGCGGAGGTCGGCGGTGAGGTGTGCTTCGGGGGCGGGGGCGTGGAGGTAGCCGAAGCTGGTGACGGTGACGGGCATGGGGTTTCTCCTTGGTGTGGGCGTGGCTGAGCCCCCGGTCCCCTGTGGGTGCCGGGGGCTCTGGTGTCGGGTGCGGTGGCGGGTTGGCCGGTCACCGCTTGGTGGTGTTGGTGGTGACGTTCGTCGGGGCGCTGGCTTTGCCCCACCAGGAGGCGGAGACGTTGGCGTTGACCGTGGTGGTGTTGACGACGTGGTTGATGGTCTTGCGGCCGAAGACCTTCGCGGCGAGGACAGCGGCGGCGAGGACGAGGGCGGTGCCGGTGCCGACGCCGGAGGCGGCGTTGACGGCCTCCCCCACTCCCCAGCCGATGCCGGCGGCGGCCGGGCCGGTGGCGAGGAGGATCTGGGCGCGGGGGTCGACGCCGGTCCGTGGCGCTGGTGCGGGTGCGGGGGCCGCGGCCGGTACGGCGGTGAAGTGGGACTTGGGCATGGGGACCATCCGGCCGTAGGCGTCTGGGATGTAGATGACGGGTTCGCGCTGACCTGTGTGGTCGAGAGCGGGTTCGCCCCAGCTGTCGGGCAGGGCGTCGGGGAGGTTGATGGGCGGGCCGTCGGGCATGCCGGGGGCGAACCGGTTGACGGGCTGCTTCTGGTCGGGGTTGGTGGTCACGCTGGGCTCCGGGTCAGGCGGCGGTGGCGTAGTTGTCGGCGTGGGCGGTGTGGACCCAGGTGCCGTGCCCGAGGCTGATCACGGGGGTGGCGGGGTCGTCTTTCATGCGCTTCAGGGCGGTGCGGACCTGCGGGCCGGGCAGTCCGAGGGCCTTGGCGATGAGGGCGGGGGCGGTTGGCTTTCCGTGGCGCAGGAGGTACTCGACGATGCGGCCCGCGGTGCCCTTCGGCGCTCCGGGAGTGGCGGGAACCGGGGCAGTCTTCTGCATCGGCACCTTCGCCTGGGCCGGTGCCTCGGCCTCGGTGAAGCGGGCCGGGTCGTAGACGTACTCAACGCCATCGTTGCGGCACTGGAGCATCAGGGCGTGCTCGTCCAGCAGGTGACGCACGATCGGCAGGGCGTCGATGCTGGCCGGCTCGATGGGTGTGGTCTCGCCCTCGTGGGCCAGGCCGAAGGCGTCCTCGACGTAGGGGGCGCGCCACATCGCGGATCGGTTGTCGGGGCCGGCGAGGTAGCCGAGGCCGCCGGTGGAGGTGCCGTCGGCGAACTCTCGGGGGATGGCGCCTGGGTCGATGTCGCCGAGGGCGGTTCCGGCGGCCCGCTTACCGGTGGCGCTGCTCCCGGAGCGCAGGACGAGGTTGTTGCCGCCCTGGAGGATGTCGCGGATCAGGGTCTTGCCGCCCAGCTCGTCGGCGTTCGGGGACTGGTTGCAGACGCGGATCTTGATGCCGACCTTGCGGGCTTCCTTGGCCATGTCGGCGATGAGCTTGACGGCCTCCTCGCCGTGCTCCTCGTCGTTGAGGATGTCGTGGGCCTCTTCGATCGTGAGGCAGAGCAGCGGGTCGGGGTCGCCGGGGACGAAGAAGGCACGGCCGATGCGCTCGCGGCCCTTGTCGTCGATCCACTTCAGGCGGTTGTAGCGCTTGCCGCGCTCCTTCATGATCGCGTGGGCGGCGCGAAGGGCGACGATGCCCAGTGCGTTGCCGGGGGCGAACGCGGCGACCGCGTCGGGCCAGTCCGGGAGGGACAGCCCCTCCTGCGGGTCGATGACGATGGAGCAGATCAACGGCGAGCGACGCTCGATGGCGAGGAGAGCATCGACGGTGCGGGACTTGCCGGAGCCGGAGGTGCCGGTGATGAAGTCGTGAACGGCTCCGGAACCAGGGAGCCAGAAGCGGTAGTGGGAGGGCGCGCCGTCGTAGTACACGCCGATCGGCGCGAGACCCGTCTCGACGTTGACGACGTGCTCGTCACCGAACAGGGAGCCTTCCTTGAGAGGGTTCACGGTGAAGACGGTGATGCGGCCGGTGCGGGGACCGATCTTCTCCAGGGCGACGAGGTCGGGGTCCTCGACGCCGATGGACGACAGGACATCGTCCATCGATGCGATCTTGAAGGACTTGCCGCGGGGGGCCTGGATCTCGCCGGACCAGCCGCCGTCGGGGGTGGCGATCGGCGAGAGCAGCTTGGACTTGGGGTAGGGCCCGTCAGCCGCGGCGGCGTACTGCTCCCAGTCGAGCATCTGCTGGGTCAGCTTCGGCGCCGTGGCGGCTGCGGGGCGGCGTCCCCAGCGGCGCCACACCCACGTGCCGTAGACCGCCGACCACACCAGCGAGAAGCCCCACCAGGGGTTTTCGCCCCACTCCGGGCCGCCGGTGGCGGCCATGGTGGTCAGCAGCGCTCCGCCGGTCAGCGGCATCGACAGGCCCATGCGCTGCTCGGTCAGGGACGGCAGGATGCGGGCGGGCAGCCACTGGCCGCGCCAGCGCACCAGGCCCGGCAGGTGGGCCCAGGCGCCCGCCGCAGCGGTGCCGGCCAGCCCCATGGCCAGGGCGGTCTTCCACCCGTCAGGGGCGGCGGAGAGCAGGTCACCGGTGGTGCCCAGGCTGGCGATTCCGGCGGTGACCGCAAGGCGGGCTTTGTTGTCCTTCGCCTTCTCCTTCACGGTCTTCTTCTTCGCTGTCCCCGGGGTCTCCTGACCGCGGGCGGCGGCGAGGAAGGCGTCGACATTGTCGGGGGTCAGGTCGAAGTACGGGCCCTTGGCAGTCTTCTTCTTGGTGGTCATCGGAGTTCCTCTCAGGTGTGCGGGCGGTAGTGGAAGGGCCCGGTGTTCTCCGCCGCCCCCAGACGGTGCTGGGGGCGACAGGCAGCACCGGGGCTGCTACTCGGCGGCGTAGAAGGAGTTCTTCGCCATGGGGACTTCGGCGTCGTCGACAGCCGCCTGGATCAGGTCGTGGCCGCGGCGGGCGGTGCGGGCGGCGACCTCGGCCTGCTGCACGGAGGTGTCGGTCGCGGCCTTGTAGGCCACCGCCGAGGACGTCGACCCGGCCAGGGTGTCGGCGAGCATTGCGATGTTGCCGATGGTCGTGGCGTCGACGTTCAGCGCAGCGAGTTCGGCGGTGACGCCCTGCATGCGCTCGCTGATCTCACCGGACCAGGCGGCGAGGTTGTTCACGTCCTCCTGCCGGCACTCGACCTCCAGCCGGATCACGCCCAGGGCCTGAAGGAGGGAGGTGTGGTTGTCGACCTCGGGGATGGCGGTGATGGGCATCGGGGCTCCTTAGCGGTTGTAGTAGCCGGCCTGGGCGGCCTTCTCGATGGGCGAGGACTGGATGGCCTCGGCGATGCCGCCGTGCGCCTTGTGCGCCGCTTCGGCGACGGCCTGCGCGATGTCGGCGGAGTCCTTCGCGGTGCCGGAGTAGGAGGTGGCGGCCTTGGACTGGTTGGCGATCGACTCGCGCAGCTCGGCGAGGTCGGCGAGCGTGGCGGGGTCGACGTCCTCGGCGGTCAGGCCGGTTTCGATCTCGTCGAGGCGGTTGGACAGGGCCAGGTCGTCGCCGGCGATGGCGGCGGCTTCCTCGGCGCGCATCTCGGCCATGGCGCGGACCAGGGCGAGGGTGTTGAGGAGGCCGTCGAGGGTGCGGACTTCGGGGATGAGGGTGTGCGGGGAGGAGGCCATGTCGACTCCGGTCTTGTCGAGGGTGGGGACGAGGGTGAGGTGGGGGCGGCCGGCAGGTGTCTCGCCGGCGCTGTCGGGCTGGTGGGTGCGGTCTTCAGCGGCGCGGGCCTCGGCGGCGCGGGCCCGCTCCTGGGCGGCGGCCTCCCGCTCCTTGGCCTCCCGGGCTTCCTTCTGCGCCGCCAGGACCTTGGCGTTGGCGGCCTCGCGTTCGGCGGTGCGGGCGCGCTCTTCGGCAGCCGCGGCGCGCTTCTCCGCCGCCGCGATGCGGTCCTCATCGGAGGTGCGGGGGCCCGGCACCGCGGCGGCCGGCTCCTTCGTCTCCTCGACGGCCACGGGCTCGGCCGCGGGCTCGGTCTTCGGCATCTCGGCCGGAGCCGGCGGGTACGACGGGGGCGGCCCGGCCTTGGCGACGGCTTCGGCGGCCCTCCGCTCCGCCGCGGTCTTCTCCCGCTCCGCCTTGCGCCTCTCGGCGCGCTCCGCCATGTGCTGGCGACGCTCGGCGCGGATCTCCGGCCACCGGGTGCGGTAGCCCTCCAGGATCGCGCCCCACATGGTGGCGCCGGTCTCGGTGAGGGTGGCCAGCGGCACCGCTGCCTTCCCACCAAGGGCGGAGGAGCGAGGAGCAGCATTGGAGAAGGTGCCGCCCTTCTCCGTCGGGCCTGGCATCCGCGCCGTCTTGTCCCCGCCCTTGGCGAGGTCGATGACCGTCTTCTCAGCCGTCTTGTCGCGGTGTCGGCGGTCGGTGGTCCCCGCCAGGGACTCCACGCCGCGGGCGCCGGCGTAGGCGATGGCGGCGAGCAGCAGCAGCTCAATCACGGTGGCTGTCCTCTCAGGCGCCGAATGCGGCGCCGACGAGCTGGCCGATGGTGGAGACGACCCAGCCGAGTACGGACTGGACGCCGTGACCGACGGGTCCGGGGATGGTGGCCGCGAGGACCGGGATGACCGCGCCGAGGATGCGGGTGCGGTGCTCGACCTTCCTCGTCAGCAGGTCGTTGACGAACATCGGGACCGCGATCAGGGCGGGCAGGGCGGTGACGACCAGGCCCGTCCACTCGCCGACCATGCCGGTTGTCCAGTCGTTGAGGTCGTTGATGGTGTGGTTCCACCAGGCGCCGGCCGGGGTTGAGACCAGGGCGGCGGACGCGGTCATGATGAGGAGGGCCTGGGCCCGGTCGGTGTGGAGCTTGTTGGTGGCCCGCTTCAGGCCGGGGAGTTTCTCGGAGACGTAGAGGACGGTGGCGCCGGCGGCGCAGGCCCCTCCGGCGGCGGCACTCACAGCGGTCTCGATCATGGTTATGGGTCCTTTCGGGGAGATGGTGGCGGCTTGACGATCAGTTACGGAGCGTCGTATCCTCGCGCGCGCACGCGCGCGGGTGCGCGCGGCCGTACGGGTGGGGCTGGGAGTGACGTGTCACAGCCCTTGTCACAGGGCTTGTCACAGCTCGGCGGTTACTCGGTGTGCGTCTCGCGGACCCGGTCCAGGGCGACGGTGGCGGCCTCGTAGGCCCGGTCGCGGAGGCTGCCAGGGAGCTGGTCGAAGGCGGCGCGCAGCCGGTCGAAGGCGACCGCGGTGACCACGTCCGGGCCTTCGGTGCGGGCCTCCTCGAGGCGGCGGCCCCAGCTTTCGGCGCGGCGGGCGAGCTTCTCGGCGCGGCGCCGGCGGAGGGTCTTCTCGCGCTTCGGGGGGTTGGTCCAGGGGGCGGTCTGCGTGGTCACTGCGGTCTCCTCACGGTCAACGGGGTAGGTTGGGTGGGCGGTCCGCCCCGGCTAGGTCCCGGGACGGGCCGTTTCGCGTGTCACTCGTTGGCGGTGAGCGCCGGGCGCTCGCTGAGGAGCTCTGAGTGGGCGCTCTCGACGCGCTCGCGGATGCGCTGAGCGGTGGGGCGGGAGACCTCGGCCAGGCCCTTAGCGGTGAGCGCGTCGCGGATCTCGGTCCACTCCGGGCGCCGCTCGAGCGTCTTGTAGAGCTTGAGCGTGAGCGCGTCCTGCTGCTCTTTGAGCGCCTTGCGGTCGCTGAGGCTGGGCGCGCTCTGAGCGTCACCCTTCGGGCGCTCGCTCACATGGTGTGCTGCGGTGTTGTGCTTGTGAGCGCGCTCGATGGGCGCGCTCACCGTGGTGCGCTCAGCGGTGCGGGCGGGCACGCTCGCGGTCTCGATGGGCGCGCTCGGGGTCGTCTCGGTGGTGAGCGTGGGCGCGCTCTGAGCGTCGACCGCGGGGGCTGTGGGCTGAGCGTCGGTGGAGTGGGTGGGCGTCTCGCTAGGAGTGAGCGCCGCTCGCTCGGGGGCGCTCACGGGTGTGAGCGTCCAGGGGTTGTTGTGCTTGAGCTGAGCGAGCGCGGGAGCGTGAGCGGATACGGCGAGGTCTTCGAGGAGGAGCGCCTTCTTGGTCGGGTCGGCGGAGACGCCGGCGGTGCGGAGCGCTGAGCGCAGTCGGCGCCGGAGCCATCGGCCGTAGGGGCTCTTCTGGGCCCAGGAGTAGAGGTTGGCGTACCGGTCGACGAGGTTGGCGGCCTGGGTGCGGGCGCGGCGGGCGAGCAGCTCGCTGGCGGTGGTGTCTTCTTCGCCGATGCCGAAGCGGACGAGGAGGCGCTGTCCGAGGCGGCGGGCGATGCGGGCGGCGACGCCCATGGACTTCGCGGTGGCGTCGGCGGCGCGGATTTCCAGGCCCATGGCGAAGTGCCACAGGAGGGCGGCGCCGACGGGGCCGAAGACGGAGCGCCAGGTGCCGGCGACGAGGGCCTGCCAGAAGCCGTGAGCGGTGTCGGCGCCTTCGGTGTAGGCGGGGACGGCGAGGAAGGCGGTGATGATCCAGACGAGGGTGCCGGGGAGTCCGGTGGCCTGCTTGATGCGGAGGTTGTCGCGGGCGGCGAGGGCGAGGGAGAGGAGGACGATTTCGCCGGTGCCGCAGAGGGAGACGCGGGTGAAGGTGTCGGTGATGCCGAGGGCGCTGAAGGTGAAGTGCCAGGCGGTGTTGAGTCCGACGCCGGTGCAGACGACGGCGCCGATGGTGACGGCCGCGCGGCCAGCGGTGGGCAGTTCGACGTCGGGGCCGCGGAACTTGGTGGCGAGGACGGTGGTGAGGAGGAGTAGGGCGGCTGCTGCTGCGATGCCGAGGGCGATGTGGCGGGCGAGGGGGTTGAGGGTGAGGTAGTGGAGGGGGCCGCCGACTCCGGTGTAGAGGCCGGCTGCGGTGGTGAGGGTGGCGGCGAGCTTGGTGAGGGGGCCGGTGCCGCGGCGGGTGGTCTTGGGGGTGGGCTGGGGGGTGTGGGGGGTGGCCCCGGGCAGGGGCTGCCACTCCCCCATGACGAGGGGCTGGGTCGGCTCCGTGGCCGGGGTGGCGGTCATGACGATCGGTGCTCCTGTCGGTGCGGGCTGTCGGTCAGGCGGTGAACTGCTGCTGGGCGGCGGCGACGATCTGGTTGTGGTCGAAGGCGAGCGGGCCCGGGTTGTCGAGGGGGACCCACTCGACGGCGGCGGCGTCATCCCCGGCACGGGCGGTGGTGCCGGTGGGGACGGTGGCGGCGTAGGCGACGGTGACGTACCGGCCGCGGGGATCGCGGTCGGGGGCGTCCCAGACGCCGAGGAGCGTCAGGTCGTCCTCGGCGACCTGGACGCCGGTCTCCTCCAGCAGTTCGCGGACGGCGGCTGCGCGGGAGGCCTCGCCGGCGTCGACGTGACCACCGGGGAGAGCGAGGGAACCCTGGTGCGGGGGCCAGCCTCGGCGGATGGTGAGGATGTGGCCGTCGCGGATGCAGACGACGTCGGCGGTGTAGTAGGGGCGTTCGTTGTTCTCGTGCCAGTCGGTGGTGTCGACGCTGGTGGTCACGGCGGGCTCCTGTCGGTCAGGCGGTGGTGGGGCGGGGCAGGGCGCGGCACTTCTCGGCGTGGGAGTTGGCGTGCTCCCTGGCCTCGCGCTGCTCGCGGTAGTTCGGGTCGTTGTAGGTGTCGCCCTCGCGGCCGTAAGCGCCGCAGCCGCCGCACTCCCACTGGAACCCGTTGGTCTCGTAGGGCTGGCGGGCCGCGTAGGGCGGGCCGGGGCGGAGCCAGCGGGTGGTGAAGCGGGTGGCGCGCACGTCGACGGTGGCTCCGCCGAGGGTGAGGAAGCGCATGACGGCGGTGTCGGTGGGCTTGGCGGTCTGCTCGGTCTCGCTGGGCTGCGCGGTCACGGTGGGCTCCTGGGGCTGCGGGCGGCGGAAGAGGGCAAGCACGGCGGTTTCCTGTCTGGTGTGGGGCCCGGCGGCCAGCCGGGCCCGTGAGGGTTAGGTGGTGGGCCGGGCCTTGGAGGCGTCGAGGAAGTCGTGCGGGTCGATGCCGATCTCCAGGGCCTTGTCGACGGCGCGGTGGGCGTCGGCGATGGCGGCCAGCCAGGTCGGGTCGTCGTAGTGGTCGCGGCCCTGGGCGTGGATGTCGGTGGCGGTCTGGCGGGCGTGGGCGGTGGCGAGTGCGGCGTCGGCGCGGACTCGGGAGGTGAGCCAGGCGGGGAGTGCCATTGGGTGTCTCCTGTCTGATCGGGTGGGTGCGGGGCCCGGCCTGTCGGCTCGACCGGGCCCCGGCTGGTGGGTGGTCAGAAGGTCTTCTCGAGCCTCGCGATCTGGTGCCAGGGGTAGGTGGTCTCCGTTGTCGGGTAGAGGGTGCGGACCATGACGCCGTGGTCAGTGACGTGAAGCTGGACATCGTCGGCGCTGTACTGGGCGCGCTGGACGAGGTCGCCGCTGACGAGGCGGATGGACCAGTCGGTGGGGCGCATGTCAGTTCTCCTTGAGGTGTGGTGCGGGCCCAGGTCGGGCCCCGCGGGAAGGGATGGTCAGGGGTTGATGTGCACGGCCGCGTCATCCGCCCGCCCAGACACGGCCAGCGCCGTCAGCTCGGCGGTGAGGCTGGCGAGGGCGCACTGCGCCGGGTGCCGGTCCCGGGCCTGCCGGGACATGACCGGTGTGGTGCGGGCCCGGCCTTCGAGGACGAGGGCGATGAGCGCGATGACGGACTCCTCGCCGGCGAGGGTGAGGATGTCGCCCGCGGCCTGGTCGCCGGTGGTGACGGGGGTGTCGTGGATGGCGAGGAGGTGGCCGGCGATGGCGGCGTAGTGGTGGCCGCCTTGGGCGACCTCGTCGGCGAGCTGGTGGATGTCGGTGTCGAGATCGCGGATCACTGCTGCCCCCGGGGAATGGCGTGGTCGGAGGTGGTCCAGGCGCGGGAGTGGGTTTCGATGTGGCCGGTGGCGAGGTGCCGGGTGGTGACGGCCCACAGGGCGCCGGTGCGGCCGGTGAGGATGCGGGCCTCGTCGGGGCCGTGGACGGCGATGACCTCGAACGTGCCGGCGGGGTTGTAGTAGTAGGTGCCGGGGGCGCGGTCGCCGATTTCGGCGGCGGCCCGGTCGGTGGGGGTGAGGGTGGTGGTCACAGCTCCTCCTCGACGGTGAAGCCCAGGTCGCGGGCGAAGAAGCTGAGGGCCCAGAACGCGGCGTCGAGGTCGGCGGCGTTGTCCATGAGGTCCATGGCCAGGTCGTCCTCGGTGAGGCCGATGAAGGAGGACTCGACGGCGGCGAGGAGGTCTGCGTCGTAGGGGTTGGGGGTTCCGGTGGCGGTCATCGCGTGGCCTCCCGTTCCTGGCGGATGTAGCGCAGGGCGGTCACCGCGGCGGCGATGGACAGGGCCACGTCGACCCACGTGAGGATCGCCAGGTGCCGGCGGGAGAAGGCGACGGCGAGCAGGGCCAGGGCGAGGGAGAGGCGGAAGGCGCTGGCGGAACCGGCGCCGTGGCGGGCCCAGGTGATGAGGCTGAGGGCGACGAAGGCGAGGCCGGCGGTGGTGGAGATGGTGGCGATGCTCATCGGGCACCCCCGGCGAGGACCGCGAGGGCGGGGCGGGTGTGGGTCGGCTCCGGCTCGCCGGGCATGACGCCGGTCTCGCGGGCCAGGGCGGTCAGCGCCTCGTCGATCGACGGGGAGACCGTCGCCGACTCGGTGGCGGTCGCGGCGGCGTCCGTCCACGGCAGCTCCACCGCGACCAGCTCACCGGTGGCCAACTTCAGAGCGACCGTGAGCTTCTCCGTCAGGAACGCCGCGAGGTTGGCGTCCACCTGGACACCGCCGACCAGGTTCCCGCGGGTGCCGGTCACGCTCAGGGCACCGATCGGGGCGCCCATGTCGGGGTTGGTGGTGAGGTACTGCTCGACGATCGCGGTCAGCGCCCGGGTCAGGTCACGGACGGCGGCGGCGTTGCGGCGCGCCTGCTCGTCAACGCGAGGGGCACGCGGCCCCCGGTCGGCGACGAGGGACAGGAACGCGTCCGGCTGAGAGGGGTGGGGGCGCGAAGGGCGCCCAATGGTGGCGCTGCGTGCGCCCATGGCAGACTTGCTCATGACGAGTTGCCTCCTGGTTTCGGCAGGTAGGGCGGTTCGTATCCGCAGCGAGCTCTCACCTTCGCTACGGACACACGGCCTCGATCCGGCAAGCGCTGGTTCGGGGCCGTTCTGCGTTGCTAGAAAAAGACTCGCACAACCTTGGTTCCATTGCAACCAGGTTGGCGCTAAGATCTGAGGAGATGCAGTGCCCGACAAGCCAGAGAGAGAGGAAGAGGAGTTGGAGACCATCCCCGCGATCGCAGCGCGCCGGGGACACAGCCGCCAGTACGTCGGCCGCCTAGCACGCGAGAACCCGGACTTCCCACGGCCAGTGCTGTCACCCGGAAGCACCCGCATCCGGTACCGCCGGCAGGAAGTCGACGAGTTCTTCAACAATCGCGTGCTGCGGCCAGGCCAGCGGACCGACCTCGAGAAGAAGCGAGAGAAGGAGAAGGGCGTTGAAGGGCATCCCCCCGAGGAGACTGGACAGTGAAGCCCCTCAGCAGCAGTTCGCGCGCTCATGGCAACCTCCAGCAGGTGGTCAACTTCTGCTGCTCACGACACACCTGATGAGGCATCACCGGTAAGTGACAGGTGGTGGGGGCATCCAGATGTCACCCCCCGATGTCACCCCCCAGAGCACTACCGCCCGTGTCAGACTCGCCACTCCCCAGACCCCTGGAGTTGCCGTGACAGACGAACGCCCCGACTGGGCTCGGCGCATAGTCGCCGAGCGCGCCGCTCGCGGCTGGTCCCAGCGTCAAGCCGTCCGTGCCCTGCACGCGCGGCTGGCTGGCCCACAGGCCGACACCTCAGAGGACTCCCTGCTCAGGCAGTGGAAGCGGTGGGAGTCCGGCGAGTCGTTTCCCGACCAGTACGCGGAGCACATCGCCGCGACATTCGGGACCGCGCGGTACGCCATGTTCCCCATCGCCAACCCGCGGCGCGATGGCCGGTCGGAGATCATCGCTGCTTCTGGCTTGGACACCGCCGACATCGTGGCCCGCATGCGGGCTTCGGACATCGACCAGGGCACGCTCGACGCGCTGGCCATCACCGTCGACCGCCTGTGCTGTGAGTACGCGTACATGCCAGCCGAGCAGCTCCTTACCGAGGGGCGAGCCTGGCTCAACCGTGTGGCAAACATGCAGCACCAACGGATCAGCCTCGCCCAGCACCGGCAGATCGTTGCCCTCGCTGGGCAGCTCGCGCTGCTCGTCGGCTGCGTCGAGTACGACTCAGGTCAGCGGGGCAACGCCGAGGCGACTCGGCAGGCCGCACTGAACCTGGGCGGCGAGGCGGGCCACCTGGGCATTCAGGGCTGGGCCTACGAGATGCGCGCCTGGTTCGCGCTGACCGCCGGCGACCTGCGTGGCGTGATCGCCGCGTCGGACGCCGGTATCGCCGCGGCGCCGCATGAGCTGGTCGCGGTGCAACTGTGGGCGCAGAAGGCGAAGGCGTGGGCCCGGATCGGGGACCGGCAGCAGACCGAGGTGGCGCTGGACGCCGGCCGACGGCTGCTCGACACGTTCCCGTACCCAGACAACATCGAGAACCACTTCGTCGTTGACCCGGCGAAGTGGGACTTCTACGCCATGGACTGCTATCGGCGAGTCGGAGAGAACCGGCGCGCGGAGTCCCTGGCGCGGGAGGTGTTGCGGACCGGCATCGACTGGGACGGGACGGAGCGCTCACCGATGCGGAACGCGGAGGCCCGAGTCACGCTCGGCACGGTGGCTGCCCGCGAGGGCGACCTCGACACCGCGCTGGCGTATGGACAGCAGGCCCTCGACGGGCAGAGGCGTTCCCTGCCGAGCCTGGCCATGGTCTCGGGTGACCTCGGCAGTGTCCTGATGGAGCGCTTCCCTGCCGAGGGGGAGGCCCAGGAGTTCGTCCAGCATCTTCAGGAACTGAGGGCGGCGTGATGAGGAGGAGCGCGATGCGTGGTCCGCCGTGAACGAAGCGGCGGCCGACCGGGGTGGAGCCCGATCGACCGCCTGAGTACCGGCGCGATTCGCAGCGGCGCCGAAACCCGTGAACGCCCATCTCAGAGCTGTCCACGCCCGGAAGCCTACTGGTGACCGTCACTAGCAGGCGAGCGGGTGGTGGGCAGCGGAATCGAGCACCCGCATGCCTCCCGAGGTATCCCGCAGCAACCTTCCCCCAGCGGTGACCTTCCAGAGCGGCGCCTGGCTCCTCATGGACCTCGGCATCGTCCAGCACATCACGCACCAGGGCATCCGCTACATCGCCAATCACCATCCCGCGTGGCCGTTCGGTCCCGGGCGGCGGCACCAGTACTGGGAGCTGGCTGGCGCCACGGTCATGGCGACCGAACCGTTCATCGCGTTCTTCGAAGAGCATCCGCATACAGACCCTGGCCCCCAGGCGTCGCGGGTCTCCCGGTGACCCGCATACCGGGCGTTGCCGGGAGCCGCGCAGGGCCCCGGATACGCAGAACGGCCGGCGAGTCTCCAGCTCACCGACCGTCCGAAGCGCAACACGGCGAGCAGCCACTCGCCGCATCAACAGGTCCCACTCGTTCAGAAGGGGGCTACCCGCATGTGCAGGGTACCGCTACCTCTTGTCTTCACCGCAAGGCGTCCCCGCTCTGTGACCGTGATCCTTCGCACGGCGGAGGCGGTCGCGTGAGTATCGAGGCGTACAACTACAGCATCACCTTGAAGGTCGGCGACCTCGGCGCCAAGTTCGTCCATGGCCGGTTGGCCGACCGTGCCGACGAACGCTTCACCTGCTTCCCATCCGTGCCGCTGATCGCTGCGGAGATGGAGAAGTCGGAGCGCACGGTGCAGCGCGCGCTGGCCTACCTGCGTGAGCGTGGCTTCATCTCGGACCGCGAGAACTTCCGGGCAGACGGTTCGCAGACCACAAACCGGTATCAGCTTCACGGACCGTGGGATGAGTACGGCGGCACCGGGGTGCCGTTCCCGCAGATCGTCACCCCGCGGCAGGTTCGGCAGGAGATGTGGGCGCAGGCGCCGGCCGAGGGTTCGTTCCGGGATGGCACGGCAGCCGCGGTGGCTCTCATTCAGGATGAGGCGGCCCGGCAGGAGGCGGTTCGGCGCGCCGAGATCGCTCGGGCTCATGCGGAGGCGATCGAGGAGTCGAAGTCGCGGCGAGGGAAGAAGGCCGCGGAGGCCTCGCGGAAGGCCGCTCAGGAGGCCTCTCGGGAGAGCGACGGCGATGCCCCTGAGGACGTTCCCGCAGGGCAGGAGGGGGTGACAGACATGTCACCGGGGCCTACGACACCTGTGTCACCCCCGCCGGTGACGCCAGTGTCACCCCTTGAACCCTCAGCCCCCTCCCACAGTGGTGACGACGTCTTTCCGGACGGCCGTAGGCCATCTGACGGTGGGGTACGTGCGCGCGTGGGGAGCGGCTCCGCCGCGTCCGGCAAGACGAAGCCCTCCCCTCTGAAGCAGCGCTACAGCCGCGAGCAGTGGGCCCAGATCCGCACGGTCATGGCCGGCTTCCCGGCCGAGCTGGAGGTGCCGTGGATCGAGGTGGTGGCTGACGGCATCGTGAAGGCGCTCGCCGAGGACACCCCACAGCACCGGACTGCCACGCAGCTCGCTGAGCGGATCGCGTGGCGGTGGGACGTCCACGGCTGGGCGCTTCGCCTGGCCAGCGGCGAGGTGATCCGCAAGCCGGTCGGTGTCGCACTGGACCTGATCCGTGAGTACGGCCGCGACGACAAGTGGGGCTGCCCGAACCCGCGGTGTGAGAACGGCACGGACGTCGACGACGGCACTCCCTGCAACGTGTGCCCGGAGCGTCTGGCGGCCCGTCAGACGGCTCGGGAGCACGAGCGGACCCAGGACGGCCAGGAGCCACCTGCGAGGTCCGTAGAGGGACAAGCGACGCCTGTACCGGTACCCCGCCGGCAGGTTGACCCCATGCAGAACTGTGACCGTTGCGACCACGCCTTCCGGGCGCCGGAGCCGGGCGTGTGCAAGGACTGTCGCGCTGAGGGAGCCGAGCAGCTCCAGCAGCCCGCCTTCGCCCCGTTCTGACCCACACCGTTGTCAGTGCCGGCGGGTCTACTGGGCCCGCCGGCACCGCCGCCAGGAGAGCAGGTCCTCTTCATGACCAACCCCTACATGCACGCCAACGAGCGCACCGGCCTCTACCGACTCTTCGCCGAGGACGGCCAACTCCTCTACCTCGGTATCGCCGTCAGACCCAAGGTCCGCTGGAAGCAGCACGCCCTGGATAAGCCCTGGTGGCACCTGGTCGCGTCCAAGACGGTCGAGTGGCACGACAACCGCGCCAGCGCCCTCGCTGCTGAAGAGGCCGCTACGGCGACCGAGAAGCCTCTGTACGACATGTCCTGGCGCCGCTCCAGGAGAGGCGAACGGCGTTACGACGCGACCTCCGACCAGAACGCGGTGCGGGTCCACATTCTCACTGGGATCGCCGAGGGGCCGTACTGGGCGGGAACACAGCTCTCAGCCAGCCAGATAGCGCAAGCCTGCAACGTCGCTCAGTCGACGGCGTCCTTCGTTCTGTACCAGCTCTCTGAACGAGGAGGACCACTGGCGATGCCCAAGCGCTTCAGGTACGAGGTGACCAAAGAAGCGGGTCTTCCGTGTCCTGCCGCCGTCGAGGGTGCCCAGGAGGGCGACTGCAATGACTCAGGACGCATGACCGTGTGGGAGCTTCGAGCGCGTCTCTTCAGCTTCGTCCAGGACGGAGCCGACGAGGAAGACCTGCCGACCTTCGCCGCCGCGCTCGACGAGTACGTAGCATCCCTCGGGCTGCTGGCCTCTGCCCCGCTGGAGTCCGCATGACCGTCACCGCCAAGGCCTCCCTGTTCCGCAGGAAGGCCCCTCAGACTTCCCCGGAGCGCAGGAAGATTTGGTGCCGGTCAGCCACGAGGGCGGTGGGCAGCGGTCGGAGCCGGCACGTCCGCGCCTGCGTCTCCTAGCGCCCATCCAGTAGGCCCTCGGCCGACTGCGCTGCCTGTGCGGAGTTCGGCGGCACTGACCTCTCGTCACGAGACTGAGGAGTCCTTCGCGCGTTTGAGGCGCTTCTGCTGGGTCCGACCTATCAGAAGATGCAGCCGGTGGTCAGCGCGGTGACCACCGCCTTGATGTCGCTGTTGTCGATGGAGCGAAAGACGCGGTGGAGGTTCACGCGGTGTTGGCCGGCGATCGACGCCGCGACGGCCAGTACCGCGATCTCGCTGGAGGACTGCGGCAGACCGTGATCGATCAGCGCGCCGACTGCGTCCCACTCGACCCACGGCCGCCCCTCCTCCCGGGTCACGGCGCTCGCCAGGGCGCCGTCCGGCTCCAGCAGCTCGCGCAGCCAGAAGCCGTCCTGGTGGGCGGCCAGCAGGCCGACGGCGGCGTTGACGGCCTCGTTGCCGACGCCCTCCAGCAGGGTTCGGGCCAGGTCGGGCACGGTGGCGGTGTCGCCGGTCATCTCGGTGCTCTCTACGGGGTCGGGGGCGATGTCCCAGCCAGTGTGGGGTCCGTACCGGTCCGGGCCGGGGATTTGAGCGCAGCCGCGCGGGAGGACCACACGTCCGTGGCGACCTACGACTCCTAGCGCCCGCGCCGTAGCCCGTTCGGCCCCCAGCAGCCGGTCTGGCAGGCCACGATAGGTGTACTGGACCGGCAGAAGGCGTCGCAGGTCAGAAGCAACGGAAGGGATCTTGTGGACCAGGAGAGCGTCGAGGAGATGCGGCAGCAATTCGTGGAAGACCGCCAGAAACGCGCGCGGGCCATCATCCCCACCCCGTGGCCCCAACTGACGGAGCTGGCCGCGATCACCTACCGGTACAAGGCCGGCTTCGTCGCCGAGCGCGGCAGCAGGGAAGCCAAGATCGGTCGGGACATCGCCGTGCACGCCGCCGAGGCCGGCATCCCGACCGTCCTGTTCACCGGCTACCCCCCGGCCCGCGTCCCCGAGACCCTGCTCATCGACACGAAGCCGAACCCCACCCCTGACGACATCAACGCCCGGGGACGCACACTGATCCGAGGACGGATGCCGGAACTGCTGGTGGTCGAACGCTTCGAGCGGATCGGTACTTCCCACCCGGAGCAGCCAGTCCTTGAGGCGGACTCGGAGGAGGAACGCGAAGACCTCTCGTGGGGTGACCGCTTGATGTGGGCCGTCCGCGACGTTCACCTCGACTACCCCAGCATCTACACCACCGTCGCGAACAAGGTTGACCCGACGCGGCCCCTGCTCAAGTCGGTGGAGAGCACCGATCACCCGGGGATGGTGATGACCGACGTGTGCCGGCCTGTGCTCATGGTTCGCCGCAGCGGACCGACAACAGTCGACGTGCGCTTCGAGGTGGACGCGCTGGAGTATCGCGTCGGGCCGTACACAGTCGAGTGGGAGCCCCTTCAGATTCGGTAGCCCTCTCTGTCCGGGGCTAGCGCCACGGTCCCGGGCAGAGCCTGATCAAACGCCGGTCACGCGCTCGCTGGTCGCGGGAGGATGCGGTCAGGCGCCGCGGCACCGGCCGGCGCCCCTGTACGAGGAGGAGACCATGCCCGACCTGCCCCCGCTGCCCGGCATCCCCGGCCCGCACCAGAACCTGCGACGGGCCTACGAGCTGGCCAACTCCGCAGCCGACTCCATCTACCACGACGACTACCGCGAGGCCGAGGCGTACACCCGCCTCGGAGACCTCCACGTGGCCATGGCCCAGGCACAGGTCGCCGCAGGGCCGCCGCCCGAGGGCTGGAAGACCACGGAAGACGACGGGGCCTGAGCCGGTCACTCGAGGACACAACGGGCGTCTGGCCTGACCTGGCGCCTGAACGCAGCGAGGCCCACCCCGGTCGGGGTGGGCCTTCGTACTGCTGCATCCCCGGACACGCGGGGTGGTACCGCGACCTCGAACGGGAGTAGGAGCGGTTCATCCCCGGACTGGCGGGGTGTGATCACAGGCTGGCACGCCTCGCCGGCATCCCGACGGTGCCACGCCGATCAGGCACGGTCAGTCAGTCCGCCGGCGTCCACGGCCCATCCGGCGTGGTGTTCGCGCCGTCGCACAACCAGCAGTCCCACACATCCGGCACCCGGTACAGCTCACGCCACCAGCCCGTCGGCTCGCCGTAGAGGACGTTCTCCTCCCCGCACCACCCGCACACGAACTCGAAGTTCACCGTCTGCCTCCCCGCCCCCGACGACACCACCTTGCTACCAGCCCCGGCCCGGCCTGACGAGGGCGCCACCAGCCGCCTACGGCCCTCCAGGCGGGTACCAGCCAGCCGGGGACCTGGCGCCCCGCCTCCCGTGCCCCCACGGCGCTCTCTGGGACCCTGCGGGCCTGCGTCTCGTGCACGACACCGCCACCGACCTGCGTAACGCAGGTCCAGCCCCGGCCCTCCCGGAGCGCAGACACGGGCATGACGTAACGTGGACACACCCCACCAAACCGAAGGACCCCCATGCCCGGGATGCGGAAGAAAGCCCGCAACACCTGCCAGCGCGCCGGCGACGAGACCGTCAAGCCCTCCCACATCGGCTGGCTCCTTGACATCCCCACCCGCTACATCCCGGCCGACGTGCTCCCCATGACCGGCAACCAAGCCCTCGCCGCCGAGAAGAACCTGCCGGCCTGGGTCGCCGAAGGCCAGGAGAAGCACCGCGAGTACCTCGCCAAGCGGGCCGAGGCACGCTCCCGCCCCCGTCCGTGGAAGCTGGACGACCTCGTCGCCGAGTACACCCTGGACGGCCTCAAGGACGGCCTGCCGTTCGCGCAGGCGCACCGCATGGCGAAGAAGGCAGCCCGGGAGGCGCGGGACACTATCGGCGTCCAGGCGGCCGGGGAGCTGGTCCACGCGGGCATGCTCGGCCGAGCCGGCGCCATCGCAGACCGGGCGCAAGAGCAGGCTGGAGAGCAGCCGCAGTAGCCCCTCCCGGCGCGCACGCCGGCAGGGGTGCCTTGCTGTCGTCCGGCGCCCTGTCAGCTGCTCCCGCTACGGTGAAGCACGAGCCACCGTCCCTGGGGAGAACCTATGCCCGCCGGACCCTCCAAAGCCGCCCTCGCCGCCTGGGCCGACCTCAACGACCGGCAGCAGGCCACCCTCACCGCCATCTACACCATCGAGCAGGGCATCGAGCGTTCCCGCCGCCGCGCTGCGGCCCGCGGCAACTACGACGACACCCCCGCCGCCATCTGGCGCCGAATCGACTTCGCCTACGCCCACGACTTCGGGCCCGTCGGCCTCACCACCGCGCTCCAAGACGCGCTCGCCATGAACGGGTGGCACAGCCAAGGCAACGGCTCCACGATGGGCGCCCTCGAACGCCGCGGCCTCATCACCCAGGACGCCTACACGAGCCGTTGGGGTCGGATGCTGACCGTAACCCTCACCCGCGCTGGCCGAGCCGCCGCCCGTGCAGGCAACGACCTCAACGCCACGCCCAAAGCAGCGCTCGGCCGACGGTCCTGGGAAGTTCTTGCCGCACTGTGGGCTGCTGACCAGCGAGGGGAGGCCCTGAATTGGGGCTACTCGTCCACCATCGAGAACGTCCTCATCGGCAAGCACATCCCGCCGCTGGCCCAGCAACTTGAGTTCGACAGTGATCGCGGGGACCGCCTCACGCTGACTGGTCTGACTGGGCGGGGCCTGGGCTACGAGATCACCGAACGGGGCCGCGACTTCTACCGCCAGCAGTACGCCGCACACGTAGCCGCCCACCCGGACGTGCGCGCGCCGCACCCTGACGGCGCCGCCGCCGAGCCCTGGCCGAAGAAGGTCGACGAACTCCTTGACGCTCACGCCGGCCACTTCGGCCAGCTCCGCAAGGCGTGGGAGACAGCGCACGCCGACCGCACCGTGGCCCTCAAAGAAGCCGCCGCCGAGCCGCCCGACACCGCCGCCAGCCTGCCCGAGGCTGTTGCCGCCCAGATCACGGCCCGGTACGAGCTGTGGCGGGAGACCGCCCGGCAGCGCGCCGTCCTCGCCGACGCCCACGTAGAAGACCTTCGCCAGCGCTGCGAGCGCGCCGCCCGCGACTACGCTGTCGCCGCGCTCGCCGCGTTCCGCGCCGCCGTGGCAGGTAAGCACCCCCTTGAGGACCTGACGCCGCCCACCGACGACGTCGACAGTTGGGACGAGGAGCGCCTGTCGCCGCCAGCGGAGACCGGTATCCACGTCATCGACGCCGAGGCGAAGAAGCTGCACGCCGCCGCAGTGGGGAAGCCGCTGAAGCGCCGCGGCCCAGCCCCGAAACGCCACCGCAGGTACGCGAGCCTCCTGCCTGAGAAGCCCCCGGCGCCTGGGAGCGCGCTGTGTGACCTCGCGCAGTTCCTGCGCCTTGAGGTGCAGGGCGGGGAGCTGCTGCGCCGGCTGCACCCTGGCGCTGGGCAGCCTGCCGCCCGCTGACCGTCCCGCAGGCGGGGTGTCGGCCACCGGCGAACAGCATCACGCCAACCCGCCCCACACCGCCCACACACACGCCCCGGCCTCCGCTACAACCAGGACCGGGGCGTCGTCGCGTCGAAGGGCAACCGCAGTGATCCTGACCATCAACGTGGCACTGCTACTCGCCATCATCGTCATCCTGCGGTGGCGCCGCCCCGTCGAACCCCGCACCCGCGCCGACCAGACCTTCGGCATCATCGTCATCCTCATCCTCGGCCTGGTCCTCGCCCCCACCGACGTCGGCCAAGGCATCCTCCACGGCGTGCAGCAGCTCCTCCACGGCATCACCCAGATCAAGCTGTGACGCCACCCGGGGCGCCCTGTGGCGTTGAGCAGGGTGACGAAAGGAGCTGGCATGGCTGAGGAGTGGGTCGACCCGCGGTACGCCGAGGTGGTCGCCGCATGGGACGAGGCCGCCGAGGAGGACGGGCCACAGGTGCGCGGCTTCATCGTCGACAGCCCGGAGGAGCACTCCGCCTGACCCCGGCCTGCTGGTGCGCCGCACCGCACGCTCTCTGCGAAGCAACACCGCACCTGACCTGCCGATTTATGCCCGTACACTCTTTCGGGCGGACACTCCCCACACATTCCCGGTGAGGGCGAGCGCGCCCGGGGTCTTTCGGTTTACGCCCCCTGTAGAGCAGAGCGCTTTCCAACCCTGTTCGCCCTGAGCCACTGCCCGCCACACACCACCGTGGCGGGCTTTCTGCTGCGCTCGCTTCCGCATCAGTCGCGCCGAAGCGAGCCCTACGCCCCCTGAAGTCCCAGAGGCCCCGCCCAAGCAATCGACTCACTAGAGGACCTAGCGAAGGGCCCTTGCGCGGCTAACCCCTCGCTGTAGTCCCATCAGCCCCGCCGACAGCCGGCGGGCCTTCTGCTGTCCGCCCCACTGCGCACCAACCACCGCCAAGCCCCCGCACCCAGTGCGCCCGGGGCCTACCCCGTCACGCCCAGACCTGGAGGAACCATGTCCCGAATCCGCCCTGCCAACGGCGCCGTTCCGTTCCTGTACGGCTACCTCAACCGCGCCCACACCGTCCTCGCCGTCTGGTGCCCGCCCTGCAACGACTGGCACCTCCACCACGACCTGTACCGCCCCGGCACGACCGTCCACGCAGAAGCGGCCTGCACCCGGCCCGGCAGCCCATACCGGGCCGGCGGCTACGACGTCAACATCACCTACATCCCCCTCGACCACGTCCTGCGGCAGGCCCGTCTCTACCGCTGACCCCGGCCCGGAACGACGAAGGCGGGCCCCCACCGGGGGCCCGCCCTGTCGAAGACTGCGCCGCTCACACGTAGACGATGCGGACCACGGTGACCATCAGGACGGCCTTCGCCACGTAGTACCGGATGACCACGCCGGCGACCGTGGCCTCCCGGCGGTCCTGCTCGCCCTTGATGGGGGTGGAGCCGTGCGCGTACGGGTCGCCGGCCAATCTCGTCATGCCGGCGTCGAAGGGGGCCCGCACCGCCGCGGGCATCGAGCGGCGCGCAGCGTCGGCGGGCGGGGCGTACTGGACGCGGTACCGGCTCACGCAGCCCCAGCCTCATCGTCCTCGGCCGGCACCGCGCCAACGTCCTGCCCGGCCTCAAGCAGCGCGAACAGGGCCTCGTCCTCGTCGTCCGCGCCGGCCTGCGCCAGCGCCCACCGAGCCACGACGGCCGGCAGGTCCGCGGCCGCGGCGTGCTCAACCTCGGCGTCGAAGGCCTGCGCCTGGTCATCGTCGAGCGTCTGCCGCACAGTGGCGATGGTGCCGGGCAACTCCACCAGCTCCCCACCGACCACGGTCTTCAGCGTCGCATCCACCGCGGGCTCCTCTCGTCTACCAGCCACGGTACGCCGCCCCACCCGCCCAGAACCCGAGAACAGCGCCACCACCTACCCTCGCACCATGCCCTCCTCCTCGAGCCGGCCGAACCGGCGCATGAGCGCTAAGGCGGCGCGGGCCGTCATCGAAGCCGCCGACCTCGTCAAAGCGCCCGACCACCGCGACACCAGCCGTTGGGAAGTCCGCAGCGGCGACCTGCTCCTCGGCCACGTCGAACCGTCCTACGGCGGCGCCAGCCGATCAGGCCGCAACGGGTGGATCGGCCGATCCGCGCAGACGCTGATCCCCACACGGCGTTGCGCTACTCGACAGGAGGCCGCCGCCGAGGTGCTGCTGGCGTGGGAGCGGCAGGCGACAGCGCCGCGACCCTGAGACGCTCGATCGTCGGCGAGCGAAACCCTCCCGGAACGGGGCGCAGGGCTCTAGCCTGCTGGTATGAGCGTTGCGGTTGATCTGCCCCAGCAGCACGCACACCAAGCCCTCCAGCGCCTCCTCGCCGCCGGCGCCGCCGCGGGACTGCCCGCGCTTCAGTGGACGATCGGCGAGGACGGCCGGCTTACCGGTGACGCCACCGGCCTGACCCGCACCGCCGAGCAGCAGCGCGCCGACCTCGAGGCGTGGGCCCGGCACCTGCGCGTCATGGTGCGGCGGACCGACGACGACCTGGGCGCCGTCCACCTGCGCGCCACGTTCAGGCGCCGCGTGCAGGGCGTGGAACTGCGCGGCCGGCTGGTAGCCACGCTGTTCCCGGCCGTGTAGGCGCCGTTCTGTCAGTGCACGCTGCCACGCTACGTGCGGACATGTCCGATACGAGCCTGGAGCAGCGCCATGGCCACCACCCCCACCGTGCCCCCGCCCGCGGCCACACTCCCCATCGACGCAGCCACCTGCATGCGGCACCTCGCCACCGCCATCAACAACCCCGCCGCCCTGCCGCTCGTCGACATCGCCGCCCTGCTCGACGCTCTTGAGACGCTCCTGGCCGAGACCGCGGCGCCGGTGCGGCACTGCGCGGCCGGCATGCGGCACCTCGAGGAGCAGCAGTCCCTCCAAGCGGTTGGCGGCGGCGGGGTGGAGCCCGCGGTGTCGGGGGTGCTGCGCGGCCTTCTGACGGCCGAGGAGGGGCTGGCCATCGGCCGTGGCGGACTGCGTGAGGCGAAAGCCGCCCTGGCCTCCCTGACGGCCGCCTCGGCGCCGGCGGCGGGCTGAGACGGTCACATCAGGTCGGGGCGCAGCCGCCGCACCGTGACGTGCCGGTGCCGCGTCGTCCCGACCTCCACCTCCACCGGCACGTCCACCCCCAGCGGCCGGTAGCGGGTCCCGTCCCGCAGCACTCGCACCGGACCCGCCGCAGCGACGTCGGCGGCGCCGGCCGTCTCGAGGGCCTGCGCCAGCACGCGGGCGGTCGGCAGATCCAACGGTGTCGACAGCAGCCACCGCCCCTCCACCTTCACGATCAACCGGTCCGGGCGTTGCGGCCGGCCCGTGTACCCGACCGCCGCCCCGTCACCGAGCGCCGCGTGCCGGACCTTTACCCAGGACCGTCGGCCTGCGGGGTACCGCTCCGTGACCCGCTTCGCCACGATGCCTTCGATCCCCTGGGGTCGTAGCGCGTCCATCCACAGCAGCGCCTCCCCTCGGTCCCGGGTGGCAAGGACGGGCTCGAGGGGCGGGCCGAGCGGCGCCAGGACGTCGAGCAGGGCCTGCCGGCGGGTCGAGTAGGGGCGTGCCCGCAGGTCCGTCCCAGCGACCGCCAGAGCGTCGAACGCGACGAGGGTGGCGGGGAGTTTGGCGGCGAGCCTCGCGGCCCGTGTGGGGCCGCTCAGGGCCCGCTGCTGCACCGCCTCGAACGACACCACGCCCTCGTGGAGCACGACTGCCTCCCCGTCCAGCACTGTGCCTGACGGGAGCGCGGCGGCGGCTTCGGCGAGGTCCGGGAACGCCCGGGTGACGTTGCGGTGGGAGCGGCCCGCCTGAAGCGTCACCCGCGCCTGCTCATCCACGGCGAGGACCGTCCGGTGGCCGTCCATCTTGACCTCGTAGGCCCAGGTGCTGCCGGTGGGGAGGTCCGCGGCTGGTGCGGCGAGGGCGACGGTCACCGGCAGGGGGATGGGCGTGGCGGGCATGTCTCGGCAACGACGTGGGTGGCTCGGCGTCACAACCAACCCCGAAAACGTATTGCATCACGCAATACGTTTCGGTAGAGTGGGGACCACCCACCAAGGAGGTGCCCACGCAGGGGCCGGCCGCCAACCCCCAGACGACCGGCCCCACCCGCACCTAAGTCGGGGGAACGCCAAGCGCAACCCCCGACACGATGAACCCACTGCACCCGAGGAGACCGCCATGCGCCGCACCGTCACCACCGTCACCGTGAACCACTTCACTGGCACCTCCCGCGGCGGCTTCACCTTCGCAGAGGTCACCCTCCTCCTCGTCCGCATGACCGCCGCACAGGTCACCGCCTGGCAGTGGATCGGCGACATGCGGAACGGCACCGAGCCCCTCGAGGGCTGGGAGATCCGCGACACCACCGGTGCCCTCCTCGGCGCCATGCTCCCCCTCGGCCACCGCGCCCACCGCCTGCACGTCGAGGTCTACAACCCGACCACGGCCGACTTCTACTACGCCGGCCAGACGACGGACGCCATCCACACGCAGGGCGTCTCCGCCGTCCTCGCCGCCTACACCGCCACCGTCGCCCCCGTCCCGGACGGGAAGGACTTCACCCTGGAGGAGCCGCGCCTCGTCCTCGAACGCTCCGACTGCTTCGCCGGCGTTTGCCCCGAGGACTGCCCGGCCTGCGCCGCAGACGACCTGGAGTGCACGGGCCCCTTCTCCGCCGCGGCCTAAGCCGCACCAACCACAGGGCTTCACGTGCCGCACCGGCACGTGAAGCCCACCGCCCACCAGATCAACGCCTGAGGAGACCGCCATGGACCCGATCCGCTCACTCGAAACCGTGTACGGCCCCATCCCCACCCACATCGCAAGCGCCATCCACGACGCACGCGACGCCAGCCAGCGCTTCCGGTGGGCCAACGCCGAGCTGCGGTCCAGTGACGACCGCGCCTGGAGCGACATGGTCCTAAGCGAGCGCAGCGACGCATTCCGCGCCCTCGGGGTGGCCGTCCGCGCGATCGAGCAGTACAGCCCCGGTCTGGCCACGCGCGCCGTCTTCGCCTGACCGGCGGCCTGGTTGCCGCCCGGGTGCACGTCCCGCACATGCACCCCACGAGACGCCCAGACCCGAGGAGCACCAGATGACCGACACCCCCGAGCAGCGCCGCGCCGCCGAACTCCAGAAGCGTGCCGACCGCCTCAAGGCCGACTTCGAGGCCCGCACGAAGCGCAACCATGACCTCTACGGCCGCTTCGCTGGCGGACAGCCCCTTCTCCCCGGGCACCACTCCTACCGCTCCGCGCGCCGCGACAAGCGCCGCGCCGACGCCCACTTCGAGCGCACCATCGACGCCTACAAGGCCGCCGAGAAGGCCGAGCAGGCGGCGAAGTGGGCCAAGGCCAAGGCCGACGCACAGGCCAAGATCACCGCCGTCACCTCTACTCGCGCCCGCCCCTGGCAGCCCTCCGACTTCCAGGTCGGCGACATCGTCACTGTCCGAACCTTCCAGACCAGCCAGGACACCTACCGCGTCAAGCGCGTCAACAAGAAGACGCTCACCCTCGACGGCGGTGGAGGCGGCTGGGACGACCCCAAGCGCACGTATGACCGCGTCCTCTCCCGTACCCGTGACGACATCACCATCACCAACCCCGCAGACACCGACGAGACCGCCCAGGAGGCCCAGTGACCACGAGCACCGAGACCACCCCCAAGACGGCGACCATCACGCTCGACGCCGCCAGCAGCGACCGCGAGTATCCCGCCTACCAGCTCAGCATCAACGTCATGACCAGCGAGACCAACGGGCATGGCTACCGGCTGATGGGCCCCAAGTACTCCGGCCGCAGCCGCAACCTGCGCACCATCACGCTGACGCAGCGAGACGCCGACGAGATCCGCGCCGTCCTCGACGAGGTCTTCCCCCAGCCCTGATCGTCTGGGCGCCGCCCGGGTGCACGTCCCGCACGCGCACCCCACGAGACACCCAGACCCGAAGGACACCCGTGATCCGAGAAGACCGCTTCCTCATCTCACGCAAGCCCTACGCCATCGACCTCAACACCCTCCGCGTCAGCACCCGCGAAGACACCCCGAAAGGACGCAACCCCTACTACGTGACCTGCCGCATCAACGCCGTCTGGTTCCGACGACGCCGAGGCGCCACCGTCGCCTGCATCGGCGAACTCTGGGACCTCCAGTACCCGGAGCCCGCCACCGCCCGCCAGTTCCTGGACCAGCACAACGACGGCCGGTACGGCGGCGACTGTCACGGCCGCTGGGACGGCACCGGCTACTGGGGCGCCGAGAACCCGGAGGTGCAGGAGCAGCACCTCGCGATCCTCCGCCCGATGCTGGCCGGCTTCCCCGTCATCCCGGACGGCTACGACGGCTGGTGGCGCTTCTGAGCCAGCCCCGCACTGCCCTCAGCCCTGGCGCTCAAGCCGTGGCGCGTCGTAGCGCACCAGGGCACCACCCACCCCCGAAGGAGTAGCCGTGATCCAGCCGTCGCCGCTCACCGACATCACCCGCTACGAGGTGTCCGTGCTCCCTGCCGACGACATCAACCGCCGGTACTTCACCCTCTACGTCGAGAAGACCCGGCGCGGCAAGTGGGTTGTGACCGACGGGCACGGTGGCTATGACCGCGATGGCAACTGGACTCCCGGCCTCACCAGCGGCATCGAGTACGCGGACGTCGAGGACGCTCTGGCCCTCGCGCGGCGTCTCGCGCCCAACGTGACAGTCAACGGACACACCGCGACCGACGCCTACCACCGCACGCAGGCGGAGCGGCAATGATCGGCACTCCTCGGGTCGGAGAGGGCATATCTTTCCGTGATGCGTGCGCGTTCATCTCCGAGTGGCACCGCCACCACAAGCCACCCCGCGGATACAAGGCATGCGTCGGCGTAGCCACCCACGACGGCGCCCTCGTAGGCGTCGCCATCATCGGGCGCCCCGTCGCCCGACACCTCGACAACGGCCACACCCTCGAAGTGACCCGTGTCGCCACCGACGGCACCCGCAACGCCTGCTCCATGCTCTACGCCGCCTGCTGGGAGATCGCCAAGGGCATGGGCTACAGCCGCCTCATCACCTACACCCAGCAAGGAGAAGGTGGGGCTAGCCTTCGCGCCGCCGGGTGGCGCGTAATTGCCGAGCGACCAGCACGACCTGGCTGGGACCGCCCCAGCCGTCCTCGTGAACTCACCGGCACGGAGAACGTGCCCCGCTACCTGTGGGAGGCAGCATGACCTACTCCCAGTTCTCCACCTCCGACCAGCTTCTCGCCGACGCTAAGCGGGGCCTCGGCCTGCCACACATCGTCGCCATCTGCGGCAGCACCCGCTTCATGACCGAGATGGCCGACGCCGACTTCCAGCTCACCTGGGCTGGCAACATCGTCGTCAAGCCCGGCGTCGACATGAAGAACCCCCGCCCCCAGTGGGCCAACCCGGCCGAAGCCGAGGCAGGTAAGCAGCGCCTGGACGACCTGCACCGCGCCAAGATCCGCCTCGCTGACGAAGTGCTGATCGTCGGCGACTACATCGGGGACTCCACCCGCGCGGAGATCACCTACGCCCGCAGCCTCGGCAAGCCCGTCCACTTCACCCACCCCGAAGTCGACCCCGGAGAGCAGCCGTGACCAACACCGCGCAGCGCATCGCCGACCTGGAGCAGGAACTGACCGAAGTGACGGCCCAGCGGGACGAGGCGCGCCGCCAGGTGAAGACGCTCGACAACGCCCTGGGAGCAGTCACCGGCCAGTGCCGCAAGGCCGAGTGGGAACGGGACCAGGCGCAAACCGCCCTCGAGCGGGTGAGCACCCTCGCTGACCAGATGCGCGACGAACTCGCCGCCCTCCGCCCCAACCCCGACCACCACGTCTACCTGTCCACCGGCTGTCTGCACGGCGAGCACGGCTACTGCCAGCGGCACACCGGCCTGTCCGGCGCCAAGACGCCGGCACAGTGCAAGTTCTGCGCCGCCCCGTGTACCTGCCCGTGCCACAGTCAGGCGTGAGCGTCACTGTGCCTGTTGGGTGGTGTGGCCGAGAACTGCGGCAGGCATTCCGGGAGTAACCGCCGTAGAACATGGCGAAACGCGACCACACCACTCGAACGAGTGAGCGAAGAAACGAAACCGCGCGCGGTATACCAGTAGTCACCACATGCACAGGCCACGTAAACAGAGAAGGCCGGTGCCCCAGTCGGCAGGCTGCGAACTACCGCCCGGGGCAACCCGGCACACACGACAGGCACCCCCGTAACCCGCCTTCGACCAGCAGGGCGGCTGCTGCCCCACCCCAACCGGTCGAGGACCAGCATGGCCGGTGCCCAGGGCAACCACCACTGCCAAATCTTCACGTGAACAACTGACCGCACCACAGCACTAGAAACGCCCCAACAGGGCGTGATAGGGGGACACAGCACCACATGAGCGTCGAAGCACTCAAGGCACTCTGCGAGACCGCCCGCGAAACCGCCGGCATCCCCACCCAGACCGACGTCGACCAACGCGCCGCATGGTCCGTAGGCACCTACAGCGCCGTCATCAACGGCCGCAAGAAGACCCCCAGCTTCGAACTCCTCCACGACATAGCCCGCGTCCTCCACCTCACCGAGGAAGGCTGGGCCCACATGTGCTCCCTCGCCCGCGGCCAGAACCCCCCCTACGCCCTCTACGAGCACTCCGGGCGCACCGTCGACCCCGCGTGGCTGTCGTACATCCACGGCATCTCCCACCCCGCCTACGTCATCGACCCCTCCTGGAACCTCCTCGCCTGGAACGCCACCTTCGCCGCGATCTACGAGGGCCGGGACTGGCCGGACAACATGATGCGCTGGATGCTGCTGTCCGACGACGCCCGCGGCAACCCGGCACAACCCGACCTCGTCCCGATCCTCACCGACTGGGAAACCGCCTGGGCCCCCTACGTCCTCCCCCAGCTCCGCGCCGCCCGCGCCCACCACCCCAAGGACCAGACGCTGGAGGAGCTGGAGACCGCTGTGCTGCGCGACCCGCGCACCGGGCCGCTGTACGCGCACCGCGCCTACGACACCGCCCAACCTGACGGTTCGGTGCGCCCCCAGTACTGGCCGCCCACCGGTGAGCACGGCTGGGTGCGGATCTGCGCCGCCGAGTTGCTCGGCTGCCCCGGCGCCCGCTTCATGGGCACCGTCTTCACCCCCGGGCCAATGCCAGCCGCGGACACCTGTAACGGACACCTCGCCCCCGGGTTGGCATCGTGAACGAATCGGCACTTCACCGGGGCAATCCCGCCATCATGACGACCGTAGGGTAAAGGTCTCGCCAACAGACCGGGGGGCACGTCATGCCTGCTCATGTCACACAACCAGCCGTCGTCCACGGCCAGTACTGGGCCAGCACCGCCGACATCCTCGACAACATTCGCGCCAACACTGCGCAGGACGACGGTGCACCGCACCCCAAGTTTGCGATATGGGAGCGCGTCATCCGCAACAGCGGCGTGCAGCGCCGGCCCCTCGCCCAGCCGCTGGACGCCCCCGTCGTGTCCGGCGCCACCGGCCTCGAGGACCGCAACGCCGCGGCTTGGGCCGCCACCCAGGACATGGCCGAGCAGGCCGCACGACAGGCCATCGAACAGGCCGGCATCACCCCCGGGGACATCGACTCCGTCATCACCTCCCACACCACCTCCTGGGCCGTCCCCCAGCTCGACATCACCCTCATCAACCGCCTCGGCCTGCGCCCGGACGTGCGCACCACGGCTTTGGCCACGTTGGCGTGCGTGGGTGGCACCAAGGCCCTCGGCAAGGCCGCCGATGACGTCGCCGTGCACCCGGGCGCCCGGGTCCTGGTCGTGGTGTCCGAGGCCATCACGAGCATCTACCACCACGCCGACCAGACCACCGAGTCGCAGATCTACAAGGCCCTGTTCGGCGACTCCGCCGGCGCCTGCATCGTCACCGACACGCCGCTCCAGCCGGGCCTGGCGATCGACGCGCACCGCCAGTACGTGCTGCCCGACTCCGCGCACAACTCCTACTGGGGGCGCCTCGACACCGCGGGCTTCCACTTCGACTCCACCAAGGCCGCCCTGCGCGGCCCGAAGGATGTCCTCCCGGACGTCGTGGAGTGGCTCAAGACGCTGGACCTGGCGGCGCCGGACTGGGCCCTCGTGCACGCGGGCGGGCCGGCCATCATCAGCGCCGTCCAAGCCGGGCTGTCCCTCTCCGACGAGCAGGTGGCGCACACGTGGGCGTCGCTGGCCGAGAACGGCAACCTCGGCGGCATCAGCGTGCTCGACGTGCTGCGCCGCACCCACACCACCCCGCCCGCGCCCGGCACCCGCGGCCTCGCCCTCTCCTTCGGGCCCGGTTTCACCTACGCCACCCTCGCCGGCACCTGGACCACGTGACCACCCCCGGGCCTGGCCGCACCAGGCCCGCGAGGGACCAAAGTGACCCAAGACCCGAGTCACGGCGCCGGGTCGCTACCGAACACGTGACCGGCCAGGAGTAGGCTCCCGTGAAGTGAGCCACGACTTTCCCGACGATCTCGTACAACTCCGGCGCGAAGCGGACAAGACCCGCGCCGACCTCGCCGCTCTCCTCGAACGCCTCCCCTGGTCCACCGAACCCATGGACGGCTGGGAGCAGGGCCCCGAACGCGGCTACTGGCGCGAACGCCGCAAGGACTCCTCCCCCGGCTGGACCGACGAGGAGAAGGCCCAGGTCGCCGAACTCCGGGCCCGGCTCAACGACCTCGTTGATCAGGTGCACACGCACCCCTACTGGGACACCCTGTCCGGCGCGGGCCTCGTCAAGGCCCGCGGCGCCCTCCGCCACGTCGACGACCCGAAGCCTGACGACGGCGAGGGCTGAGTCAGAGCGCGTCGGCCACGGGGATACGGCGCGTTAGGGGCGCTCAGGGCGTTCCCGCAGGGCGCGGCTGACGGTCGACTGGTTCACCCCCAGCACCTTCGCGGCCTGCCGCTGCGAACCGGTCAGGTCAGCCACCAACGCGATCCGCTCTGATCGATCCCGCGCTGCTCGCTCCAACCGCCGCTGAGCTGAACGCAGTTCCAGCTCAGCCTTGGCATAGGCGAGGAACGCGGCCACCTCCTCGTCCGAGTTGAGTTCGGCGTACAGCGTGACGCGGGAGAAGTCCCCGGTGTCCCGGAAAGTGTGCTCTTCCCGGGTCGCGAGGGCGGCGAACGCAGCAGCAGCCTTGTCCGCGTCGTCTGGGGCCGGATGCAGCGTCTCGGAACCGATGCCGACCACGTCGGACACCGCAAGAAGCGGGGTGGAGCCGTGCATGGCGCGGTCCATCCAGTGCTGGGAGGCCGCGCCCTCGCCGATGTCGTCGTCTGCGATGAAGAGCGGCTCGGCGCGGCCGTTGACAGGGTCTACGGAGTAGGCGACCAGGGTGTAGCCCGTCTCATCGTCGGCGTAGCGGCTACCGATCGGGATGCGGTTGGTGATTTTGAAGCGTGAACGCTCAGTGATTGGCGTAGGCATCGTGGCTCCTCAGCGCTTGTTGATCCAGTAGCGGGCGTTGGTGCAGGCATTGAGGACGGCGTGGAGGGCGATCAGGTAGTCGGCCTCGGTGGTGTGCTCGGTGTAGGCGGCGGTCCCGAGGAAGTCGCCGGCGTGGAGGGGGTCGCGGCCGAACATGGTCGGGGTGGCGAGCCGGTAGGTGGCGCGACCGGTGGGCTGGCCGCTCTCGTCGTCGTGGGTGACGAGTTGGAGGGCGGCGGCGATGCGGCGGTCGCGGATGTCCCGGGCCCAGGCGACTTGCTTGTCGCTGCCGGTGAGGTTCGGGAGGACGAGCTGGCTGGTGATGCGGGTCTGGATGACAGTGGCGGCGCGGGCCTGGCGTGCGGTGTCCAGGGCGATGAGGCGGCGGCGGTGGGCGCGGAGGCTGGTCGGGTCAATGTCCCACCGGCCGGCAGTCTTGGTGGCGGTGATGACGCCGCGGCGGCACCAGTTGCGGATGGTGGCGACGGTGACCTTGCTCTTGGTGGCGGCGGTGGTGGCGTCCATCTGGTCCCCCTGGGTGCGTCCCTTGATGACACTATGATGCACCCCCCGCATCACAGTGTCAATGCGGGGGGTGCATCAGTTGAACCGTCCGCCCTCCTCGGACCGATTCGGCCCTCTCACGGCTCCACGGCCGCCTAGACTCCGGTCCTCGCAGCAGAGAGGGGCCCACCGATGACCGCGCCAGACGACACCACCCTCCCCGCCGAACCCGAGACGGAAGCCATCGTCGAGAAAAAGCCTCTGCGGCGCGGCGTAGCCGACCGGTGGAACAGCCTCAACCTCGCCGGCAAGGTGGTCGCCGTCGGCGGAATTGCAGCCGCGCTGGCTACCGGCTACCTCGCCTACGCCACCACCGACGACCACGACGCGGACGAAGAACACGCGACGGGCGGCGCCACCGCCGCGGACGCCTCACTTCCCCAGCCCACCGAGCCGGCCGACCTACCCCGCGCCGCGCCTCAGTACAAGGCCGTCGAGTGGCCGGTCCGAGACCACATGCGCAAGGGCCGCCCCGTCCGCGGCCACACCCGGCAGCGGCGTAAGCCCCTCGCTGAGGCTGGCGAGTAGCGCCCGGCGCCGCGGTTCAGCTGGCCACGGGGATGCGGCGCGCCACGTCGAGGGCGAGGCTCTGCGCGACCTGCCCCACCTCGTCCCCGCCGGCTCGCGACACGACGAGGACACCGAGCAGTTCCACCAGGGCCTGCGCCTCCCCTGCGGTCAGGGTGACGGGCCGAGTGGCGAGGCTGTCCGGCTCGGCTTCGATCAGGGCGTGCAGGCGTTCCACGTCGACATCCACGCCCTGCCCAACCTGGCCGCGGGCGGGTCGGTAACGGCGGAGTCGCCCCGTCCGCCCGGCGGGTGGGTGCACACTGGGTGTGGGCCCGTCGTGCATCCCCCGTCGCGACGGGCCCACTGTCGTACCCCGCTGGCACACTGAGCAGGTCGTCCGGGGGTGAAGCCAGGGAACTGGCTCCGTCCTCGCACTAGTCGGCCCCGCGCCTGGCGGGAGCACCGCGACGAGGACGCCCGGAGACAGCGACGCCCCTCCCGCCTGCACGGGAGGGGCGCACTGCGTGTGCGGCCGGCTCACGGCTGCTTCCGAGCGGTACCTCCGCTGCGCCCTTCGGCGATCTGCTGCGCGCGAGAGCGGGTGATACCGAGAAGCGCGGCCACGTCGGCGTGACTGTTGCCCTTGGCGCGGAGTTCGAGGACTGCTTCTTGCCGGGCGGTGCGCGCGCTCTTCTGGAGGCCGGGGACGGCATCGAGGAGGGCGGTGGCGGCGCGGGCCCGTTCGGTGGGGTCGGTCAGCGCGTTGATGTCGGAGATGAGCTGGGTGAAGGCGTCGGCGGGGGTCGTCATGGACACCAGTGTACGGGGAGGGTTGACACCTGTACAGCCTCCCCGTACAATTGAGTCATCACCAACCGAGAGGGGGTGAACGACAAATCAACAGCGAGTTCTGGGTGGCCTTAGGCGCCGTCGCAACAACCGCGAACACCCTCGCCGCACTCATCGCCCACTGGGCAAAGATGAAGAAGGGCAAGGGTCGTCACCGGAAGGAGTGACAGAAGAGGGGCCGGAAGTAGAGCTAGTACCTCCGGCCCCTCCACCCAGTCTCGCACGACACCCAGAAAGGAGGAACGCCATGCAAACAGCCACTTGGTCAACCCTGATCGGCGTGCTACTGCTGCTCGCCACGATCACCGCAGCAACCGTGGCCGGCGCCGGCGCCACCTGGATGTGGGTGGTCTGGGCGATCCTGGCCGCCATCAGCGCCAGCCTCGTCGTGGCAGACCGCCGGCACCGCAGCTAGCCGACACCATGAAGGGCCCACCGTCACCAGGCGGTGGGCCCTTCAGCACGTCTGCGGCGCGTCTCGTAGGGCGGCCGGTCACCGGTACTCCGGCAACACCACCGCCACACGCTCCGCCAACGCCCGCGCGGCGCCCGGGTTGGGCCGGCCCACGTTGCCGCGCAGCACGGTCAGGAGCCGCTCCGGAGGCACGACGTGCACGGGCGTCGTACCGGGCAGGGTGAACCCGATGCCGGGCTGTACGGGAGCGTTGTGGGGAACGACGAGCGGTGTCACCGGCACGCGCAGGAGCTCCTCCACGCCGTCGGCGAGTCGGCCGACCTTCGCGACTTCGTCGGTGACGTCCGCAGACTGGTAGAGGACGTGCCTGCCAGACAGCCGGACAGGGGCGGAAACGCTCCACCACTTGGAGTCGAGGAGGAGCACCTGCGTGTCGGGGGCGACCAGGACGTGGTCGAGGTTGGCCCGGTCCCAGATGCGGAGGTCGTGGAGCAGCATCCAGCCCTCGTGGGCGAGCGGGGCGACGATGCGGGCGGTGGCCTTCTCGCCCAGGTGACCGGCGCGCCACTTGCCTGCCTGACGCCCCTTCTCTGCCATGGCGGCGGTCTCCAGGCCGACGGCTCGGGCGATGTGCTGGAGGGGGCCCAGACGCCCCACGCGGGCAGCCTGAGCCGCGGCGGACCGGCCCGCGGTCACGCAGTCCCCCCGACCGCAGCGACGCCGGCGGCGATGGCGATCCAGCCCTTGTGCCACGCCTGGTCGATGCGGTAGCCGGCCTGCGGGTCGTGTGTGAGCCATTCGCCCTTGCCGATCGCGTGGGCGGCGCGGACGAGGCGGGTGGTCGGCTGCTGCTTGGGGTTCTCGGCCCAGCGTCCGCCGGAGCGGTCGGCGGCGTAGTGGGTGGCGGCGGACAGGGCGAGCCCGGCGAGGGCCCAGCGGGTGTTGAGGCCGAGGCGGAGTCCGCGGTTGGCTGCGGTGAGGGCGAGGGCCTGGGTGAGGGTGTACGACGCGACGTGCCGGAGGCACGCGGCCCTCCCCTCAGAGCCGGGGTGGCCCTTGGTGGTGGCGTCGCGGTCGACCTGGACGAGGTGGTCGGCGACTTCGTGAGCGGCGGTGAGGATGGCGTAGGTGGCGGCGTAGCGGGCCGCGCGGGATGTGGGCACGGTCGTCTCCTTGTTACTGGCTGGTTTGTGTGCGACCTGCGGAAACGCGGCACTCAGGCGGCGTGGATGGCGCTGGCAGGCACGAAGCCTCGGAGGATGCCGAGGGCGACGGCGTGGGCGCGGTCGCGGGCGCCGAGCACGGCGTGGATCTGCCGCATGTGGGTCTTGACGGTCTCGACGGACAGGACGAGGTGTTCGGCGATCTGCTGGTTGGTGTGGCCGTTGGCGGCGAGGGTGAGGATCTGTATCCGCCGGGGGGTCATGATGCGGAGGAGCTGGGGTTGGCGGGTGGTGTGGAAGGTGAGGAGGGGCCCGCTGCTGGTGTGCGGCGGGCGCACGGGCGCGGCAGTCGTCATGCGGTCTCCCCGGGCAGCGTGATCTGGACCCAGTGGTCGCAGTCGCAGGCGTACGTGTAGTCGCTGTAGTGAGCGCCGGTGCAACTGCCTTCCCTCTTCCACTCGGCGCGTACGGGCACCGGGTCGGAGTAGGTCAGATCGGTCCAGTCGCCCCAGTTCGGGGGCTTGCCGCAGGTCGCGTGGCGGAGGGAGACCTGCCCCTCTTCGATGGCCATGAGGTACTGGTCGTCGGGCTTCTGGCAGGCGCAGCTGCCGTCGTCGACGTCGGGTTCGGTCTGGTCGCCGTCGAGCAGGTGGTCGAAGTTGAGGAGGGGCATGGTCGGCTCCTGATCGGTTCGGTGGTTGGTCACGCGGAGGCCTCGCGCTGTTTGCGCTCCCACTCCGCAGTGAACTGCTGGGCCCGCTCGGCGGCCGTCCGCCCTTCCGCGAGCCACTTCTGGAACGTGTCGGGGTGGGCGGCGATGTGCTCGGCGACCCAGTCCATGTGCTCTTCAGGGTCGGGGCCGTCGTCGAGCGGGCCGGCGAACCAGGTGGCGATGTCGGCGGCCTGGTCGGGGGCGATCTGGTGGAGGGAGTGGAGGGCGCGGGTGAAGCCTGCGGCCATGGTGCTGGTGTGGGCGCGCCATCCCATGGCGGCGGGGTGTCGGGGGCTGGGTGAGGAGATGGACGCAACGTAGGTTTCGCCGAGGTTGGCGAGGAGCGTCTCAGCGGTGTCGGGCATGGTCACGCCTCCTGGGTCTGGGTCTGCTGCGGTGGGATGTAGGTGCGGCCCCGGTTGTAGTGCGGCACCGGGTCGGACACGGGGAGCAGGACGCGCTGGTCTGGGTTCATCACCTGGAAGGCATCGTCGTAGTAGGTGGGCTCCGCCTTCTGGTGGGTGTCCATCCAGTCGCGGAATCCCTCATCCCACGGCGGCATGGGTGGCTCACCGTCGGTCTCCCACACCTCCGTGATGCCAGCGAGGAGCAGTTCCTCGGCGGTCATCTCGTTGACGATGTGCTCGGTCGCGGCGGTGACCTCGTATGCCTCGGCTTGCGGGATGTGCTGGAAGGCGTCGTCGAGTTCGTTGAGGCAGGCGACCATGCGCTGCTGCCAGTCGGTGGGCATGGACTGGAGGAGGGTGCGCGGGAGGACGGCGTAGTTGCTGTAGGACAGGCCGAACCAGGTGTGGATGGGGCCGTTGGTCGGGTGGAGCTGCGGGTTGCGGTCGGGCATGGTCAGTTCTCCTTGGTGGTGGCGTGTTCGGGGCAGAGGTCGCGGCCGTCGCGGGTGCGGCGCCAGCCGCGGGTCTTCAGGAGGCGGCGGAGTTCGCGGTGCGTGTGCGGCTCGAAGCGGACCGGCCAGTGGGCCTCGGGGTACTCGCAGCCGGGGTGGTCGCACAGGAGAATCAGGTAGGCATCCGCGCTCACGAGGTCAGTTCTCCTTGAGCAGGTGGGCGGAGAGGGCGCGGAGCATGTTCTGGTGGCGGCGCCAGGCGGGCGGGAGCGGGGTGGTGCCGTACACGTTCCGCGGTGTCGGTATGGGCCGGACGGGCAGCGGGTCGCGGGCTTCGAGGCGGGCCCAGACGCCGGCGGTGCGCCACTCGACGGCGGTGATGGCGGGCTCGGTGTAGTCGAGGGTGGGGCGCTGTCCGTCGTCGCCGGTCGTGATGAGGGGGCCGCTGCCGAAGTTGAGGAGCTGCTGGACGGCGTCGGGGCCGTGGAGGCGGGCGGTGACGATGGGTGTGCCGTCGGGGGCGGTGGTCGTGGTCCAGGGGCCGATGGTGGCGGGGTGGGCGCGGTGGGTGTTGTGCAGGGCCCAGGCGCGCTCGGTCTGGTGCTGGGCGGCGAGCTCGGGGCAGACGGCGGTGTCGGGCATCAGACTCCTCGGCTGGTTGGGGTCGGTTAGAAGTCCCAGATGAGGGCGGGGGTTGCGGGGTGCGGGGGTTGGCGGTGGTCCCACCACACCCACCTGCCGTCGGGGCGCTCTTCGGCCCACGCCCAACCGGCCTGGAGGTCGCTGGCGGTGACGGTGTCGGGTTCCGAGGGCCACGCGTCGGAGCGTGCTTGCGCGGTGATCGCCCTCGCGGCGGCTTCCCGGTGGGTGGTGAGGGCCAGGATGGTGGGCCAGTCTTCGGTGCCGGCGTGGACGATGGTGATGCCGTGCTGGGTGCCGCTCGCGTCGTTCGGGCTGAGAGCGTGGCGCGGGTGAGGGGGTGCGGGGGTAGTCATAGAAGGGGCCTCCTCGTCGGCAGCAGGTTGGTCAGGCAGCGGTGTGGCGCAGTTCGCGGGCGCGGCGGCGAGCGATGACCCGCGGGTGGTGGGCTTCCTTGGCGTCGGGGTCTATGCCGATGGCCAGGGCGAGCTCGCGATAGTGCTGCTCTTGCTCCGCCTCGCTCCAGCCGGTGGGGGCGACCCAGTCCTTGACGCCGAGGGGCGTGTCCTCGGCGGGGGCGGGAAGCGCCTGCAACTCGTGGCGGGCTGCCAGCGTCTGCTGCGCCATGTGCACGCGCCTGCGGCAGGCGACGCGGCCTTGGCAGACGTAGATGTCGGGTCCGCCGGAGTTGTTGGTGACAGGCAGGAACTTGATGACGCCGATCCGGCCGCACTGGGCGCACTGCCTGGTGTCGCGGTTGGCTTCGACGGGCGCCTGCACAGTGGTGGTCATGCGGTCACCGTCTGCGCGAGTTCGCGGGGGATGACGAGGAGGAGGGTGTCGGGGCTGTAAGGGGTGCAGCCGTCGACGGTGACGTATCCCTGGTCGGTGCGGAGGCCGCAGTGGTAGTGGTGGTCGCACCAGTCGCAGTGGTTGGGGTTGAAGGGGCGGGCGCCCTGGTTCTGGGGCTTGGGGGTTCCGGCGAAGTACCCGGTGTGTTGGGCCCGGTCGGTGCGGGGGGTGAGGTCGACGTTGTAGTGGGGGTCGCAGGTGCCGAGGAGGACGTCGCCGGGGCGGATGTTGGTGGCGGGGGCGATGCGGACGTAGTGGGGGTTGAAGGAGTCGGGGGTGGGGGTGGCTACCCTCCAGCCGTTGAGGCGGTCGGTGGGGGCGGTGACGATGACGTGGTGGAAGGGGATGTCGACGGCGGTCATGGCGGTCTCCTGGCGTTCGTCGGGACCGGGTGGTGTGGCTCTTCGAGCATACGATTTCGTATCGCATTGTGCAATACGTTATGACGGATTGGGGCAACGCAAAGGGCCCGCCCCACACGGACGCTGTTGGTTAATTCGGGCCCTGCTTTGCCCCGTCGAGCGTCAGCTCGACGGGGCAAAGTGCTGCGAAGTGGCTGGTGCGGGTGCGGGCCC
>NZ_JBHWGP010000026.1:0-94158 GCF_042733155.1 Streptomyces sp. NPDC059740 | reverse complement strand
GCCTCGTGGGGTGCGCGGGCCGGCCCCCGGCCGCCCCCCCCCGGCGCAATGGTTTTGCGCCGCCCCCACCCCCCCGCCCCCCCCCTTTCGCGGGGGGGCCCCGGGGCCGGTGGCGTTTCGGGGCCTCGCCCGGGGCCCAGGGCCCCGACCGGGGTCACGGGCCGGTCCGCGGGCCGAGCCGCGGCGGGCCGCAGGCGGGGGCGGCAGGCCTGCGAGAGGGCCGGGGACGCGGACCGGGGCCCGCGGGACCGGCCGGGCCTGGGGGGCCAAGCGGGGCCTGGCGTGGCCCGGCGCGGGCCGACGGGGTCAGAAGCCGCCGTTGAACGGGCCGTAGGGGCCGTCGGAGCTGGAGCCGCGGCGGCGGGGGCCGCGACCGCGGCCGGCCACCTGCGCGAGCGCGGGACGGACGTCCACCGCGTACACGATCACCGCGACCAGGCCCAGGGCGGGCAGGAAGGTGTCCAGGGGGAAGAGCCCCATGATGACCGCCGCGATGCCCAGGAAGAGCAGCCACATCGCCTTGTTCTGCTTGCCTGCGGCACGGTAGGCGTCCTCACGCTGTACCGCCGCGTGCACGAAGGCGACGACGCTGCCGGCCAGCAGGGCCATCTGGACCCAGAACAGCAGCTCCATGAAACCGTTGACCAGCACGTTCTCCACCGCCCGTTGTCGTCTGCGCGGTCCGCGTCCGTCTGCTCGGTAGCGCGGCGCCGCCGCTCCACGGTACCCGGACGGCCCCGCGTCCGCCGACGACCGCGGGAGCCGGTGGGGCGGGGGCCGCCTCGGGCGGTCCCCTGACGGCGGCGGTGCGGTACGCCCCCGCGCGGCGCCGCCGGGTCCGGCGGCGGGGACCCACCCGGCGGCGTCTGCCAGGGCCGGCGGGAGGACCCGACCCCGCCCCAGCGGAGCTCCGGGCGGGCCCACCGCCCCTCCGCGCCGGTCGCCTGGCCGAGGTGGCCTCCGGTCAGCCCTCTCGTGCGGGTCGCCTGGCCGAGGTGGCCTGCCGGTCAGCCCTCTCGTGCCAGTCGCCTGGCCGAGGTGGCCTACCGGTTACCGGTTACCGGTCCGAGGCCTTGCCGCTGGTCGCCTCCCCGTCCGTGCTCTTCCCGCCGGCGGCCTTCGCGCCGCTCGTCTCCGCGCCGCTCGTCTTCGTCTCGCTCGTCTTCGCGCCGGTCGTCCTGCGGTGGGCGGCCTTCTTGGCGGGGGCGGGCTTGTCGTCGGTCCGGGGCGACTTCTCGGTGGGCGTCGCCACGCTCTGGGCGGCCAGGACGTCCTTCACCGTGGGCTCCGGGGTGGCCGGTGAGGAGCCCTGTCCGGCCTCGGGGGCCGGCGGGGCGGGCTCGGTGCGCACCGGGGTCGCGGCGGTCGGCTCGGTCACGGGCGCGGGGTCGGGCTCGATGACGACGGCCAGCTCCGTCACGTCCTCGGCGGCCTCACCGCGCCAGGTACGGACGGCGCCGCGGCCCCGCTCGGCGAGCTCGTCGTAGGTCTCCCGGGCCTTGACGGCGTACTCGGCGGCGCGGCCCACGCCCTGCAGGGCCAGCCCCTGCGCCTGCTCGCGGACCTTGCGCAGGTCGCCGTCGAGGGAGCCGAGCAGCTCGCCCATCCGGTTCTGGGCCTCCTTGGCCTGCTGCGCCAGGCGCTCCTGGAGGGCCTTGGGGTCGGTGGCGCGGGCGGACTCCAGGCGCTTGGGCGCCTCGGTGCGGAGCCGGTCGACCAGGGCCGGCACCTCGCCGAGTTTCTCCGCCGCGAGGTCGGCGGTGCCGGCGAGGGCGTAGAGCGGAGTGGGATCGGTCAGCGTCTTGCGGAGGTCGTCGGTGAGGGCCATGGAAGTTCCTCCTGGAACGGTGGTAACCGGATTCAGTCGTCGGGCTCGTCGGCCGTGGCGGGTGCCGGGATGTCCGGGGCGGTGCCGGGGCCTGCGCCTGCGGTGTCGGGTGCGGGCCGGCCGGCGGCCGCCGCACCGGCCGCCGTCTTCCTGCCGCCTGCCCGCGATCCGCGGGCCGCACCCCTGCGGCGGGCGGACACGGCCTCGGCCGCCACCGTGGTGACGGGGCCGTCCGTGGTGGACTGCGGTGCGTCCGCCTCCCGGACCCCGGTCACGCCGGCGACCTTGGGGGCGCTGCCCTCGTCGGCCGCGGCGTTCTCCTTGCGGAAGGCCTCGTAGATCTGGAGCAGTACCTGCTTCTGGTGCTCCGTCAGCGCGGGATCGGTGAGGATCGCGCCGTGGACCTGCATCTCGTCCCGGTCGCGTCGCTCGTCGAGGATTCCCGCCTGGATGTACAGCGTCTCGGCGGAGATCCGCAGCGCCCTGGCGAGCTGCTGCAGGATCTCGGCGCTCGGCTTGCGCAGGCCCCGCTCGATCTGGCTCAGGTACGGGTTGGACACCCCTGCGGCATCGGCGAGTTGGCGCAGGCTCAGCCGTGCGTTGCGGCGCTGCTCGCGCAGGAACTCGCCGACGTTGCCGACGTTGAGTGATGCCATGACGTCATGGTGCGTCGCTGTGCTAGCAATTGCAAGCGTCTGCTTGCTGGAGTGTTCCCGCAGCATCGGGGCGGGGCGGGCTCCTCCGGGCCAGGGGAGCCCGCCCGACCTGCTGTTATGCGGGGGCGGAGGCAGGTGGTCGCCTCCGGGGACGAAGCGACGGGTGGTCAGGTCGCCGGACAGGGCGCACCCCCGCCCCGCGTCGGCCTCCTCACCGAACGAGGCCGACGCGGGGCGGGCACGGGGCGGGCACGGCGCGGGTGGGTGGCCTCAGCCGCCGTAGGGGTGGGCCGCGCGGGCGGTGCGCAGGGCGGTCGCCCACCAGCCGAGCTGGTCCAGCAGCAGGCGGGCGGCGGTGTCGGGGGCTGCCGCGTCCAGCAGCCGGCCCTCGTCGTCGAAGAGTGCCGATGCCAGCGGGAAGCTGACGGTCTCCCGGACGGTGGTGGCGTGGAGCTCGGCGAAGACCAGCCGGAGCTGCTCCACCGCGCGCAGCCCTCCGGAGATGCCGCCGTAGGAGACGAAGCCCACCGGCTTGGCCTGCCACTCGGCGCGCAGCAGGTCGACGGCGTGCTTGAGGGGAGCCGGGAAGGAGTGGTTGTACTCGGGCGTGATGACGACGAAGGCGTCCGCGGCGTCGATGCGCGCCGCGTACTCCTCGAACTCGGGCGTGCCGTGACGCAGTTCGTAGGGGCGCAGCTCGGCGAGGTCGACCAGGTCCACCTCGGCGTGCTCGTAGCGCTCGGCGTGGCCCGCGAACCACCGGGCGATCACCGGCGCGAACCGGCCCTCGCGGGTGGAGGCGACCAGCACGGCGAGCCGGAAGGGGCGCTGGTGGTCGTCGGTCGTGGCCTCGGTGGCGGCGGAGCGGGTGAGGACGGACGAGGGGGTCATGACGGGCCTTCCCGAAGGGGCGGCACAGGGTGTGCCGCGTGACAGGAACGACGCTAGAAGTTCAACCAATGTTGAAGTCAAGCTTCGGGTGGGGCCTGCGGTGCCGTCACCACCGCAGGCCGGCCCTTCTTGGGAACTCCGCCCCTCACTCCTCGCCGAACAGCCCCAGCAGGTCCGCCTTGCCGAAGACACGGGCGGTCTCGACCGCCGAGGGGCTCCCGGCCCGCGGGTCGGCGCCGTGCGCGAGCAGCACCCGGACGACCTCGTCCGCACCCTTGAACACCGCGCCCGCCAGCGGAGTCTGACCCCGGTCGTTGGGCCGGTCGGCCTCGGCGCCCCGCTGGAGGAGGACCTCGACGGTCGCTGCGTGGCCGTGGTACGCGGCCAGCATCACCAGCGAGTCGCCCTTGTCGTTGGTGAGGTTGGCCGGCACACCGGCGTCCACGTAGGCCGCCACGGTGTCGGTGTCACCGTGACGCGCCAGCTCGAACACCTTCGCCGCGAGCTGGAGCACCTCCGGGTCGTGGGCATGCTCGGTGGCCTCGGGCTGCTGCGGGGTGGGGCTCTGGTCGCTCATCTGGCCGCCGGTCTCCTGCTCTCGTCTCGAAACGCCGTCCTGGACTCATCCTGCTCGATCACGTGGACTTCACGCCGGTCGGTGCGGCCGGTCACCACGTGTCGGTCACCAGGCCCACCCTAGGCCGCCGACCTGCTCTTCCCCGCTGCGGAAGCCGCCGAGGCCGTCAGAAACTGTCGGGGCACCAGGCGCGCCGGCCACCGCGCAGCAGGCCCTCCGCCCGCTCCAGCGCACCGGCACGCCCCTCCGCGATCCGGCCCAGGGTGCCGAGCCGCACGACGGAGGCGTCGCCGAGGAGCAGCCGGGCCAGGTCCCCCACGCCGAGGGTGAGGTCGGGCTCGCGGGTGGTGGTCGCGCAGCTCACGCCGTCCTCCTCCACGTCCAGCAGGTACCGGCCGGCGGCGAGGCCCAGCGGGTCGGTGACGTCCAGGACGAGCCGGCCGGTGCCCCGGTAGCCGCGGGCGCGGAGCAGCCCCGGCACGTCCAGCGGGCGGAGCCAGAGGAAGTCCGCGCAGGAGGTGGGGCGGGCGGCCCGGGGGTCGCCCAGCAGGTCCGGCAGGACGTCGTCCGGGGCCCGCCCGCCGGAGGCGACGTGCATGACCCAGTCGATGTCGAACAGGTGGTGCCACAGGGCCCGCTCGGCCGCCGGTGTCACGGCGAGGAGATCGTGGACGGTGGCGGTGACATCGGGCTGCTTCGAGGGCCAGCGGTCGTCGACGGTGTAGGCCACCAGGCCCTCGACCTCGCCCTGCGCCGAGCGGTACAGCGCGTAGAAGCGCTCGGTCCACGTCTCCCAGGAGGAGCGCAGCTCACCGGTCTGCCGCCGCCACCAGGACGCTGGCCGGCTGATCGCCCCGGGGACCGTCCGGCGGAAGCGGCGGTGCAGCTCCGGGCCGAGGCGGCGCACCTCCTCGGCGTCGGCGAAGTCGACCCGGCCGGCGTCGGCGGGGCCGGGCCCGCGGGTGGCGAGGGCGGCCCGCGGCAGGTCCACCGTCCACTCGGCGAGGTGGGCGGCGGGGCCGAAGCCGAACCGGCCGTAGATCGGGTACTCGGCGGCGATGAGGGAGGCCATGAGCTCACCGCGCTCCCGGGCAGCGCGCAGGTCCGGCTCGATCATGGAGCGCAGCAGACCGCGGCGGCGGTGGGTGGCGCGGACGGTGACGGAGGAGACGGCGTGCGAGGTCACGGCGGCACCGCCGGGCAGGGTCGCCTCGTGGGGGAAGGTGCGGTAGGTCGCGACGTAGCGGCCGCCGTCGCGCACACCGAAACGTCGCTGGCCGGGATGGCCGGACGCGAGGAAGGCGGCCACGTCCTCCTCGGTGGGCTCGGCCGCGTCCAGGAAACCGGCGATGCAGGCCCGGAACCAGGCGGGCGTGTCCTCGGGCGGGACCTCGTACACCGTGTTGTCGCTCATGCCGGGGACGTTAGCCAGGGCCGTCGCGGATGTCCTCCGGTTATCGCGGGCCCCGACGCGGACGTCCTGCGGCGGGGGCGGAGGCGGGTGTCCTCACGGTGCGGGCGGGTGCCGGGGCGGCCAGGGCCCCGGCACGTCCCGGCGGGTGCCGGGGCGGCGGTCAGAAGGCCGCGCGTATCGAACCCACCCGGTGCCCGCCGCCCAGCAGCGGCTGGTCCTCGATGCGGGCCAGCACCTCCTCGGCCTCCTCGCCCACGCCCATGCGCCGCAGGACGCGGGCGAGGATCGGGCCGAGGGTGCGGGTCGCGCCGTCCTCGACCTTGAAGGCCAGGGCCCGGCCGTCCGGCAGCGCCAGCGCCTGCACGGCCTCCGCGCCCATCTTGGCCAGCGTGCCGGGCAGGGCGCGCATCAGCCAGGTGTCGGGGCGGCGGGTGCCGGCCACGTACTCGGGGTGGGCGCGCATGGCGTCGGCGACGCGGCGCTCGGGCGAACCCGGCTCGGCGGTGACGAAGTGGCGGAAGGCACGGGCCAGTCCGGTCAGCGACAGGGCCATCAGCGGCGCCCCGCAGCCGTCGGTGCCCACGTGGGTCACCTCCTCGCCGGCGGCCGACCGTATGCCCGTCAGCACGAGCTGCTGGAGCGGGTGGTCGGGGTCGAGGTAGGTCTGCGTGGGCCAGCCGGCGACCCGGCAGGCCGCGAGCATCGCCGTGTGCTTGCCCGAGCAGTTCATCGTCAGCGGCGCGCGCCGGCCGCCGCCGGCCAGGTAGGTCTCCGCCTCCACCGGGTCCAGCGGCAGGTCGGGCGGGGTCTGGAGCTGCTCGGCGGTCAGGCCGTGCTCGGCCAGCATCGTGGTGACGAGCTCCAGGTGGAAGGGCTCGCCGGAGTGGGAGGCGGCCGCCAGGGCCAGCCGCTCGCCGGAGAGGTCGAGGCCGGCCCGGAGCACCGCGGCGGCCTGCATCGGCTTGTTCGTCGAGCGGGGGAAGACCGGTGCCGTCGCGTCACCGAGCGACCACTGGACGCTGCCGTCCGCGGCGAGCACCACCAGGGAGCCGCGGTGCCGGCCCTCGACGAACCCCGAGCGCACGACCTCCGCGAGGACGGGGGCCGCGTCCGCCGGCTCCGGGGGCGCGGCGGGCGCCGGGACGGAGCGGGCAGGGGCGTCGGGCACGGGGGTGCCGGTGGGGTGCGACATCGGTGGGCGGCCTTCCGGGAGAGCGTGCGGCGCTCTCCTGTCGGCCGGGTGGGCCGCGCCGTCCGTGCGGGCGGGCCTGGGCCGGGTCGCCTGCGGGGTGACCGGTCGGCTCAGGAGAGCAGGTCGTCGACTTGTGCTTCCCCTTCACGGTACCTGCGCGCCATCTCGGCCCCGCAGTCGTCGGCGGTGCGCTGCAGGTCCTGGCGGCGGAGCGAGACCTGCTGCTCGTAGCGGACGAGCCGGGCCATGGCCGCCCGCAGCTCCTCGTCGCTGCGGGCCGTGAGGTCGGAGAGCTGCACCTCGTCGAGCATCTCCTCGGCCAGCCGCCCGTACGCGGTGCTGTGCGGCGTGCCCAGCGTCACATGGCGGGCCGAGGAGCGGTGGCGGGAGGGGAGGTCGCGCAGGATCTCCGGCAGCCGGTCCAGCAGCGGGGCGACATCGGCTGAGCGGCGGGTGAGCTCGGCGCGGAGGATGTCGATCCGGCCCTGCAGCAGGCGGCGCAGGTAGCTGAGGTCGGCCTCCTCCTGCTGCGAGAGCCGGCGCAGGCCGCGCAGGTGGGGCAGGCCGAGCGTGGCGAGGTCGGGCTGCGGCGCGGGGTCCCACGGGGCGTCGGGGTGGGGCGGGCGGTAGGGGAGCGGGGCGCCGGAGGGGGCCACCGGGGGCTCGTCCTCCGGGTGGCCGGGTTCCGCCGGGAGCTGCGGGGCGTAGGTGTGGCCGGTCGTCGGGCCCTGGGGGGCGGCGGGAGCCGGCCCCTGGCCTTCGGTGCTGATGCGCGTCATCCGTCTCCTCGTGCGGTGCGCCCGCTCCACCGTCGCCCGCGGGGGCGGGCGCTACCGCGGTGCGGTGACGGTTCCCGAAGCCCCGTGCGCGAGGCCTCAAGTCCCCGATCACGGGTGATTACGGAACAGGACGTACCGGAAACGCCGTACCCGGCGAATGCCGTACGTACCGTCTGCATGCATCGTGCCACTTCGGCCGTCGCATGCGCAGCGAGCGGCACCCGAACGGCCGTGCAGCGGAGGGGATTCGGTCGGCCGGGCCGGGCATCAGGCGCGGGGGCGCGGCCTGCCGTCCGGGCCGCGGGACCCCGACGGCGGGCCGGAGGTGGGGCGTTGACGCGGCGGGGCGCTGCGTGCGGCCGTCGCGCGGACCCCGGGGGGCGGCGCGGGGGCCGGTGGGGCCCGGGCATCATGGCGGTATGCGAGCTGTGGTGCAGCGGGTGGACGGCGCCCGCGTCGAGGTGGAGGGCCGGGCGGTCGGGGAGATCGTCGGCGAGGGGCTGTGCGTCCTGGTGGGGGTGACGCACGAGGACACCGAGGAGAAGGCGGCGCAACTGGCGCGCAAACTCTGGTCCCTGCGCATCCTGGACGGGGAGAAGTCGTGCTCGGACACCGGTGCGCCGCTCCTGGTGGTCAGCCAGTTCACCCTCTACGGCGACGCCCGCAAGGGACGCCGGCCCACCTGGAACGCCGCGGCCCCCGGGCCCGTCGCAGAACCCCTGGTCGACGCGGTGGTCACCCGCCTGCGGGAGCTGGGTGCCACCGTCGCCACCGGCAGCTTCGGCGCGCAGATGAGGGTCACGCTCACCAACGACGGGCCGTTCACGGTGCTGGTGGAGATCTGAGGTACCCGGCGGCGGGCGGTGCGTCCCGCCGCGCATGACGAAGGGGCGGCCCGGTGCGGGCCGCCCCTTCGCCGGTGCGGGATCAGTCGGTGTGCTGCAACGTGAGGTCGAAGCCGTCCGTGCCGTGGCCGTCGACCTTCAGCGAGGAGGTCACCGGCGGGTAGCCGGTGGCCACCACCGTGTACTGCGCCTCCGCCAGGTCGGTGAAGACGTACCGGCCGTCGCTGCCCGTGGTGTGCAGCCCGACCACGTTGCCCGCCGCGTCCAGCAGGGAGACCCGGGCGTCCGCCAGCGGCGCCCCGTTCCCGCCGTGCACGGTTCCGCGCACCACCGCGGCCGACCGCAGCCGGGCGTCCTGCCGGGTGAGGCCGTCAGCGCCGACCTCCACCGAGCCGGTGAAGGGCTGGAAACCGGCCGCGCTGGCGGTGAGGGTGTAGCTGCCCGGCACCAGCTCGGTCAGCCGGTAGGCGCCGTCCTCGCCGGACGTGGTGGCCTGCGCGACCTCGCCACGGCTGTCGGTGGCCACGACCAGTGCCCCGGCGACCGGCTCGGTGTCGGCCAGGACCGTACCGGTCAGACCGCTGCTGCCGGCCAGCACCACGTCGTGGTCCAGGGGCGTGGCGCCGACGCTGAGGGTGGCGACCCGCGGCTGCCGGCCCGTGGCGGAGCCGACCAGGACGTAGCTGCCGGCCTGCGGCGCGCTCACCTCGTACCGGCCGTCCTGCCCGGTGGTGGCGCGGGCGAGCTGGCGGCCCGTGGCGGCGATGAGGGTGACCGCCGCGCCCGGGACGGGGACGCCGCCCTCGTCGCGCACCAGGCCCTGGATGCCCGGACCGGTGAGACCGGCCGGCGCCGCCACCGCGGGGGCCGCCACGGCGGGCGAGGCCGGGGAGGGGACGGTGGCCGTCTGCGCCTCGGACCGCACGACCGGCTCGGCCGCCGCCTGTGCGGCGTGCTGGGCGAAGGGCCGGCCCGGACGGTAGAGGACGAGCGTCACGACGAGCCCGGCGGCGAAGAAGCCGGCCGCCCACCAGTACGCCGTGGCGTAGCTGTGCAGCCCGGCCTGCGCCAGGTTGAGCCTGGTCGGCGCGCGGTGCGCCATGTAGTTCGTCACCGCGCTGGAGGCCATGGTGGAGAACAGCGCGGTGCCGATGGAACCGCCCACCTGCTGCATGGTGTTGATGGTGGCCGAGGCCACACCCTGGTCCTTCGGTGCGACGCCGAGGGTGGCCAGGCTCATCGCCGGCGGCATCACCATGCCGATACCCGCGCCGAGCAGCAGCAGCGGCGGCAGGATGTGCGGCGCGTAGGAGCTGTCCAGCTCCAGCCGCGTGAGGAGGGCCAGGCCGACCGCGCCGAGCGCCATGCCGATCGGCACGATGATCTTCGGGCCGATCTTGGGGATCAGCAGGTTCGTCGAGATCTGCGCCATCGCCATCAGCATGCCGATCATCGGCAGGAAGGAGAGGCCGGTCTTGACGGGGGTGTAGCCCTGCATCTGCTGCAGGTAGTAGGTCAGGAACAGGAAGACGCCGAACATGCCGGCGCCGGTGATGAACACCGAGGCGAAGGACGCGCCGCGGTTGCGGTCGGCCAGCACCCGCAGCGGCAGCAGCGGGTTCTTCGCGCGCATCTGCCACAGGGCGAAGAGCACGATCAGCACCACGCCGGCGGCGAGGAACGCCCAGCACATCCAGTTGCCCCACGAGTGCGTCTCGGCGTTGGAGAAGCCGAAGACGATGCAGAACACACCGGCGGAGATCAGCACCGTGCCGAGCAGGTCCAGCCTCGGGCGCTGGGTCCGGGCGGGCCGGTGGACGAAGAGGATCGCGCCGACGATCGCGAGCGCGGCGATGACGAGGTTGACGTACAGCGTCCAGCGCCAGTTGAGGTGCTCGGTGAGCACGCCACCCAGCAGCAGGCCGATCGCACCGCCGGAACCGGCGATCGCACCGAACACACCGAAGGCCTTGGAGCGTTCCCTGGGGTCGGTGAAGGTCGTCGTCAGCAGGGACAGCGTGGACGGCGCGAGGACCGCACCGAAGACGCCCTGCAGCGCCCGCCCGACGACCAGCACGGAGAAGTCCCCGGCCGCGCCGGCCAGGGCCGAGGAGGCGGCGAAGCCTATGAGGCCGATCAGGAGGGTGGTCTTCCGGCCGATCAGGTCGGCCAGTCGTCCGCCGAGCAGCAGGAGGCTGCCGAAGGCGAGCGAGTAGGCGGTGACGACCCACTGCCGTCCGTCGTCGCTGAAGGCCAGGTCCCGCTGGGCCGAGGGCAGCGCGATGTTCACGATGGTGGCGTCGAGCACCACCATCAGCTGGGCGAGGCCGATCACGACCAGCACCCACCAGCGGTGCGGGACGTGGTGCGGGGCGGGCTGTGCCGGGGCGGCGGCTGCCGCGCCGGGCGGTGGGTCGCCGAGCGGCGTGACGCCGTCGGCGCGGGTGTCCGGGTAAGTCGTTGCCATGCGTAGTCCTGCTCGTTCTCGTGTCGGCCTCGGAGGGGTGGCGCCCCACCGGGCCGGGCGGTCGGTCAGTCCGCGTCGGTACGGTCCCGCGCTTGCGGCCGAATCCCGCGTCCTCACCGGGTCGGGGTCGTCGTCACGGTGTGGTCCGCATCAGCACCGGCAGGACGACGGCGTCCAGGTAGCCCGTGAGGTATGCGGTGTCCGCTTCGCGTTGCTCCAGCATCGGCCGGGCGAAGATCGCCCCGCTGAACATGTGCGGCAGATAGGCGGCGGCCGGGTTGTCGGTGTCGGTCTCCCCGCGGGCCGCGGCGCGTTCCAGCATCGCCTTCATCGCGTCGATCTCCGGCTGGACGAGCGCCGCGTGCATGGCGGCGGCGAGATCCGCGTCCTTGCGGACGGCGAGGACGATGCCGCGCATCAGGTCGATGTCCTTCTTGACGCCGCCGATCCTGCGCGCCAGTTCGTGCAGGTCGCCGCGGAGCGAGCCGGTGTCCAGACCGTCGAGGGAGAAGGGCCGCATGTGCCGCAGGGCGGCCGACACCAGGCCGGGCTTGCCCTGCCACTGCCGGTACAGGGTGGCCTTGCTGCACCGCGACCGGCCGGCCACGGCGTCCATGGTCATGGCCTCGTAGCCGACCTCCCGGACCAGGTCCAGGACGGCGGTGTACAGCTCGCTCGCGCGCTGTGGGGTGAGCCGGGTGCGACGCGCGCTCTCGCGCGGGTCGGCCGACGGCGGCGGGCAGGCGGGCATGCGGAGGCGGTCCTTCCTGAGGGGCTGGAGATCACTGAGGCCCGAGCGGGCAAACGAAACGGTTTCGTTCTCCGTGGGTCCAGCGTAGAGCCCCCTACATCGAAACGCAAACGTTTCGCAAGCGGGGGAGGGGGACGTTGCTCACTCCGCAGGCGCGCGGCCGGGCCGCACGCGCCCCGACGGCGGCTGCGCGTGCGGCGTGCGGGCCGGGCGGCTCAGGGCGCGACCACGGTCTCCTGGGCGGCGGCCGTGGTGTCGGCGAGCAGCGGCGCGTCGACGGGCACGTTCCGCTTGACCAGGGCCAGCGCGATGGGCCCGAGCTCGTGGTGGCGGGCGGAGGTGGTGACGAAGCCGAGCTGGCGGCCCTCCGCGCCGTCCTCCGCCAGGCGCACGGGCGCCCCGTGGCCGGGCAGCTTCACCTCGCTGCCGTCCAGGTGCAGGAAGACCAGGCGACGCGGCGGCTTCCCCAGGTTGTGGACGCGGGCGACGGTCTCCTGGCCCCGGTAGCAGCCCTTGCTGAGGTGGACGGCGCTCTCCAGCCAGCCCAGCTCGTGCGGGATGGTGCGGTGGTCGGTCTCCAGGCCCAGGCGCGGCCGGTGCCCCTCCACCCGCAGTGCCTCCAGGGCGAGGACGCCGACGGCGGGGCCGTGCGCCGCGGCGAACTCCGCGAGCGACTCACGGGGCAGGAACAGGTCCCGGCCGTGGGCGGTCTCCCGGACGGGCACCCCCTCGGGGTTGGCGGTCACCGAACCGGCCGGCAGGTGGACGACGGCGCGCTCCGCGCTGCGGTCGGCGACCTCGACCCGGTAGAAGAACTTCATGCTCTCCAGGTAGGCCACCAGCGACTGCGTCGTCCCCGGCTCCACGTGGCACCAGGTCGTCTCCCCGTCGTCCACCAGGTACAGGGCGTGCTCGATGTGCCCGTTGGCGGAGAGCACCAGGGCCTCGGTGGCCACCCCGGGCGCCAGTTCGCTGACGTGCTGGGTGAGGAGGAGGTGGAGCCAGGTCAGCCGCTCGGGACCGCTGACGGTGACGACGCCCCGGTGGGAGAGGTCCACGAACCCGGAGCCGTCGGCGAGGGTGCGCTGCTCGCGGAAGAGATCGCCGTAGTGGGCCGCGACACCTTCGTCGGGGGCCTCGGCGGGGACGGCACCGGGCAGCGACAGCAGGGGACTCTTCATGCCGCCAGCCTACGGCGCCGGGAGCCGGACGTGGGCCCGGGGCGGGGGCCGGCGGCCGCCGCTGCCGGGCTGCGCCGGGTCAGTCCCCGCCGGGGCCTTCCGACGCCCGGGGGACGCTCCCCGCGCCCTGCTCGTCACCGGCCTGAGCGCCCTGGGCGGAGGCCGCCGCGGCGGTGCAGCCCGCGCACCGGCCGAAGATCGCGAAGTGCTTCATGTCGGTCTCGAAGCCGAAGGTCTCGCGCAGCGTGGCGGTGAACGGCTCGGCGACCGACAGATCCGCCTCGATCACCTCGGTGCAGTCGCGGCAGACCAGGTGGATGTGGTGGTGGCGGTCGGCGAGGTGGTAGGTGGGTGCGCCGTGCCCGAGGTGGGCGTGGCTGACCAGGTCCAACTCCTCCAGCAGCTCCAGCGTCCGGTAGACGGTGGAGATGTTGACACCCCCGGCCGTTCTGCGGACCTCGGTGAGGATGTCGTCCGGGGTGGCGTGCTCCAGCCTGTCCACAGCCTCCAGCACGAGCTGGCGCTGCGGGGTCAGACGGTATCCGCGCCTACGGAGGTCACTCTGCCAGTCGGTGGTCACCACAGCCCCCAGTGTAGGGAGTCCGCCGCCACGCCACCGCGAGAGCGGCGACGGGGCGTCCGCGGCAGGCGGTGCGGTCGCCGGGCGGGCCGGAGGCTGCGGGGCGGGTGCTCCGCCGGCGGCCTCCGGGCCGGCCGGAACGTCGGCCTACTTGAAGAAGGCGATGCCGTCGTCGGGCAGGTCCTTGACGTCCTTGGCCCACTCGCTGGGGTCGACGACCTTCTTCAGGTGCGCGGACATGTAGGGGCGCAGCTCCACCTCGGGGGTGGCCTTCTCGCCGACCCACATCAGGTCGCTGTTGACGTAGCCGTAGAGGCGCTTACCGCCGCTGTACGGGCCGGCGGACGCGGTACGGGCGACGGCGTCGGTGGCCAGGTCGATCTGCGGCTTCTGGTCGGCCAGCTCGCCGTACCAGATCTCCACGACGCCCTGGTCACGGATCATGACGACCTCGACCTTGCGGTTCGCGTCGATCCGCCAGTAGCCGGTCTCGGACTCCAGCGGGCGGACCTTCTTGCCCTCCTTGTCCAGCTCCCAGGTGTGCGAGACGTACTCCAGGAAGTCACGGCCGTCGTGCGTGAAGGTGACCTCCTGCCCGAAGTTGCACTTCTCGGCGCCGGGGAAGTCAAAGACGCCCGCGCCCTCCCAGTTGCCGAGGAGGAAGGCGAGCGGCACCAGCGACGGGTTCAGGTCGGACGGAATCTCGATCATGAGCTCAGGCGATCTGTAGAGGGCGGGGGCCTTGCGTCAGCGCTGGCCCTGGTACAGCTTCGTCCAGGTCAGCGCGGCGAAGCCGATGACGCCGACGGCGACGAGGACCAGCAGGGCGGTGAAGAATGCCTCAAGCACGAGCGCGCTCCCAAGGGCGAGACTGACACGGGACCGGACCTGAGTGTAGTCGTCCGCCGAGCGGGCCCCGCGGGCGATCCCCCGGCGGGACGTCCGCCGGCGCACCGCGGCGCGCCGCGGCCACCCAGGTTGGCGTTCCCCGGCAGCCCGGCAGCCCGGCAGCCCGGCAGCCCGGTTCCGGTCCGGTCATTGGCGGTCACGACGGTCCCGGCGCTCCAGTTCGTCCCACCAGCGGTCGGACTCGGCGTCCCCGGAGTCCCCGGGCTCGTCCCACCACTTGTCGTCGCTGCCCCGGCGGTTGGCGACCACGGCGGCGCACGGCGGGATGACCATCGCGACGACGCACATGGCCACGGCCGCCGGGACCGACCACATCCGCACCACGCCCCAGGCCAGGACGAACAGCACGATGCAGGTGGCCATCAGGGCGAAGTACCAACGGCGCCGTCGTGCGTACATACGTCCACGGTAAGACCGCGCGCGCCGGGAGGACACTCCAGCGCGAGGGGGGCCGGTCCCGCCCCCTTTGACCTGCGCGGACAGTGGACGGGCGGATCTTGACGGGAGGTCGGCGGAGGGTGTGGCGGGAGGGCGCGGCGGGAGGGGTGGGCGGTGGGGCGCCACCGCCTCCCGGCGGGTGCGGGTCCGGGCCCCGGGCGGGACGGGCCGACGCAGGGCGGGGCGGACGTGGTGGCCCGGTTTGCCCGGTCCTGCCCGAGGTCCGGGATCTGATCCCGCACGACGGAGGCGCAGACGGCGTGATATCGATCTGGGACGCGCGATCCGGCTTCCCCCTGTCCGTGCCTCCCGAAGCCGGGTCGTCCGGGCGCGCATCCGCACCAGCCCGCCTGCCGAGGAACGCACCATGACGACCGAGAACCGGACGGCTCAGCCGTCGGCTGCCACGGACGAGGAGGCCCAGGGGCCTTCCGGCCCCCCTGACCACCGGCCCAGCTTCCGCTTCGCCGCCTTCTCCCTGCTCGCCGTGCTGGTCGTCCTCGGGGTGAGCGTGTTCGTGCTCGCCCTCCCCACGATCGTCGCGATCCTCCTCGCCTTCCTGACCGCCTTCGTCGCGGGGCTGCTGCTGCGCCTCCCGTACGAGCGGGTGCAGGGCTTCGCCTTCGACTCGGTGCGGCAGGGGATGTCGCCCCTGTTCATCATCACCGCCGTGGGAGCGATGATCGGGGCCTGGATAACCTCCGGCACGGTGCCGACGATCGTCTTCTTCGGCCTGCACGTCCTCTCCCCCGACCACCTCCTGGTCGGGACGGTGCTGCTGTGCATCCTCACCTCGATGGCCACCGGCACCTCCTACGGAACGGTGGGCACGGTCGGCATCGCGCTCGTCGCCGTCGCACACGGCATGCAGGTGCCGCTCGCCCCGGTGGCGGGCGCGATCGTCTGCGGCGCCTGGTTCGGCGACAAGATGTCGCCGCTGTCGGACTCCACGAACCTCTCGTCGGCCATGGCCGGGGTCGATCTGGTCGCCCACATCCGCCACCTGCTGTGGACGACCGTGCCGGCCGTCGCCGTGAGTCTCGGGCTGTTCGCCTTCCTGGACGCGAGGCGGACGACGACGTCCGGTTCCGCCGCGGCGGCCCGGCAGCTGAGCGCCGAGTTGCAGGCGCACTTCCACACCAGCCCCGTCACCCTGGCCCCCGCCGTCCTCGTCATCGTGCTGCTCGCCCTCCGCCGGCCGGCCTTCCTCTCGATCGTCGCCGGCGCGCTGTGCGCCGTACCGGTCGCCGTCCTCGTGCAGGGGGCGTCACCGGCCACCGCGCTGGCGTCGTTGGGCACCGGTTACACCAGGCAGACCGGCGACAAGGTGGTCGACACCCTGCTGGTGCAGGGCGGTGTCGAGGGCATGATGCCCACCGTCGGGATCATGATGCTGGCCCTGGCCATGGCCGGGGTCCTGGGCAGGTCCGGCATCCTGGCGGCGCTGCTGGAACGGGTCGTGCACACCGTCAGCAACCGCCGGCGCCTCATGGTCACGTCCGTCTTCGTGACGCTGCTGTCGGCCTCGATCTCGAACTCCTCCAGCTCCCACGTGATCAGTGGCAACCTGCTGCGCCCGTTGTACGACAGGTACGGCGTCGACCGCAGGAACCTCTCGCGCATCCTGGAGGACAACGCGACCTGCGCGACGGCGGCGATGCCGTGGGTGGACAGCGCCGTCTACGTCAGCGCGACCCTCGGTGTGGCGGCCACCGCGTACGCCCCGTACGCCGTCTTCTGCCTGCTGTCCCCGGTGATCTCGCTGTTCTGGGCCGTGACAGGGCTGACGGTCACCGGGGCGGGGGAGTCCGAGAAGGCGGTGGCCGACGCCGTCTGAGGCAGGCACCCGCGCGGGCGCCCGCACCGTGGGGGCCGCCGGGCGACGACCGGTGTGCGGTGGGCGGGGTCCTACCCTGTCGCGGCACCCGTGGGCATGCCGAAGGGCCGCACCGGCATGGCGTCCAAACCCCGGGTGCGGCCCTCCGAGCGCCGCGCCGAGGACCTCGGGTCCACGGAGCGGAGAGCGGGCCCGGCCCGCGCGGCCGGCCGGCCCCGGGTGGGGCGGCGGCTGCGCGGGCCCGACGGCTCACAGCGCGATGGCGACCTCGGCCAGTCCGCCCTGCTGGGCGACGACGGTGCGGTCGGCGGTCGCGCCGGGCACGAGGGCGCGCAGCGTCCAGGTGCCCTCGGCCGCGTAGAAACGGAACTGTCCGGTCGCCGAGGTGGGGACCTCGGCGGTGAACTCGCCGGTGCTGTCCAGGAGCCGGACGTAGCCGGTCACCGGCTCGCCGTCGCGGGTCACGCTGCCCTGGATGGTCGTCTCACCGGGCTTGATCGTCGAGGCGTCCGGGCCGCCGGCCTGCGCTCCACACATGGGAAAAACTTCCTTCAGGTTCGGGGAAGGGTCACTTCGGTCGCGGTCGCCGCGGACCTTTACTTGGCCGGGCCGAGCTCGATCGGCACGCCGACGAGGGAGCCGTACTCGGTCCAGGAGCCGTCGTAGTTCTTGACGTTGGCCTGGTCCAGCAGCTCGTGCAGGACGAACCAGGTCAGGGCCGAACGCTCGCCGATGCGGCAGTAGGCGATGGTGTCCTTGGAGAGGTCGACGTCCTCCTGCTCGTAGAGGGCCTTGAGCTCGTCCTCGGACTTGAAGGTGCCGTCGTCGTTGGCGTTCTTCGACCAGGGGATGTTGCGGGCGCTGGGCACGTGGCCGGGGCGCTGCGACTGCTCCTGCGGGAGGTGGGCGGGGGCGAGCAGCTTGCCGGAGAACTCGTCGGGCGAGCGGACGTCGACGAGGTTCTTGGTGCCGATGGCGTTCACGACGTCGTCGCGGTAGGCGCGGATGGCGTCGTTCTGCGGCTTGGCCTTGTACTCGGTCCTCGGGCGGCTGGGCACCTCGGCGACCAGGTCACGGGAGTCCAGCTCCCACTTCTTGCGGCCGCCGTCGAGAAGCTTGACGCCCTCGTGGCCGTAGAGCTTGAAGTACCAGTAGGCGTAGGCCGCGAACCAGTTGTTGTTGCCGCCGTAGAGGACGACGGTGTCGTCGTTGGCGATGCCCTTCTCCGAGAGGAGCTTCTCGAAGCCCTCCTGGTCGACGAAGTCGCGGCGGACCGGGTCCTGCAGGTCCTGCTTCCAGTCGATGCGGACGGCGTTCTTGATGTGGTTCTTGTCGTAGGCGGCGGTGTCCTCGTCCACCTCGACGATGACGACCTTCGGGTCGTCGATGTGGGCCTCGACCCAGTCGGCGTCGACCAGGACGTCGCTGCGGCTCATGATTTCTCCTCCGGGGCAGTTGCGGATGCGGGCACGCCGACGCTTGAGGCGTCCGACCGGACGCCGCCGGTGCGTGACGCGGCGCGTGGGGGGATGTGCGGTGGAAGCGGAGCCCGCGGGGGCGGAGGGGTGGGGGCTGTGGTGCCCGGCCGGTACCCGACCGTCCCCGTCAAAGGGTCGCGGAAGTGGGTCGACAGAGCATGGCGGCAACACGGCACAGGTCCACTGCCCGCCGCTTGGTGAGGTCCGCCTGTCGATTCATGTCACCGATCGTAAAGACGGCGGGGTGCGGGTGTCACCGGCGTGTCGTCATCTGAGACGAGTTTGTCCGTATCGTGGAACTGGAGTGGCGTTCCGGGCGTCCGCCGACCGCCCCGCCCCTGGTGGGGGCGGGGAGCGGGCCGTCCCGCGGACGGGCCCGTCTCATGCAGCGGACATGCCGTCCGCAGGGCCGTCCGCAGGGCCGCCCGCCCGTCGGCCGCCGTCCGCCGTCGGGAGCGCGGCCCGGTCAGGCGCCAGGGGCGGCAGTCCTCACAGGTGCACGTCGGTGCCGGAGACCGTGACGGTGACACCGTCCCGCTCCGCCTTGACCGACTGCAGCTTCAGACTGCCCGGCAGACGGCTCAGCGACCAGGTGTAGTCGGTGCGGGAACGCACGGCGTCCTCGCAGCCAGGGATGGTGCGGCAGAGCTGCGGGATGCTGTCGGCCTTCAGGCGGACGCCGTCGCCGGCGACGTCGAGGGTGCCGGTGACCGTGAGGTTCTTGCCCACCAGCGGCACGTTGGGCGTGATGCGGACCTCGCCCTTGCCGTTCTTCGTCCCGCCGTAGGTGACCTTGACGCCGTTGCCCGCCGCCTTGGAGAGGTCGTCCCAGCCGATCTCGGCGCGGCCCGTCGCGCTGCCGGCCTTCTCGATGGAGGAGTAGTCCGAGGTCAGCTCGACGTCGTGGAACTGCGCGCTGAGGTGGTCCACGCGCAGGGTGTGGTCCGCGTCGCCCGCCTGGATGCCGTCGAGCGAGGCGTCGACCTCGTCCAGGGTGCCGCCCGCGAGCTGGGTCAGGAACGGGAAGCCCTTGATGGAGACCTCGGGGGTGCGGTCGAGGCCCTGGCTGGAGCGGATCTTGTCAGCGGCCTTGCCCTCGGCGAAGTTCACCGCCAGGCGGTCGGCCGCGACGAACAGCGCGGCCAGGACGACCACCAGGACCAGCAGGACTCTCAGGGCACGCATCTCTTCGGAAACCTCTCCCCCACCGCCTGCGGCCACCCCCCGGTGGGATGGCTCCCGACGAGCAGGCCCCCGCCTGCCGCCACGAGGGTAACGGCTGACGGGGCCCGATGACCGGCCAGTCCCCGGCGGGGGCGGCAGATCAGCTCAGGACGCGCCCCACGACGTACACCGCGGGGGCGGCGAGTGCGAGCGGAAGGGCGACCCCGGCCGTCAGGTGGACGAACCGCGAGGGGTAGTCGTAGCTGGCCACCCGCAGGCCGACCAGTGCGCACACCCCGGCGGCCAGCCCCAGGACCGCACCGGTCGTCCCGAAGTCGGTGAACCGGCCCGCCGCGATGCCGGCACCGGCGGCGGCCAGCAGCGCCACCACCACCGACACCACCCCGGGCAGCGGCAGCGCCCGGGCGAGCGTGGCCACCGCCACGGCCACCGCCCCCACCAGCGCCGCCCCGGGGGCCGCGGCCAGGTGTCCGGCGGCGAGGACGGCGAGCGCGGACGAGGCCAGACCGGCCGTCAGCGAGGCCATCCGCTCGTCGGCGCTGCCGCGGTGGCGCAGTTGCAGGACGAGGACGAGCAGGCACCACACGCCGAGCGTCGCCAGGCCCACCACCGGCGCGTGCTCGCGATCGGTGCACAGCAGCGCGACGTCGGTGACCAGGCCGGCCAGGAAGGCCAGCGCGATGCCCTGCCGCGCCGGCCACATGCCGTTCAGCCGGAACCAGCCGGCCGCCGTCACGGCCTGGAGCAGTGCCACCACCACCGCGGGCACCAGCCGCGGCAACCCGGAGGTGAGCGCGAGCAGCGCGCTGAGCACCGCGGTCAGCACCGCCGGCTGGAGGCCCGGGGCGATGATCGGGGAGTGGCCGAGGGCCCGCGCCCGCTGGTTCGGGGCGAGGCGGGCGAGGTAGACGGGGGCGTCGGCGGAGCCGGTGGTCTCCGGCGCCGGCGCGGCCGACCGGCTGCCGGCGCCGCCGGGGCCGCCGGAGGGGGCAGAAGCCGCGGCGGGCGCGGACGCGGTGCGGTGGGAGTTCGCGGCGGGTGCGGCGGCGACGGCGAGGTCCTCGCCGGTCGCCGGCGGCAGGTACGCGGTGGTCTCGTCGTCCGCTGCGGCCGGCCCGCCGCTCCGCCACCCCGGGCGGTCCCACTCGTGCGGGGCGCCGCCCTCGCCCGCCGGCCCCTGGTAGGGGGACTGGTGGGAGGCGGCGCCCGGGCCCTGCCCGGTCTCCCAGCCGGGCTGGGACGGGCCCTGCGGGTGGGGCTGCCCGAAGCCGCCGGCTCCGGGACCGGCGTGGGCGGGCCCCTGGCCGGGGGCTGGGTGGCCGAGGCCGTCACCGGTGCCGGCGGGCGTCACACCGTTTCCGCCGTAGCCGCCCGTCCCGGGTGTGCCCTGGGCGGCCGGCTGACCGTAGGGGCCCGCCGCGTACGGGTCCGCGGTGTACGGGCCCGGGCCGGGCTGGGCGGCGTACGGGTCCGCGCCCCGGGACTGCTGAGCGTACGGGCCTGCTGGGTACGGGTCCGGTGCGTACGGGTCCGGTGCGTAGGGGGCCGGAGCGTAGGGGTCCGAGGCGTAGGGGTCCGCGGCCTGCGGGGCGGCCCACGCCTGTCCTGCGCCCCCGCCCCCGGCGGGGCCCTGCGGCGTCCCGTGGTGGGGGTGCGGCAGACCGGGCCCGCGCCCCGCCTGCTCGGGCTCGGACCGGTACGGCGCTCGGCCGTCCTGCCACTGTGCGTCCTCGTTCATCGGCCGTTCCTCGGGCTGCTCGCGGGGGTGTTCACGTCGCCGCGCGCCGGGTGGGGCGCGGTGCTGTCCGCCGGACCGTCCGTCCTGCGGGGCGGGGCCGGGGCCACCGCTCAGCCGCCGGCGAACGGGGGCAGGACCTCGACCGTGCTGCCCGGTGCCAGGGGCACATCGGCGTGGTCGCGGGTGCCGACCGGGTCGCCGTCCACCAGGAAGGAGCAGCGGGCCAGCACCCGGGCGAACTCGGGCTGGGCGGCGTGCGCCTCGCGCGCCGCCGCCAGGGCCTCGGCGAGCGTGGCCGCTGCGTGGGGCTCCTCGGCGGTGCCGGCGGCGGCCTTCGCCGCGGCCCAGTAGCGCACGGTGCCTTGTGGTGTCACGGCGACCTCTTCCGCATCCGGTCCTGATCTCGGCTTGTCCCAATCACGATCGGCCAGGCCGGAGCGGCGATGGCGACCCGGCTGGGACGCCACGGCTCGTTCCGGTGGACGTCCGCCTCCCCATGATGGCTCATGGCGGTACGCGCACCCGGTCGCGAGGCCGTGGGCGGGTGCGCCAAGGAGGACCGGTTATTCCCGGGAGAAGTCGGTACGGGAGGGCATAGGCTCTCCGCCGTGTTGGTCCGACTAGCCCGGGCGCATCTGCGGCCCCACCGAAACTCCATATGCCTCGTGGTGCTTCTCCAGCTCGTGCAGACGCTGGCGACGCTCTACCTGCCCACTCTCAACGCCGACATCATCGATGACGGTGTCATCAAGGGTGACACCGGTTACATCCTCGGCACCGGCGGCCTGATGCTGGCCGTCACCCTGCTCCAGATGGCCTGCGCGGCGGGTGCCGTCTTCTTCGGCGCGCGCACCGCGAGCGCGCTGGGCCGCGACGTGCGGGCCGCCGTCTTCGACCGGGTGCAGACCTTCTCCGCCCGCGAGGTGGGGAGCTTCGGGGCGCCCTCGCTGATCACCCGGACCACCAACGACGTCCAACAGGTCCAGATGCTGGTCCTGATGACGTTCACCATGATGGTGGCCGCTCCCATCATGTGCGTCGGCGGCGTGGTGATGGCGCTCAACCAGGACGTGCCGCTCTCCGGCCTCCTCCTGGTCATCGTGCCGGTGCTCGCCCTCCTGGTCTCGCTGATCGTGCGCCGCATGCGGCCCATCTTCCGGGGCGTGCAGAAGCGCATCGACACCGTCAACCGCGTGCTGCGCGAGCAGATCACCGGCATCCGCGTCATCCGGGCCTTCGTCCGCGACACCCACGAGCGGAAGCGGTTCGCGGGGGCCAACAGTGACCTCTTCGACGTCCAGATACGCGCCGGACGTCTGATGTCGCTGATGTTCCCGACGGTGATGCTGGTGGTCAACCTCTCCAGCGTCGCCGTCGTCTGGTTCGGCGGCCACCGCATCGACAGCGGCGGCATGGAACTGGGCGCGCTCACCGCCTTCCTCAGCTACCTCATGTACATCTTCATGTCGATCATGATGTCGATGTTCATGGTGATGATGCTGCCGCGCGCCGAGGTGTGCGCCGAGCGCATCCAGGAGGTGCTGACCACCGACTCCAGCGTCGTCCCGCCCCTGAACCCCGTCACCGAACTGCGCCGCCACGGCGAACTGGAGCTGCGAAACGTCGAGTTCCGCTTCCCCGGCGCCGAGGAGCCCGTCCTGCGGGACGTCTCCCTGGTGGCGCGGCCCGGCGAGACCACCGCCGTCATCGGCTCCACCGGAAGCGGCAAGTCCACGCTGATCGGCCTGGTGCCGCGGCTGTTCGACGCCACCGGCGGCACGGTCCTGGTGGACGGCGAGGACGTGCGCACCCTGGACCAGGAGACCCTGGCCACCACCATCGGCCTGGTCCCGCAGAAGCCCTACCTGTTCTCCGGGACCATCGCCTCCAACCTGCGCTACGGCAACCCCGAGGCCACCGACGAGGAGCTCTGGCACGCCCTGGAGGTCGCCCAGGCCCGGGACTTCGTCGAGGCGATGGAGGAGGGACTGCAGGCCCCCGTCGCGCAGGGCGGCACCAACGTCTCCGGCGGCCAGCGCCAGCGCCTGGCCATCGCCAGGGCGCTGGTGCGCAAGCCGGAGGTCTACCTCTTCGACGACTCCTTCTCCGCCCTCGACTACGCCACGGACGCCGCACTGCGCGCCGCCCTGGCCCGCGAGACGGGGGAGGCCACCGTCGTCATCGTCGCCCAGCGGGTGGCCACCATCCGCGGCGCCGACCGCATCGTCGTCCTGGACGAGGGGCGGGTCGTCGGCACCGGCACCCACCACGAGCTGATGGACGGCAACGAGACGTACCGGGAGATCGTTCTCTCCCAGCTCACCGAGCAGGAGGCAGCGTGACCACCCCGGCGCGGAGGGCCCCCGCAGGAGGGCCCATGGGACGCATGATGGGCGGCCCCGCCGAGAAGTCGATGGACTTCCGCGGCTCGGGCCGGCGGCTGCTGCGCGAGATGGCGCCCGAGCGGGCGGGCGTGGTGACCGCGATGGTCCTCGGCGTCCTCGGCGTCGCCCTCAACGTCCTCGGCCCGAAGGTCCTCGGCCACGCCACCGACCTGCTGGTCGCCGGCATCATCGGCCGCCAGCTCCCGGCCGGGGTCACCAAGGAGCAGGCCGTGGCGGGCCTGCGCGCCAAGGGCCAGGACGGCCTGGCCGACATGTTCTCCGCCATGCCCATCACCCCGGGCCACGGCATCGACTTCGGCGCGATCGGCACCGTGCTGCTCGGCGTCACGCTGATCTACCTCGGCGGCGCCGCCTTCGGCTTCCTCCAGGCCCGCATCACCACCGGCGTGGTGCAGCGCACCGTCTACCGGCTGCGGGAGAAGGTCGAGGACAAGCTCTCGCGCCTGCCGCTGAGCTACTTCGACAAGCAGGCCCGCGGCGAGGTGCTCTCCCGCGCCACCAACGACATCGACAACATCGCCCAGTCCCTCCAGCAGACCTTCAGCCAGGTCGTCACCTCGCTGCTGACCATCGTCGGTGTGCTGGCCGTGATGTTCTGGATCTCCTGGCTGCTGGCGCTGGTCGCCCTGGTCACGGTGCCCGTCTCCGTCCTGGTCGCGGCGCAGATCGGCAAGCGCGCCCAGCCGCAGTTCGTCAAGCAGTGGGCGAGCACCGGCAAGCTCAACGCGCACATCGAGGAGATGTACACCGGGCACGCCCTGGTGAAGGTCTTCGGCCGCCAGAAGGAGTCCGCCGAGCTCTTCCGCGAGCAGAACGAGGCGCTCTACCAGGCCGGGTTCCGCGCCCAGTTCATCTCCGGCGTCATGCAGCCGGCGATGATGTTCATCGGCAACCTCAACTACGTGCTGGTGGCGGTCGTCGGCGGCCTGCGGGTCGCCTCGGGCACCCTGTCCATCGGCGACGTGCAGGCCTTCGTCCAGTACTCGCGCCAGTTCAGCCAGCCGCTGGCCCAGGTCGCCTCGATGGCCAACCTGGTGCAGTCCGGGGTGGCCTCCGCCGAGCGGGTCTTCGAACTCCTCGACGCCGACGAGCAGTCGGCGGAGCCGGCCCGCGGCGAACGGCCGCAGGAGGTGCGCGGCCGGGTGGCGTTCGAGGACGTCTCCTTCCGCTACGAGGAGGACAAGCCGCTCATCGACGGCCTGTCACTGTCCGCCGAGCCCGGTCAGACCGTCGCCATCGTCGGACCCACCGGCGCCGGCAAGACGACGCTGGTCAACCTCCTGATGCGGTTCTACGAGGTGCGGGGCGGCCGGATCACCCTGGACGGCGTGGACATCGCCCGGATGAGCCGGGAGGAACTGCGCTCCCAGATCGGCATGGTCCTCCAGGACACCTGGCTCTTCGGCGGCACCATCGCCGAGAACATCGCCTACGGGGCCTCGGCGGACGTCCCGCACGAGCGGATCGTCGCGGCGGCGCGCGCCACCCACGTCGACCGGTTCGTGCGGACCCTGCCGGACGGCTACGACACCGTCATCGACGAGGAGGGCAACAACGTCTCGGTCGGTGAGAAGCAGCTCATCACCATCGCCCGCGCGTTCCTCGCCGAACCGGCCATCCTGGTCCTGGACGAGGCCACCAGCTCGGTCGACACCCGTACCGAGGTGCTCATCCAGCACGCGATGAACGAACTGCGCTCGGGCCGCACCAGCTTCGTCATCGCCCACCGCCTGTCCACCATCCGCGACGCGGACCTCATCCTCGTCATGGAGAAGGGCGCCATCGTGGAACAGGGCTCCCACGAGGAACTGCTGGCCAAGGACGGTGCCTACGCCCGGTTGTACGCGGCGCAGTTCGCGGAGGCGGTGGTGGAGGCGGAGTAGGCCCGTCCACCGACCCGGCCCCGGGCGGGGGCGGCTGCAGGACTCCCGGCCAAGGACGCGCCGGTGGCCGCAGCCGCCCCCGCTGCCGTTCTGCCCGCGGGCGGCCGGTACGTCCTGCTGCCCGCCGGGTTCACCGCGGGTCGGGAGCCCCCGTCAGCGCACCCATGGCCGTCTGCACCTGGTTGGCGGCGTTGGCGTGCCCCGCCACGTTCGGCAGGAAGTGCGCCCACCGCCCCGGGACGGAGGTGGACGCCAGGCCCTCGGCCCAGGCCAGGTCACCGGCGCACACGTCGTGGCCGACGGTGCTCGCCTCCAGGTCGACGTAGGTGGCGCCCGCGGCCTCGGCGGCCCGCCGGATCGTGGTGTTGAGCGGTTTGAGCACCTCGTCGCGGAGCCAGGCCAGGTCGCCGGCGGTGATCGCCCCGAACCGGCTGAGCCCGCCCGGACCGCACTTGGCGGTGTCGTCGGGGACGAGCGTCGGATAGCCGACCGCGAGGAGCTGGGCCCGGGGCGCGGCCGAGCGCAGCGCCGCCAGCATCGCGGCATACCCGGCGGCGGTGTCCCGCAGCCGTGCGGCGACCGGGCGGCGGGCTGCGGCGTCCCCGGCCCGGCAGGGCGTGGTGCCGCCCGCTCCGCCGAGCCGCACACAGGTCAGCAGGAGGTCGTGCAGGCCCAGGGTGTCCGCGCCCGCCTCCACGCTCACCACGTCGGTCTTCCGGCTCACCGCCGCCAGCTGGGGCCGCACCGCGGGGCGGGCCGTGTGGTGCGCGACACCGAAGGGGGTGCCGTAGCCGGTGGGCGTCTGCGAGGTGCGGTAGACGTCGTCGATCGTCGCCCCGACGCAGCTGACGTCGCGCAGGTGCACGGCGGGCAGCCGGCCGGCCAGGAGGCGGGGGTAGGAGTGGTCCGTGCGCCCGCAACCGTCGTCCGGCCGCTCGAAGGCTCCGGCGACCTCGCTGCCGCCGGCCGTGTACGCGTCGCCCAGCGCCACCCACTCCACCGCCCCGGCCCGCCCGGTACGCGGCCGGGCGTGGCCGTCCACCGCGCCGAGCGAGGCCACTACGAGGGCCGCCGCGACCCCCGCCCCCAGCCGCCGCGCCCACCGGCCCGCGGTGCCCCTGCCGTTGTCACCCGTCCTGCCACAGCCCATCTCCGCACGCTCCTCTCGTCACCGGCGGGCCGACCGGCGCGAGAAGGCGTCGCGGCCCGGGACCGACCCGCGCGGGAGGGCCCACCCTGTTACGGCGGACACCGGCGGAAAGTCACGCCACGGACTGCGACGCGCCGTCTGAACAGGTGCCGGTACGGGCGTCGCCTTGACCCGGGCGCGGCGGCCCGGGCCCGGTGCGGACCTCGGCCCCACCGGGGTACGGCGGCCCGGAGGCCGGTGCGCGCCGGGTGCGGGGCCGGCCCCCGGGCTGCTCACTCCTGACGCGCGGCTGCACCACCGGCCTCGCGGCCCTCACCCGTGCGGCGGGCGGCGTGGGCCACCGCCGCCGCGGCCAGGGCGCGTACCGCGGGGTGGGCGCCGGCCTCGTCCTCGGCCAACTCCGGCTGGAAGAGGGTGGCGAGGAAGAACGGGTGGCCGGCCAGTTCCGCGATGCGGGCCTCGCCGTCCTCGTCGACCCCGCTGAACCGCAATCCGTGGGCGGTCAGGGCGGCTGCGGCGGCGCGGTGGGGGCCGTAGGCGCAGCTGTAGCGCTCCACGCGGCGTCCGGCGCCCAGCACCCGCTGCGCCAGCGAGTCCGCCGCGACGTGGACGGTGCCCTCGTGCCCCTTGAGGGAGCAGGCCAGTTCGGCGATGAGGGGGGCCGCGGCCCCGGGCCGGGTCTCGGCGTGGGCCGCCTCCGGGAGCCCGCAGACGTCCCGGGCGAACTCCAGCAGCGCGTACTGGAAACCGGCGCAGGTGCCGAGGAAGGGTACGCCCGCGGTACGGGCGTACCGGACCGCCGCCAGCGCACCGCTCTCACTGCGGTAGGGACTGCCCGGCAGCAGCCACACCGCGTCGAAGCCGGCGAGCGCCTCGGGCTGCGCGGCGTCCGGCGTCGGGACCCAGTACGCGTCCAGCACCAGGTGGTCCCGGCGGGCCAGGGAGTCGAGGAGGCGGGGGACGCGGGTGTGGGCGCGGACCGCGGGCGAGCGGTCGGCGACGAGGGCGAGGCGGGCGGGTGCGAGGACGGGCGGGGCGCTGGTCATGGCGTCCATCGTGGGCGGGCCTCCTCCCCGGTGGCCAACGAGGATGTCTGGCGGGCCCATCAGCGGTGGTGATACCCGCAGGTCAGGGCAGGGCTGCGGGTGGGCGTGCGAGCGGGGGCGGGGCGGGTTGCGCGGTGTGGCGCGGCGATACTGGGCGCTGGGCGCGCCGAGGCTGGTGCACCGGGTCGAGGCGGTGCACGCGGCCCCGGTGGGCTCGCCGGCAGCCGCGCTCGCCGCCGCGGTCACCGCGGCCGACTACGCCTGAACCGCTCCGCACCACAGGCTGGTTCGCCCTGCACCGGTGTGGGTCCGCGCAGCGACGGCGGCCGGTCCTGCCCGCCCCGCACCGCGGTGGGGCGCCAACTGGTTCCCAGGGGGTCTTCCAGCCGGAACTCCTCTCAACGGAGATGCCCGCAATATGCGCAGAAGGGGGGAACGGGCGTCGAGTCGCGCTTCACTGCCACAGAGCGTCCCCCCATGTCAGAGGCGTGTAACAAGGGCGCTGGGGGCTTTGGGGATGCTCTTCCCGTGTGATCGACTGATGCGTGTTCGAGGGTTCCTCGGGCAGAAGTCCACTCCATGCGGCCGAAGTTCTTCGGCCTTCCCCGGGTCCGGTCGGCACCTCGCCGGCTCCGGTGTTCCGCTTTCCGCGCGGCAGCCAGTGCGCCGCGCGGCGGAACCGGACCGGCTTGCCGTGTCCCACCGGGGAACCGGTGGCAGCGCGCCTGCTGGTGCGCACACCGTGTACGTACGAGCAAGGGAGAGAAAGTATGCGCAAGTTCAAGCGGGCCGCAGTGCTCGGCGCCACCCTCCTGGCCTTCTCGGGGGCCGCCGCCGGTGTCTCCCAGGCGGCCACGGTGTACCAGACCGAGACGCCCGGCAACATCATGCAGGACTGTTACAGCGCCCAGACCGCGCGCGAGATCGGGCAGGGCCGCGCGATCGTCGTCGACTACTGCGAGCAGGAGGACGTCGGCGCCGGCTCCACCCCCACGATGATGGTCTACTGGCACTACGCCTGACACGGGTGACCTCCGGCGTCCGCCGCTGAGGCTGCTGCCTCCACCGCCCACCTCTGCTGAGCGCGCACACCAGAGGGCCGGAACCCCGACCCACACCTGACGTCCCGACACGGGATCAGTCACGCGACGGCTCCTCCGCACCCTGGCCAGGGCGGAGGAGCCGCTTTCGCGTCGCGACCAGCCGCTCACCCCGTCACCTGACCGCTCCCGGGGCGCTCCGGTGACGGCGACCGGGGTCCGAGCCGTGAGCTGTCCGTCGCGTCCGGTCGCGGGGCCGTCAGAGCTTCGGCTCGCCGATCGCCTTGCCCGGGTTGAACAGGCCCAGCGGGTCCAGGGACGCCTTCACCGCGTGCTGCATCGCGCAGACCTCCGGGCCCAGTTCGCGTTCCATGCCGTCCCGCTTGAGCAGGCCCACGCCGTGTTCACCGGTGACCGTGCCGCCGAGGTCGACGGCGGCCGTCAGCAGTTCCTCGAAGGCCGCCTGCGCCGCCGCCCGGGCCGCCTCGTCGCCGGGCGGGGTGATCAGCAGCGGGTGGAGGTTGCCGTCCCCGGCGTGCGCGATGGTGGCGATGTGCACCCCGTGCCGGGTGCCGATCTCCTCGGTGCGGGCCAGCATCTCGGGCACCGCGGAACGCGGGACGCACACGTCCTCCGTCAGCACCGGCCCCAGCCGCTCCAACGCGGGGTAGGCCAGCCGGCGCGCCTCGAAGAGGGCCTCCGCCTCGACCGGGTCGGTGGAGCGCTCCGCCCACAGCGCGCCCGCTTCCTCGAACGCCGCGGCGACGGCGGCGGCCTCCGCCACGCCCGCCTCACCGGGCCCGTCGACCCGGGCCAGCAGCAGCGCCGCCGCCTCCGCGTCGATGCCCAGGTGCTTCCACTCCTCGACCGCGCTCAGGCACGAGCGGTCCAGCAGCTCCAGCGCGGCGGGCTGGAGGCCGCGGGCGGTGCACAGCGCCACCGCCCGCCCCGCGGCGACCAGCCCGTCGAACGCGCCGACGACCGTGTGCGGTTGGTCGCGGGGCGCGGGGCGCAGCCGCAGCGTGATCTCGGTGACGACGCCCAGCGTCCCCTCCGAGCCGACGTACAGGCCGGTGAGGTCGTAGCCGCTGACGCCCTTGGTGGTGCGGCGGCCCAGGCGGACGACGGTGCCGTACTCGCCGGCGGGGCCGCCCGTGACCACCTCAAGGCCCAGGACGTAGTCGCGGGTCACGCCGTACTTCAGGCAGCACAGGCCGCCCGCGTTGGTGGCGACGTTGCCGCCGATCGTCGACCAGGGGGCGCTGGCCGGGTCCGGCGGGTACCACAGGCCGTGCTCGGCGACGGCGGCCTTGAGGTCGTTGTTGACGACGCCGGGCTGCACGACCGCCAGCAGGTTCTCCGGGTCGACGCTCAGCACCCGGTTCATCCGGGAGAGGTCCAGGACGAGGCAGTCGTCGACCGCGTTGGCGCCCCCGGACAGGCCCGTCCCGGCGCCACGCGGCACCACCGGGACCGCCAGCCGCGCACAGGCCCGGACCGCCGCGCTCACCTCCTGCGTGGACCCGGCCCGCAACGCGGCCAGCGGGCGGCCCACCGGTGCCCACTCGGCGTCGTCCGCGGCCAGTGCGGCCAGCACGTCGGGGTCGGTGACCAGGGTGCTCTCCGGCAGGGCCCGGGCCAGTTCCGCCAGCGTGCGGTCACGGGCCTCGGGGGTGATCTCGGTGGGGGTGATGACGGCCTCCTGTCCTCCCGGCGGACGCTAGTCGCGGATCGCGGGGCCCGGAACGGAGGAAGGGCACTGCCCGACGCGGTCGGGGTGTGGTGAACCTCCATGGGGACGGGTGCCACGACCGGGGCGAGGTCCGCGGCGGCGGGAGCCTGGGCGGGTGCCGTCAACCGTCCGGGCCGGGTCAGCCGCCCAGACGGTCAGCCGCCCGGGCCGGTGCCGTCGGGTCTGCCCGCGCCTGCTCCGGCCTCCGACGACTTCCCCGGCCCCTCCCCGGGCCCGCCCTCCGCGACCTCGTGGGCCAGGCGGTGCAGCCGCAGCGCCAGCTGGACCTCCAGCGCCCGGTCGCCCTCGCGCCAGTCGGCGCCGAGGAGACCGGCGATGCGGTCCAGCCGCTGGTAGAGGGTGTTGGGGTGGATGCGCAGGGCGTTCGCGGTGGCGGCGTGCCGCCGGCCGCCGGAGAGGAAGGCGTCCGCGGTCGGGGCCAGCTCGGTGCCGCGCTCGGTGTCGTGGGCCAGCAGCGGGCCGACGGCGGCGGCCACGTAACGCCGGGCGTCGGCCCGGCCCGCGGTGGAGAGCAGCAGCCGGTAGGGGCCCAGTTCGGCGGGGGAGGCGCAGCCGCCGTCGCGGTCCAGCGCCCGCAGCACGTCCAGGCAGGCGCGGGCCGAGTCGTAGGCGTCGGCGAGCGCGGCGGCCCCGGTGGCCGGCCCGTCCAGCCCGGCGGTGACCCCCGTGGGCAGGACGCACGCCCGGACGGTGTCCGGCGGGGCGGCGAGCACGGCGACGGTCCGCCCCAGCACCTGGCCGACCAGCCCGCCGTGCGCCTCGGCAAGCTCCGCCAGGCGTTCCCGCACCCGGCCCGCGGCCTCCTCCGGCGGGTCGAGCACCGCGACCGTGTGCGGCGCGGTCACGTCCAGGCCCGCCGGCCGGGCGCGGCGGGCGAAGGCCGCGGTGTCCGTCACGCGGCGGGTCGCCAACTGCTCCAGCACCTCCGAGGCGTTGCGCCGCTCGGCGTCCGCCACCGCCCGCCCGGCCGAGGCCACCAGCGCCAGGGTCAGCGCGCCCCGCTCCAGCAGCCGGACCCGGCCCTCCGGCGGCTCCGGACCGTCCTGCCCCAGCCTGACCTGGAGGGCGCCGAAGTAGGAGTCGGCGGAGGCCACCGGCACGGTGACCAGGTCCGCGTCGAACCGGGTGACCCGGTCGCCGGGGCGGCGGAAGACCTGTGAGGGCGGGCGTCCCGCCACCTCCTCGCCCCTCAGGGCCTCCCCGCCGTCCAGGGCGCGGCCGTCACGGGCGGAGACGACGGGACGGTCCCGGGCGTCGAGGAAGGTGACCGGTGCCTCCAGCACCCCCGAGAGCCCGGCGACGACCTCCCCGACCCCGCCGCCGCGCAGCGCCGCCCGCAGCAGCCGGTCGTGCAGGGCGATGGCCCGGTCCATGTGGTCGACGTGGCGGCGCAGCCGGTCGTTGAGGTCGGCCAGCCCCGTGGCGGCGCGGCGCTGCTCCTCGATGAGGCGGGCGTTGGCGATGGCCACCGCGGCGAAGGACGCCAGTGAGGAGAGCAGCGAGGTCTCGCCGCCGGTGAAGGTGCGCACCGCGCGCTGGGCGACCATCAGCACCCCGATGGCCTCACCGCGCAGCCGCAGCGGTGCCCCCAGGATGGTGCGCAGTCCCTCGGCGCGCGCCACCTCGTCCACGTCCGCGACGTGCGCCAGGCCCACGTCGGCAAGGTAGTCGGGGCTCTGCACCGGTTCGCCGCGGGCCATGACCCGCCCGGCCAGTCCGCTGTCGGGCAGCAGCACCACGCCGCGCAGCTGCGGGCCGGTCGAACCGTCGGTCACCTCGATGGTCATCGCCCCGTCCGGGCCCACCAGCGCCAGGTAGGCGACGTCCACGTCCAGCAGCCGCCTCGCCTGCTCGACGGTGTCCTGGAGCAGCGCCCCCAACTCCCGGGTGCCGGACAGCCGCAGGGCCAGGTCGTTGAGCGCCGCCAGCTCCCCGGCGCGCTGCCGCCGCTCCCGCAGCAGCGATCGCAACCGCTCCGCCCGCAACGCCTCGGCCGCCACCGCGGCCCGCTCCGCCTCGTCCCCGGCCCGCCCGGCCTCCCGCCGCCGGAACTCCTCCAGCGCGTCACCGTCCGCGTCGGCGAGCAGCAGCGCCAGCCAGGAGGCGGCGGGGTCGGCGCTCTCGCCGGACGGCTGCGGTGGGGTCACCTGCCCATCCTGCCGGGTGGGGCGGGGGTGGTGGGGGAGCGGGGCGGGGCGAGGGCCGGTGTGCCGGGCGATCCGGCACCGGCGGACCGGGTCGGTCACGGCTGGGCGGGCGGCTCCAGATCCACCTCGTGGTCGACGACCGTGGCGTCGGCCCGCCGGACGATGGGGTGGGCGAGTTCCACGACGCGTCCGTCCTCGGCGATGTGCCGGCGGGTGAACCGTAGAACCGGCACGGCACGTCCGAGACGCAGAGCCTCGGCCTCAGCCGGTGTCGGCATCCCACCGGTCAGCGACTCGGTGACGCGCACCAGTCGAAAGCCGAGGGACTCCGTCTGCGCACGGGTGCCGCAGGGCCACGGCTCGGATGCCGGCCCGGGAACCGGCATGGCTGCTCGCCGAGCGCCCTGTCTGATGCGGGCGGCGTCGGGGCGCGCCACCCCAGAAGCCTGTGGGATCACCGCCCCTGTGGCATCCCCGCCTCCTGGTCCGCCACCAGCAGTTCGTCCGCCGCCCTGCGGCGTTCCGCGTCGTCGCGTCGCCTGTAGGCCAGGAGCGAGGAGGCACTGATCCTCAGGTCACCGTCCTCACCCTGGTGCTCGATCTCCCCCGCCTGGAGGAGGCCGGCCACGAAGCGCTGCGAGGCGTTCAGGGCGTCGGCGGCCTGCGGGAGGGTGAGTTCTGCGGCAGCGGACATGTCGGTCTCCGGAGGCGAGTGGTGTGCAAGAGCCGGCCTCAGTCTCGGCGAGACCGTCGCCGGATGCAGGTGGAGCGGCAACGGCGCGGGCCGGTCCCACCCCTGCGGGTGAAGTGTTCCCGGCCACCCTGGACGAACCCCCCACCCGCCCCGCCCCACACCGGAGGTTCCCTCCCTCCCCGGGCGCCGCGGGCGCCGATAGCGTGCGCTCCCGCCGGCCGGTCGCCGGGCGGGTGCCGAGGCGAAGGAGTCGCACATGCCGAGCTTCACCACCGGGGACGGGGTGCGGCTGCACCACCTCGACGAGGGGGACCCGCAGGGGCGGCCCGTGGTGCTGGTCGCCGGGTTCCGGGCGAGCGCGGCGGGCTGGCTGTACCAGCGGCGGGCGCTGAGCCGGGCCGGCTACCGGGTGCTCTCGCTGGACCGGCGCTCGCACGGCGCCTCGCAGGACCCGCAGACCGGGCACACCATGGCGCGGCACGGCACGGACCTCGCGGAGTTCCTCACGGCGCTCGACCTGCGGGGCGCGCTGCTGTTCGGCTCCTCGATGGGGACGTCCACCATCTGGTCCTGCCTCGCGCAGCACGGCGAGGACCGCATCGGCGGTGTGGTGGGGCTGGACCAGACGCCGCGGATGCTGGCCGCCGAGGACTGGCCGTACGGCTTCTACGGCTACACCGAGGAGGTCCGCGACACCTTCTTCGCCACCTCGATCCCGCACACCGGCCGCGGCGGCACGGGCCCGCTGCGCACCGCCGCCCTGGTGGCGCGGCTGCTGCGGGCCGAGGGGGTGCGGTTCGCGGCGTCCCGGCGCGGCGCGCTGCCGCCGCACGCCCTGGAGCTGCTGCACGACCACGCGGTGGCGGACTGGCGCGCGGTGGTCGCCGCCACGGGGGTGCCCCACCTGCTGGTGGCCGCGCGCCGCAGCGAGCTGTGGCCCTGCGGGCACGCCGGGGCCGCGGCGGCCGGCAACCCGCGGGTGCGCGCCGCGGTCGTCGAGGACTGCGGCCACGTCATGCACCTGGACCGGCCGCGGGCGGTCAACCGGCTCCTGCTGGACTTCGCCCGGAGCCTGTGAGCACCGCACGCCAGGAGCGGTGAAGCCCGCCGGGCGGGGCTTCTCAGCCGCCCGCCCAGTCCGCGATGCGCTCCAGCAGGGCGGGGTCGGCGGCGTTCTCCGCGTGGCCGAAGCCCGCCTCCAGCCACAGTTCGGCCCGCCCGGGTTCCGCCGCGGCCAGCAGGGAGCGCGGGTGGTCCAGCGGGAAGTACGGGTCGCGGTCGCCGTGGACGACCAGGAGCGGGCGGGGCGCGATCAGGGGGACGGACTCGACGGGGGAGAGCGGCACCGGGTCCCAGTCCTCGGTGTGGATGCGGGTCCGCAGCCCCCACCGGGAGACGAGGCGGCCGGCGGGGCGGGTCACGGCCCAGTGCACGCGGCGCATCGGGGCGGTGCCGCGGTAGTACCAGCGGGCGGGCGCGCTCACCGCGACCACGGCGTCGGCGTGGGCGCCCGCGTGCTCGGGGTCGGTGGCCTCCGGCTGGTAGAGGGCTGCGTGGCGCAGCACCACCGAGCCGCCCATGGAGAAGCCGACGGTCACCACACGGGGAGCGGTGCCGGGGCTGTGGTCGCGGGTGCGGGCCAGGCAGCGGGCCCACCGGACCGCCGCGGCCAGGTCCCAGACCTCGCGGTCGCCGACGGTGGAGCGTCCGCCGGAGCGGCCGTGGCCGCGGAAGGAGAAGGTGACGACGGGTGCGTGGCGGGCCAGGACCGCGGCGGCGCGGAGCAGCGCCGGGCGTTCGAGTGACCCCGTGAAGCCGTGCGCGAGGACGAATATCAGTGGCGGCGCGGGAGCCGGGACGGCCGGCGCGGGCCGGTCGGCGGCGGGCGCGGAGGCGCTGGTCGGAGGCGGTGTGCGGGGGGTGAAGGCGGCCTCGATGCGTACGCCGTCCTCCGTCAGCAGCAACGCACGGTGAACACCCGACGTGAGCGAGGAGACACAAGAGGCGGTTCCGGGACCCTCTACCTGGGAAGCCATGTCGGCTATTCTGCTGACCACAAGGACTCGGGCAGCGTAGCCCCCGGGTCCTTTCGTGCTTTCAGCCGCGTGTGAGCGCGGATGAGCGCACCGGTGCTCCAGGGCGCGGGCACCACCGTACGAAGCAGTGCCGCACTCTCCACCCAGGTTCGCCCCTGGGCGGTTGCCCCCACGCCGGGACCGAGGAGGAACCAAAGCAATGGGCGAGCGAAGCGCGCATGACAAACCGGACGGGTCCACGACTTCCCTGACGAGCACGGTGAGCCGGACGCGGGGTGGTCGCCGGTGAGCTCTCTGCTGCTGCTGACCAACGCACTCCAGCCCTCCACCGAGGTCCTCCCCGCCCTCGGCCTCCTGCTGCACAGCGTGCGGGTGGCCCCGGCCGAGGGGCCCGCCCTCGTCGACACCCCCGGCGCCGACGTCATACTGGTCGACGGCCGCCGCGACCTGCCGCAGGTCCGCTCCCTGTGCCAGCTGCTGCGCTCCACCGGGCCCGGGTGCCCGCTGATCCTCGTCGTCACCGAGGGCGGCCTGGCCGCGGTCACCGCGGACTGGGGCGTGGACGACGTCCTGCTGGACACCGCGGGCCCCGCCGAGGTCGAGGCGCGGCTGCGGCTGGCCACCGGCCGCCGGCAGATCACCGACGACAGCCCCATGGAGATCCGCAACGGCGACCTCAGCGTCGACGAGGCCACCTACAGCGCCAAGCTCAAGGGCCGCGTGCTGGACCTGACCTTCAAGGAGTTCGAGCTGCTGAAGTACCTCGCCCAGCACCCCGGGCGGGTCTTCACCAGGGCGCAGCTCCTCCAGGAGGTGTGGGGCTACGACTACTTCGGCGGCACCCGCACCGTCGACGTCCACGTCCGGCGGCTCCGCGCCAAGCTGGGCCCCGAGCACGAGTCGCTGATCGGCACGGTCCGCAACGTCGGCTACCGCTTCGTGGTGCCGGAGAAGTCCGAGCGGGAGAAGGCCGAGCGCGAGGAGGCCAAGGCCGGTGGGCCGGGCGGCGCAGGGCCCGGCGCGGAGGCCGCCGGGCAGCCCCAGGTCAACGCGGAGGAGCCGGCGGGCAGGCCCGTCCCGCGGTGAGGTGACCCGCGTAGACTGCGCGGGTGGCAAAGGTGACTCGGGATGACGTGGCGAAGCTCGCGGGGACGTCCACCGCGGTCGTCAGCTACGTCATCAACAACGGACCCCGGCCGGTCGCCCCGGCCACGCGCGAGCGTGTGCTGGCCGCGATCAAGGAGCTCGGCTACCGGCCGGACCGGGTCGCCCAGGCCATGGCCTCGCGCCGCACCGACCTGATAGGGCTGATCGTCCCCGACAGCCGCCAGCCGTTCTTCGCCGAGATGGCGCACGCCGTGGAACAGGCCGCCTCCGAGCGCGGCAAGATGGTGCTGGTCGGCAACGCCGACTACCACGACGAGCGTGAGGCGCACTACCTGCGGGCCTTCCTCGGCATGCGGGTCGCCGGCCTGATCCTGATCAGCCAGGGTCCGGGCGAGCTGGCGGTCGCCGAGATAGACGCCTGGGACGCCCAGGTCGTGCTGATGCACAGCCGGCCCGAGGCGATCGACGACGTCTCGGTCATGACCGACGATGTCGGCGGCGCCCAACTGGCCACCCGCCACCTGCTGGAGCACGGCCACCCCTACGTCGCCTTCCTCGGCGGCACCCGGGAGACGCCCACCTCGGGCGACCCGGTCACCGACCACGTCGAGGGGTGGCGGCGCGCCATGGCGGAGGCCGGCCGGCTCACCGAGGGCCGCTACTTCCACGCCGCCTACAACCGCTACGACGCCTACCAGGCCGCCATGACGCTGCTGGCCGGCCCCGACCGGCCGCCGGCCATCATGTGCGCCACCGACGACCAGGCCGTGGGCGTGCTGCGCGCCGCCCGCGAGCTGCGCATCGACGTCCCCGGCGAGCTGGCGGTCGCCGGGTTCGACGACATCAAGGAAGCGGCTCTCACCGACCCGCCGCTGACCACCGTCGCCTCCGACCGGGAGGCCATGGCGCGTGCCGCCGTCGACCTGGTCCTGGACGAGTCGATGCGCGTCGTCGGCTCGCGCCGCGAGCGGCTGCGGCAGTTCCCCTCCCGGCTGGTGGTCCGGCGCTCCTGCGGATGCCGCGGATGACACCGGGGCGCGGCGCGAGGACGGTGGCCGCGGCGGGCCGCGCCCACCGCACGGCGACTTCTTCTCCGCCTCTCAGGACGTTCTCAGCGTCGTCTCATGAAGGCCGAGCACAGTCACAGACATGACCGACATCCACCGCCGTAGCGGCGAAGACAGCCTTTCGTCCACCGGGAGTTCCCAGCCGTACGCCGGCCAGGCATACGGTCAGCAGCCCGACCCCGAGCAGGCCGGCAGGCCGGGCGGCGTGATTCCGCCGCCGCCCCCGCCGGACCCCACCCAGCCGCTGCCGACCTACGCGGGTGCCACCGGGCAGCCGCCGGCCCACCCGGGTGAGCCCGGCGCCGACCGCCCCACCCTCGCGGGGGGCGCCCCCTACGCCGGGTTCGGCGACGAGGGGGTCGGCGGCCACCCCGCGGCCGGCGCGGGCCACGTCGAAGGCGGTACGCCGTACACCGGAGGCCCCGGCTTCGGCGGCCCCGGCGGAGGGTTTCCCCCGGCCCCCGGAGCACCGGGCGACGGCGCGGCCCCCCGGCGCCGCGCCCGCCGGCCGATCGCTCTGATCGCCGCCGTGGCCGTCGCCTCCGGCCTCATCGGCGGCGGCAGCGCGGCCCTCATCGCCGGCGCCACCCGCCAGGACGACGGCACGATCTCCACCCCGGTGGTCAACGCGGGCTCCACCACTTCCGGCGGCGGGGTCTCGGCGGTGGCCAAGACGGTCAGCCCGTCGATCGTCGAGATCCAGGCCACCACCTCCGAGGGTGAGTCCACCGGCTCCGGCGTGATCATCACCAAGAGCGGTGAGATCGTCACCAACAACCACGTGGTCTCCGGAGCCCGGACGGTCAAGATCAGCCTGAGCGACGGCAGCAGCAAGACCGCCAAGGTCGTCGGCACCGACCCCGACAAGGACCTCGCCCTGGTCAAGGTGCAGGGAAGCACCGACGGCCTCAAGCCCGCCTCCCTCGGCAACTCCTCGGCCCTGGCCGTCGGCGACCCGGTCGTCGCCATCGGCTCCCCCGAGGGCCTGACCGGCTCGGTGACCAGCGGCATCGTCTCCGCCCTCAACCGCGACGTGACGGTGCCCAAGAGCGAGGGCCAGTCGCAGACACCCCAGTACGGCAACGGCGGCCAGGGCTTCGGCGGCGGTCAGGGCCAGGGCGGCCAGGGCGACGGACAGGGCGGCCTCCCCTGGCCGTTCGAGTTCGGCGGCAACCAGTACAACGGCGACACCGGCTCGTCCAAGACGACCTACAAGGCCATCCAGACCGACGCCTCCCTCAACCCCGGCAACTCCGGCGGCGCGCTGCTCAACCTCCAGGGCCAGGTCGTGGGCATCAACTCCGCGATGTACTCGCCCAGTTCCAGCAGCGGCAGCAGCGACTCCAGCTCGGCCGGCAGCGTCGGCCTCGGCTTCGCCATACCGGTCAACACCGTCAAGGCCGACCTCGCCCACCTGCGCGACGGCGGCGAGAACGCCTGACCCGGCCCCCTCGCGGGCGTCGGCCCTCGGGTCCTGCGGTGCTCCCCCACCGCGGGGCCGGAGAGCCGGCGCCCGCCGACCGTCGTGCGAGGCTGGGGCCGGCACCCCCGACCGGCCGCCGGCCCGCCGACGCGCCCTTCACCACGAGGTAGTCAGTCACCATGAGCATCGCCGAGCACGGTGAGCACCCCGCCCGCATCCTGATCGTCGACGACGAGCCCGCCGTCCGCGAGGCGCTCCGCCGCTCGCTGGCCTTCGAGGGCTACGAGACGCGGGAGGCCGTCGACGGTCTGGACGCGGTGGAGAAGGTCGCCGGGTTCCACCCGGAACTCATCGTCCTGGACGTGCTCATGCCGCGCATGGACGGCCTCACCGCCGCCCGCCGGCTGCGCTCGCGCGGCGTGACGGTGCCCATCTTGATGCTCACCGCCCGCGACACCGTCGGCGACCGCGTCACCGGGCTCGACGCCGGCGCCGACGACTACCTCGTCAAGCCCTTCGAGCTCGACGAACTCCTCGCCCGCATCCGCGCGTTGCTCCGCCGCAGCTCCTACGCCGCCGCGGCGGCGGCCGAACAGGTCGTGGACGGCGACTGGCTCGCCTTCGCCGACCTGCGGATGAACCTCGCCACCCGTGAGGTGCTGCGCGGCGAGCGGGCCGTGGAGCTGACCCGCACCGAGTTCACCCTGCTGGAGATGTTCCTGGCCCACCCCCGCCAGGTCCTCACCCGCGAGCAGATCCTCAAGGCGGTCTGGGGCTTCGACTTCGAACCCAGCTCCAACTCCCTGGACGTCTACGTCATGTACCTGCGCCGCAAGACCGAGGCAGGTGGGGAGCCGCGGCTGGTGCACACCGTGCGCGGCGTCGGCTATGTGCTGCGGACCGAGGGCGGCGCCGAGTGAACCTGTGGCGACGGCTGGCGCACCGCTACCAGCAGATGCCGCTCCGCTCGCGCCTGGCGATGCTGACCGCCGCGGCGGTGGCCATCGCGGTGGCGTTGTGCGCCGCGGCGTCCTGGGCGATCGTCCGGGACCAGCTCAACGAGCAGCTGGACTCCTCACTGCGCGCCAGCAGCCCCGAGACCGCCTACCTCCAGCTCCAGGGCCAGGCGTGCAGTGGTGACGCCTCGGCCGGCGCCCAGCTGAGCCGGTTCCCGCCCACCACCTACACCGTCCAGCTCGTCTCCCAGGGCGGCGACGTCTGCACCTCCCAGGGGAAGTCGCCGATCCCCGCCACCGCGGCGGACAAGGCGGTGGCGCAGGGCGTGGTGCGGAGCGTCCTGCACACCGCCCGCGCGCAGGACGGCCGGGAGATGCGGGTGTGGACCCAGCGGTACCAGGTCGCCGGGGGCCACGTCACGGCGTCCCTGGCCACCCCGACGGACCAGGTGGACCGCCCCCTCGACCAGCTCGCCCTCATCCTCCTCATCGTCGCCGGGGTCGGCGTGCTGTGCGCCGCCACCACCGGGCTGTGGGTGGCGCAGGCCGGGCTGCGGCCGGTGGACCGGCTCGCGGAGGCCGTGGAGCACGTCGCCCGCACCGAGGACCTGGGGCTGCGCATCCCCGTCGAGGGGGAGGACGAGATCGCCCGGCTCTCCCGCTCCTTCAACGCCATGACGGCGGCACTGGCCTCCTCCCGCGACCTCCAGCAGCAGCTCATCGCCGACGCGGGGCACGAGCTGCGGACCCCGCTGACGTCCATGCGCACCAACATCGACCTGCTGGTGCGCATAGAGCAGTCCGGCCGGCAGATCCCCGCCGAGGAGAAGAAGGCGCTGCTGGACTCGGTCAAGGCGCAGATGGTGGAGCTCGCCACCCTCATCGGCGACCTCCAGGAGCTCTCCCGCACCCCCGGAGCCGGCCAGGGCGGACACGCCGGGGTCGTCGCCCTGCACGAGACGGTCCGCACCGCCCTGCGCCGCGCCCGGCTGCGCGGCCCGCACCTCGACGTGGTCGACGAGCTCGACGACTGGTACGTGCTGGCCGAGCCGGCGGCCCTGGAGCGGGCGGTGGTCAACCTGCTCGACAACGCGGTGAAGTTCAGCCCCGAGGGCGGCACCGTGGAGGTCCGTCTGCGCCAGGGCGTGCTCACCGTCCGCGACCACGGCCCCGGCATCCCCGCCGAGGACCTGCCGCACGTCTTCGAACGGTTCTGGCGTTCCCCGTCCGCCCGCAGCCTGCCCGGCAGCGGCCTGGGCCTGTCCATCGTGGCCCGCACCGTCGCGCAGGCCGGCGGCACCGTCCGGCTGCGGGCGGCGGAGGGCGGCGGCACCGAGGCCGTCGTCCAGCTGCCGGGTGCGCCGACCCCGCCACCGCAGGACGTGCCGCGGGACGTGCCGCAGGGCACCGGGCCCGCCGCACAGGCCGGCCCCGGGGAGCCGCCGCCGAGCGAGGGCCCGCGCCCCCGAGCGGATCGCGCGGACCGAGCCGATCGCACGGATCGCACGGATCGCAGGGATCGCGCGGACGGAACGGACGGTGTGGACGGGGAGCGGGGGCCGGGCGGGGGCGGCGACACCCCGTCGGAGGACTGACCCGCCCCCGGTGCCCGCGCACCGGGGAGCCCGCCCGGCCGCCCCTGAGCCCGTCACACCCCCGCGTCCGTCCCCCTGCCGGGCGGGGGCCGAACAGGCGAAAGGCGACCGGCGCCGCGGGAGGTCTACCGCGGTGGCGTGTGGGAAACGCGACGAAGTGCCATACATGCCCCTTGAGGGGCGAGAAGAACCAGTGGCAACTTCGAGCGGCCCCGAAGCCTGGCAGCGGCCCCGCGCCGCGCGAGGGGTGGGGCCGCCCACGTCAGAGAAGGTGGTGCACATGACCTCCGCGAACCCGGCGGCAGACGGCACGCAGGACGGCGGCACGGCGCAGATCGGGGTGACGGGGCTGGCGGTGATGGGCCGCAACCTGGCCCGGAACTTCGCCCGCAACGGCTACGCCGTGGCCGTCCACAACCGGACCGCCTCCCGCACCCGGGCCCTCGTCGACGAGTTCGGCCACGAGGGACGCTTCCTGCCCGCCGAGTCGCCGGAGGAGTTCGTCGCCTCGCTGGAACGGCCCAGGCGCCTGGTGGTGATGGTCAAGGCGGGCAAGCCGACCGACGCGGTCATCGAGGAGTTCGCGCCGCTGCTCGACGAGGGCGACATCGTCATCGACGCCGGCAACGCCCACTTCGCCGACACCCGGCGGCGCGAGAAGGAGCTGCGCGAGCGCGGCATCCACTTCGTGGGCGCCGGCGTCTCCGGCGGCGAGGAGGGCGCCCTGCACGGGCCCAGCATCATGCCGGGCGGTTCCGCCGAGTCCTACCGGTCGCTCGGCCCGATGCTGGAGGCCGTCGCCGCGAAGGCGCCCGACGACAGCCCCTGCGTCACCCACGTCGGTCCCGACGGCGCGGGCCACTTCGTCAAGATGGTCCACAACGGCATCGAGTACGCCGACATGCAGCTCATCGCCGAGTCCTACGACCTGCTGCGCCACGCGCTGGGCCTGCGGCCCGCCCAGATCGCCGAGGTCTTCCGGACCTGGAACCAGGGGCGGCTGGACTCCTACCTCATCGAGATCACCGCGCAGGTCCTCGCCCACGACGACGCGGCCACCGGCAAGCCGTTCGTCGACGTCGTCCTGGACCAGGCCGAGCAGAAGGGCACCGGCCGCTGGACCGTGCAGACCGCCCTCGACCTCGGCGTGCCCGTCAGCGGCATCGCCGAGGCCGTCTTCGCCCGCTCGGTCTCCGGCCACGCCGACCTGCGCGAGGCCGCCCGCGACCTGCCCGGCCCGACACCCACGACGCTGGACTCGGCGGCCTACGACCGGTTCGCCGACGACGTCGAACAGGCGCTGTACGCCTCAAAGATCGTCGCCTACGCCCAGGGCTTCCACCAGATCGCCGCCGGCAGCGCCGAGTACGGCTGGGACATCGACCAGGGGCAGGTCGCCGCGATCTGGCGCGCCGGCTGCATCATCCGCGCCAAGTTCCTGGACCGCATCCGCGCGGCCTTCGACGCCCGCCCCGACCTGCCGACGCTCCTCATCGACGAGGACTTCTCCCAGGCGCTGCACGACGCCCAGAGCGCCTGGCGCCGCGTGGTGTCCACGGCCGCCGAACTCGGCATCCCCACCCCGGGGTTCTCCGCCGCGCTGGCCTACTACGACAGCCTGCGCGCCGAGCGGCTGCCGGCCGCCCTCGTCCAGGGGCAGCGCGACTACTTCGGGGCCCACACCTACCACCGCACCGACCGGGAGGGCGCTTTCCACACCCTGTGGGCGGAGGACGGGCGCGCCGAGGAGCCGGCGGGCTGACCGTAGGCGAGGCGGACGGCGTACGGTTCCCGGGTGCCGTCGCGGCGCGGCTGCGGCGGCACCCGGGGCGGCCGGACAGAGGCGGACGAACGGGCAGAAGGGCGCAGACAAACAGGCAGAAGGACGAGGTGGGCGCCCCGTCGGGCGCACAAGCGGACGAACACCCTCAACCCGGACTTCCCGTCACCTGAGGGAGGCGCGGCATCGCCCACCGTGACATGACGTCACGAGCCCCACAGGTCACGGGCACAACATCTCCACGGCGGCGCGCGCTGTTACGCGGCTATGACACGACCGCCTTGACGGTCACTGTCATCGCCCAAGTAGGTTCGGTATAAACCGAGTTTCTACTACCCGCCGGCGTCCCCGCGCCGGGAGGAGGGACGCCCATGGGAGCCCACGCACGCCCCAACCGCATCCACCGCGCCGGAGTCCGGATCGCCACGGTCGCGCTGGTCGGCGCCGCCATGCCGCTCACCGCGGCCGGCCTCGCCCAGGCGGCCACCGTCACGCACTCCGTCGACGACACCGACCAGCAGGCCGGCAGCACCACGACGGCCGACCAGGGCACGCAGACCCAGACTGCCCAGGCGAAGCAGGCCGCTGTCAACAACCAGGCCGCCGCCGACTCGCAGGACCAGGCCGGTCCTGAGATCAACGCCACCCACGCCTTCCTGCTCGACGCCCGTGACGGCAGCCAGGAGCGCGAGATGTGGGCCGGGTCCCAGGCCGACGACAGCGTGCCGATGGCCAGCACCACCAAGATCATGACGGCCCTGGTGGTGCTCAAGCACCCGGAGTGGCTGAACCGGCAGATCCAGGTCAAGCAGGCCTACCGGGACTACGTCCAGGCGGCGGGCGGCAGCACCGCCGACCTCCAGACCGGTGACACGCTGACCGCCGAGCAGCTCCTGCACGCCATGCTGCTCCCCTCCGGTGCCGACGCCGCCATGGCCCTGGCCGACAGCTTCGGCAACGGCGACACCCAGGACGCGCGCATCGCCGACTTCGTCAACCAGATGAACGAGGAGGCGCGGCAGCTCAACCTGACGGGTACGCACTACGACACCTTCGACGGCATCTCGCACGGCAACAACCACAGCACCGCCCGCGACCTGGCCAAGCTCGGTCAGCGCGCGATGCTCCAGCCGAAGTTCGCCGACATCGTGGGCGAGACCCAGTACAAGACCGAGGCCCCGGCCGCCAACGGCCACACCCGGTACTACACCTGGACCAACACCAACGACCTGCTGACCACCTACGACGGCGCCCTGGGCGTCAAGACCGGCAGCGGCCCCGAGGACGGTTACTGCCTCGTCTTCGCCGCCAAGCGGGACAACCGCACCCTCGTCGGCGCGATCCTCGCGGACCCCGACGCCAAGACCCGCCTCTCCGACGCCACGAAGATGCTGGACTGGGGCTTCGCCCACTGATCCGGCAGCACCTCCGGTGAGCAGCCGGCCCCTTCGGCACTGAGCGTGCACCCACGCACCGTGCCCGGCACTGCAGGCCCCCGCCCCGTCCCCACCCCCAAGGAGGACGAGCGGGGGCCTACCGCGTGCCTGCGGACTTCAGCGGGTGACCGGCGCCCGGTGTCGGTCCGGCGACCGGGGCCCTCCCGTGGGCGGTGGTGTCACCGGTGGTGCGGCGACGTGGCGTAGTGCTGGCGCAGCAGCTCCCTGTCGTAGTCGTTGCCGTTGGGCGTGCGGATGACGGAGTGGACGTGCTTCTGGGTCGGCCCGTCGGCCCGGGACGCCCCGTAAGCGCCACCCAGCGGCCCCGCTGCCTGGCAGTCGACCTCAACCCAGACGACCGGGCTGTGTATGAGGCCCCACGAGGTGGCACACGGCTCCGAGGGGCCCAGACGGCTCAGTCTCCGGCGGCGTGCGTGAGGAAGTCGGCCCACGCGGTAGCGGTGAAGCTCAGCCGCGGGCCGTCGGCCTTCTTGGAGTCCCGGACGAGGACGGTGAGGGGGGATGGGGCGACTTCTACGCAGTCGGGCCCCTCGTTACTGCTGTAGGTGCTCTTCCTCCAGGAGGCTTCAGCGACTGTCCCGGTAGACGTGTCGGTCATGTCTCTTCCAGTACTTTCTCGATGAAGGCCAGTGACTCTCTGGGGGAAAGAGCCTGCGATCGGATGATCCCATAACGTAGTTCGACGCTTCGGACCACTTTCGGGTCTGCTGTCAAGTGGCTGGACATCTGCCCTTCCGATTGTCCCAGGGTGCGCCCGTCAGGGAGCTTGAGCACGCGAAGTTCACCACCCATCCCCGCGTGGTCTTCGCAGAGGGTAGGCATGACCTGCACCTCCACGTGACGCAACCGGGCCACCTCGACGAGGCGTGAAAGTTGTCGGCGGAAGATCGATTTGCCACCGAGCGGCCGCCTCAAGGTCACCTCTTCCAGCACGAACGTGAGGGTGGGCATCGGCTCGCGCTGGAAGATCGTCTGGCGGGCCATCCGGGCCGCCACATGTCGACTGACCTCATCCGTCGAGTAGGCGGGGCGCCGCATTTCGAAGAGCGCCCGTGTGTAGTCCTCGGTTTGCAACAGGCCCGGCAAGTTGTGGTTGCAGTACGCCCCCAACTCGACGACCCTGGCCTCCAGTTTGGCCAGGTCCCGCACCTTCTTGGGGTACCGGGTCTCCTCCACGTCCTTTTTCATGGCGGCGATCCGGCCGCCCGCTCCGAGCACCTCGTCCGCGCGGTCCAGGAACTCCGGTCGTGGGATGCGCTTGCCGGACTCGATCTTGTAGATCAGGTTCTCGCCGTAACCGAGCGCCTTGCCCAGTTCGGCGGGGCGGAGGCCGGCGGCCTCCCGCCAGAGCCGTACCTGGCGTCCCACCGCCGCGAGGACCGCTCCGGAGTCGTCCGTCGGGTCGACATCCACGTCCGCCTCCGCCGGGTCCGTCTGCCTGGTTCCGGGGGCGCGAGGTGACGTCTCCCGTCCCGGGTGCCTGCTGCCGTCTCCATCCATCCCTGCCTCCTCCACTGGCCTCCCCCTGTCCAAGGCCCGTGGCCGAGAGAGGTCACGTGGACCCTGTGGACAGTTCCTGACCACCTCTGGACAAGTCACTCGGAGTACTGGTCCGGTCACTGTTCAACGTAGAGGGGTGGGGAGAGGGTCGGTGGTGTGAACCGAGAAACCACCCACCGGCGAGCGTCCGCGCAGCCGGTGCCCCCTGCCCGCCAGTTCCGCGTCCAGCTCTCCGCCACCCGCAGAGGGGCGCGGCTGGCCCGGTTGCTGGCCGTCGAGCAACTGCGAGCCTGGCGGCTGCCGTTCGGGACGGTTGCGCAGGTGGTCGCGGAGCTGGCTGCGAACGCCGTCACGCACGGGCATGTGCCGGGGCGGGACTTCCGGCTCCTGATGGTGGTCCGGGCCGGCGTGTTGCGGGTGGAGGTGGTGGACGCGCGGGGGGCGCGGATGCCGGTGGTGCAGCCGTTGCCGGACGGGGAGTCGGGGCGGGGGCTGGTGCTGGTCGACGCCCTGTCCGACCGGTGGGGCGCGCACCCGGGCCCGGCGCCCTGCAAGACGGTGTGGGCCGAGTTCGCGCTGCCGTTGCGTGAGGGGTGAGGAGGGAGGCGCGAGGCGGTCTGGTGGTCCTCAGTCCTGGCTCGGCTGCGGCGTTCCGGCCAGGTAGGCCGGTGGCGTGTGTCAGGCGGAGCCCTCCGGCCGACGGAACAGTGCCGTGTACAGGAAGGGCTCACCGAAGAAAGGGGAGTCCGCGGGTTCGTCGCGCATTCGGCGAATCTCGATGGTCACCAGGTCCGAGAAAATCCAGCCCAGGGATTCGGGCGTGTAGGCGAGGCCCCCGTGAAGACGGGACTGGCGGTAGAAGTCGGCATCGGAAAGTTCCGAACCCATCGCGCCGGACGCGAAACAGGAGAGGGAGAAATGCCCTCCTGGGATCAGAAGGCGATCGAGGAGGTGGAGGTAGCTGATGCGGCGGTGCGGCGGTAGATGGTGGAAGCAGCCGGAGTCGTGAATCAGGTCGTAGGGGCCGTCGAAGTCAGCGGCGGGTAAGGCGAAGGCGTCGCCGCAGTGGAAGTGGACGTCGGCCCCGGCTTCACGGGCACGTTCCCGAGCCCATTCGATCGCCGCAGGGGACAGGTCGACGGCGTCCACGGTGAAGCCCTTGGAGGCGAGGTACAGGGCGTTGCGGCCCGGCCCGGAGCCCAGATCCAGAGCGCGTCCGGGGGTGATCAGACCACGGTCGATGGAGGAGACCAGGTTTTCGTCCGGCTTGTCGACAAAGAAGGGAACCGGCCTCGAACGATTTGCGTAAAAGGCGTCCCACCACGAGGCCGCACCGCTCGACCAACGGTCGGCATCCGGGGCGAACAGGCTGTCCATAAGGCTGAGCACATCGTCCACGCTGCGAACGTTCCTGTCCATGCAGATGCTCCCTCGCTGTGGTGCACACAACGTAGAGGCGAACGAAGTAGAACGCCAGTGGAGTGGATGCGGGGAAAAGCTGTCCTTTGGTGTGTGATGAGTTCTCAGGAGGCCAGGGACGGTTCCTCTTGCAGGTGGTGCCGGAAGAGATCCGTCACCCCCGTGGCGGGCGTCAGAGGGCGTTTTCGGAAGCGCACGTAGGTGCGTTTCCGTAACGTCTGCCGTCGGCGCTGCCCGGTCCGTGCAGAGATGAGCGGCCCGCACGGACGTACAAGAGCAGCGCGTATCTCAGGCTTCCACCCGTCGGACGAGGTCGGCAGCCCGGGGGTCGGGAACGCGGGAGAGACGGGCCTGCATGTCGGTGCGTGCCTCGTCCACCTTGACGGAGCGCACACCGGCGGCCGTGGTGAGGAAGGAGTCCCAGGAGGTGAGGGCCGCTTCGGTGTCACCCCGGCGGAGGTGAAGGGCGGCCAGGTCGGCAAGGACGATGGCACGGGTGCGACGACGGTCCAGGCCGTGGATGTCCAGTGCCAGCCGGAGGTGTTCCTCCGCCGCGTCGAGGTCACCGAGTCGGGCGTGGATGAGGCCGGATTCGTGGGCCCACCGCCCCGGACTGTAGTGGGCCGCCCAGGACGCGCCGGGGGTGGCAGGTGCCCGGTCGATGGCCTGCTCGGACCGGCGTAGGGCCCGGGTGGCTGTGGGAGCGTCGCGGTCGTGTGCCGCGGCGTTGGCCAGCGTCGCCTGGTAGTACGCCGTGGCGCGGGGGTCGTCGAGTGCTTTCGCATGGGCCACGCAGGCTTCTGACAGACGCAGGGCAGCACCGTGGTGACCGAGCGCGAGTGCCTGTACGGCCAGACCGCGCAGCGCCGTGGCGGCGGTCTCGGCGTCACCGGCCTCCGACGCCAGCCGGTAGGAGTGGCCGTAATAGCGCTGGGCGAGGCCCTGGTGGCCTTCGTCGGCGGCCATCCAGCCGGCCAGGTGCGCCAGTTCCGCGGTTGCGGCGTACAGGGCGCGGCCTGTGGCGGCCGTGTACTTTCCCTCAAGCCAGGGTGCGACATCGGTCGCGAGGTAGCGCACTGCCAGATGGCGGGCGTGTCCACCACCGTGCTCGGCGGCAGCGTCGCCCAGCGCCGTGGTCATGGCGCGCACGGCGTCCACTTCACCGCGCCCCACGGTGGCCCTTCCGCGAGCAGTCGCGGTGCGGCGGGTGAGGGCTTCGGGGTCGGGGAGAGCCAACACGCTCAAGGCGTAGGCGCCGGTTGCTACGAACGCTCGTCGGTCCACGTCGCTCCTCGCCAACTCGATCACCGAGGTCACGGTATCGCCGGTAGTCGTTGGACCGGGGGGAGTCATGCGTCCGCGCGGTACGTGCGCCACCTGGTCCAGGTCCAGTTCGAGGACCTCGACGAGGTGGGCCAACCAGTACCGGGGCACGCGTGTGCCCTGCTCCCAGCGTCTGACGGCCTTGCCGTCGAGACGGTCGGGGCCGCCTCCCTCTGCCATGCCCAGTTCGCGGGCCAGGCGCACCTTGGTCCAGCCCCGGCGCTCGCGGGCGGCCTGGATCAGATCTCCGAGGGCGGTGGTTCCGTTGGGCATGTGCACTCCCGGAGAGCGACCGGTGCAGGGCCTCGGCCGGCCCCCAAAGGGCCCTTTTCGGGCCCCTTATCACTCTAGGTGTTCAGCGGTTGACTGTGTGCCGGTCGACCTCAACCGGCCGACTGCTCGGCCGGACCCACGTCGTCCTCGGTGACATGCCGTTTCCTCGTGAGACCCCGAGCCGCACCCACGGCATCAAGGAGACGACGTGATCAGGGGAGTGACCCAATCGGCTGCGGGAGAGAGGGCCGGACCGGCGGCTGCGTCCGGCGGCGGGTCCCAGTCGCAGCGGACGGCCCGCCAGTTCCGCGTCCAGCTCTCCGCCACCCGCAGAGGGGCGCGGCTGGCCCGGTTGCTGGCCGTCGAGCAACTGCGAGCCTGGCGGCTGCCGTTCGGGACGGTTGCGCAGGTGGTCGCGGAGCTGACTGCGAACGCCGTCACGCACGGGCATGTGCCGGGGCGGGACTTCCGGCTCCTGATGGTGGTCCGGGCCGGCGTGTTGCGGGTGGAGGTGGTGGACGCGCGGGGGGCGCGGATGCCGGTGGTGCAGCCGTTGCCGGACGGGGAGTCGGGGCGGGGGCTGGTGCTGGTCGACGCCCTGTCCGACCGGTGGGGCGCGCACCCGGGCCCGGCGCCCTGCAAGACGGTGTGGGCCGAGTTCGCGCTGCCGTTGCGTGAGGGGTGAGGTGCGAGGGGCCCGCACGGGCAGGGGGCCGGCGTCCTGGCACGCTCGGCGCCCCTGCTGCTCCTTCGGCGGCTACTTCTTCTTCGCCGCGTCCCCGAACGGCAGGTTCTCGCCGGTGAGGTGGGCGTCGATGCCGTTGCGGTGGACGGTGATGCGCTGGATGCGGACGTCGCCGGGGGTGTTCGGGAGCTGGAAGGAGAGGTTCAGCCGGTCGGCGAGCTGGGGCTTGGTGAGGCCCTGTACCGCCCCCAGCACCTTGGGGTCGATGCCGATCTCGGAGAGCAGGGAGGGGTTGTCGGCGACCACGTCGAAGAGGTTGACCTTCATCAGCTTGCCGACGAACTCCGGTGAGCCGGTGAGCCGGTGGAGGGCGGCCTCGCTGCGCTGGGCCTGGTCGATCTGGGACTGCTGGATGCCGGCGCGGTGGGCGATGGCGGGGACGGCGAGCAGCGAGCGGACCTTCTCCGTCTGGCGGCTGACCTCCTTGGCGGCCTTCGGGGTGAGCTGGAGGCCCTCGCCGTGGCCGGTGCCCGGGCGGTAGACGGCCATGTCGCCGATGTCGAGCCGCATCCGGCTGATGTCCAGGGAGACGCCCCGCTCGCCGGAACGGTGTATGCCGGCCACGGCGTGCAGGCCGAGGTGCTGGCCGCCGAGCGGGACCTGGCCCTCCGCCTTGACGGTGTTCGGGCCGAGCTGGCTGAAGCGGACCTGCGAGGCGCCCAGCTCGCGGTTGAGGTCGGCGAAGGAGAGCAGCACGTCGCCGTCGACGGACCGCACCGTGCCGCCCGTGAGGTGCTTGGGCAGATCGCCGTCCAGCTGCACGTCGTGCGCCGTTGCCTGGACCTTGGCCAGCGAGACCCGGTCGGCGGCGAGGTCGGGGACGGTGACGTGCGCCGTGTCGATGCGCTTGTCCAGGAGCTGCGTCAGGAAGGGGAAGCCGTCGATGTCGACCTGGGGGGCCGCCTCCAGATGGAGGGACTTCTGGAGCTGGCCCTCGGCCTTCTTCTCCGCGTAGAGGACGGCGAAGCGGTCGCCGAGTGCCAGGAAGGCGAGGAGGACGACCAGGGCGATGACCGTCTTGAGGAAGCGCGAGAGGTTCTTGAACCAGCGGAACCGCCGGCGGCCCCGGCGCCCGCGGCGGTGGTTGGGCGGCTGCCACTCGTCGTCGCCGGTGTCGCCGTACGCCGTGGTGGACGCGGTGCCGCTCGCGCCCGCCCCGTCGGCGTCCAGGATGCCCAGACCCGCGTCACCGCGGCGCGGGCCGTAGTCCGGCTCGGGGTCGGCCAGTGAGGCGAGGGCCTCGTACGGGTTGCCCGCAGGGCGTCGACCGGTGCCGCCGGAGACGCCCCGGTGACCGGCCGTCGCGCCGGCACCACCCGGCTCGGGCATGGAGGCGTCTCCTCGTGCGCCCGGTACCGGCGTTTGCTGACCGTCTGTCGGTGAAGTCGGTGAATACGACGATATGCGAGTGGAGGAGCGCATCACGCCACCCAACCACGGGGCGACCCCGCCTGCGCAAGTCGTACCGGGGGTACGTGAGGGATGTCGCGGGATGAGGCATTTTTTCTTACGGGCGGGTGAAGAGGTGCGCCGGGTTTGGTGACGGCGGACGTCGCGACGGTGGGTGCGGTGGTGGCCGGGCGTGCGGCGTCCGGGCCAGTGGGACGGGGGCCGGTGGCCCGGCGGGAGGGCGGAGCGGAGGCACTCATCCCGTTCGCGTGACCGCTGGGGCGGGTGGGAAACGCCGGTCGCGGGTGAGAGGGGCCTCATCGCCCCCTGCCGGGAAAGTTTTCGCCGCTCCGGGTGTTGAGGGGGCCAAGTGCCCGTACCGGCAACCTTTTCTCGAAGGGACGCACATGATCGTCATCACGGGAGCGACCGGGAACATCGGACGCGTTCTGGTGGAGCGTCTGCTGGAGCGAGGGGCACCGGTCCGGGCCCTGACGCGTGACCCCGACCGGGCCGGGCTGCCGTCCGGCGCGGAGGTGGTCCGCGCGGACCTGAACGACCCGGCCTCGCTCGCCCCGGCCCTGCGGGGAGCCACCGCCCTCTACCTGAACCTCGCCGCGGGCGGCGCGCAGGGCGGCGTGGCGGCCGTCGAGGCGGCGCGGGCCGCCGGGGTGGGGCGCATCGTGCTCAACTCCTCGATCTCGGTGGTCGAGGAGGGGCCGGACAGCGACAGCTTCATCGCCCGCATGCATGCCGACGTCGAGCAGGCGGTGCGGGAGGCCGGTGTGGAGTGGATGTTCGTGCGGGGCGGGATGTACGCGACCAACGCACTGGGCTGGGCGCCCGGCGTCCGCGCCGGCAGCGTGGTCCGCGGCCCCTACCCCGACGCGGTGGGCGCCCCCGTCCACGAGGCCGACCTGGCCGAGGTGGCCGCGGTCGGCCTGCTGGACGGGACGGGGGAGCACCTGCACACCGCGCCGGTGGTCACCGGACCCGAAGCCGTCACGGTGGCCGAGCAGGTGGCGGCCGTGGGCCGGGCGCTCGGTCGCGAGGTGAGGTTCGAGCAGATCAGCGTCGACGAAGCAGCCGCCGAGATGGCCGGCCCCCACTTCCCCGAGCAGGCGGCCCGCACCCTCCTGGACTACTTCCGGCAGACCGTCGGCACCAAGCCCGTGATCACCGACGAGGTGCGGCGCATCACCGGCCGGCCCGCCCGCACCTTCGAGGAGTGGGCACGCGACCACGCGGCCGACTTCCGCTGAGGTCGCCGGTCCGACGGGGTCGGGTCCGGCACGAGGCGGGCCCGACGGCCGGCGCCCGGCGCCGGTGGCCGTCTTGGGGCCCGTCCCGGCGCCGGTGGCCGGCCGTCGGGCCCGTCCCGGTGAGGCCGCTGCCGGAGGAGCGGGAGCCGGTCACGGGCTACCCCCGAGGGGCTGACGGGAGCAGCCGGTAGGCGTCCGCGTCCCGGACCACGTGGCCGGCGGTGGGCGGCGCGAAGTGCGTCCCCAGCAGGAGGGTGTCGGTCCCGGCGAGTGAGCTGAACAGGGCGCGCCGGGTCGCCTCGGCCCGGGCGGGGTCGATGTCGACGCAGCTGCCGATGCCGGGGTGGGCGAGCTGGACGGGGTGGTGGACGCAGTCGCCGGTGATCAGCGCCGTGGCCCCGGCGCTGTGCAGGCGGACGGCCAGGTGGCCGGGGGTGTGGCCGGGGGTGGGGAGCAGGCTGAGCCCGGGGGCGATCTCCAGGCCGTCGTCCGGGACGTCGAGGGGGTCGAGCAGGCCGGCGTCGGCTACCGGCAGCACCGAGTCCCGGAACATCTGCCGCCGCGGCTCGTCCATCTCCCGCTCCTGGCCGCGCCAGAAGTCCCACTCGGTCCGGCTGGTGAGGTGGCGGGCGCGGGGGAAGGTCGGTACCCAGGCCCCGGCCGCCGCGGACCAGTGGGTGTTCCAGCCGACGTGGTCGGTGTGCAGGTGGGTGAGGATCACCAGGTCGACGGAGTCCGGGGGGAAGCCCGCGCGGGTCAGACGGTCCAGGTAGGGGGTGTCGAGGTCGTGCCAGGCCGGGTTGGCGCGCTGCTTCCCGTTGCCGATGCCGGTGTCGACGAGCACCCGCAGGCCGCCCGTGCGGATCGCGAAGCTGTGGCTGTCGGCGCGCAGGACGCCCTGGTCGGCGAAGTCGGGCCGCAGCCACTCCTGCTGCTCGACGAGGTCCGCGGTGGCGCCGGGGAGCAGCCACCGTCCGGTCTCCGGGGGGAGGGGGGTCTCGTCGATGCGGTGGACGGTCGCCTCTCCCACGGTCCAGTGGGGGGTGCCGGATCCGGCGTGCGGTGCGGGGCCGGGCTGCGTGGGCGTGTGCACGGGTCCTTCTCTCTGGTCTCTGGCTCTTCTGGGCGGGGCGGTGATGGTGGGCCCGGTAAGCGGGTGGCGCCGGGCGGGAGGTGACGACAAGGGTCGTTAAAGCTAAGAGTTTGCGTTAAGTGACGGTAGTGCGTAGCGTCCACTAACGCAATTACTTAGCTTTTGCGGTGGGGCGGTCGCGTCGTCCTGCCCGCGACGCGTCAGGAGAACCGGCATGACCGCACTGACACCCGCCGAGGCCGGCCGCTGGGCCGCGCGCTCCGCCGTCCCGTTGCCGCCCGACAGATGGGCCGAGGTCGCCGCGACGGCCGAACACATCCACGGCGTCCTCTCCGTCCTGAAGGAGCTGGACCTCGGCGACACGGCACCGGCCGCCGACTACCTCGTGGCCGACCCCGACCCGGCCGGTCACGACGTGGCCGGTCACGCGGCGGCCGAGTTCCAGGTGCGGGAGGGGCGGCGCCGTGCAACCCGCTGACCTGACACTCACCGCAGCCGCCGAGCTGATCCGGGACCGGCACCTCTCCCCGGTAGAGCTGGTGGAATCCGTGCTGGAGCGGATCGAGCACGTCGAACCGCGACTCAACGCCTACGTCACGGTCACCGCCGACCGTGCGCGGCGCGCGGCGCGGGAGGCCGAACGGGCCGTGGCAGCAGGGACGCCGCACAGCCCGCTGCTGGGCATCCCGGTGGGACTCAAGGACCTGATCGACGTCGCCGGACTGGCCACCACGGCGAGCTCCCGCGTCCGGAGGGGCCACGTGGCGGGGACGGACAGCACCGTCGCCGCCCGGCTGACCGCGGCCGGTGCGGCCCTGGTGGGCAAGACCCACACCCACGAGTTCGCCTACGGCCTGATCACCCCGCAGACGCGCAACGCCGTGGACCCGGGGCGCATCGCCGGGGGCTCCAGCGGCGGTTCGGCCGTCGCGGTGGCCGCCGGTGCGGCGACCTTCGCGCTGGGGACCGACACCGGCGGCTCGGTGCGGGTGCCCGCCGCGCTGAACGGCGTCGTGGGCCTGAAGCCCACCTACGGACTCGTCCCCCGCCACGGGGTCACGTCGCTGTCCTGGTCGCTCGACCACGTCGGCGTCCTTACCCGCACCGTCCGGGACCTCGCACCCGTCCTGGCCGCCCTCACCGCGGGCGCCGCAGACCGCGCCGCCGAGGCGGACCCGGGCGGGGCGGACCGCCCGGGCCCGGAAGAGACGGACCTGACCGGACTCCGGGTCGGGGTCCCGGGCAACCACTACTTCGACCACGTCGAACCCGGCGTCGAGGCCGCGGTACGCCGCGCCGTCGACCGGTTCGCCGCCCTCGGGGCCCACCTGGTCGAGGTGGAGATCCCCCTGGCCCGCTACATCAAGGCGGTGCAGTGGGGGCTGATGGTCCCGGAGGCCACCGCCTACCACGAACAGACGCTGCGCACCGCGCCGGAGCGTTACTCGGCGGACGTCCGCGTGCTGCTGGAGGCCGGTGCGCTGCTGCCCGCGGCCGACCACCTGCGGGCCCAGCGGGCCCGCACGCTCATGCGCCGCGCCTGGGGGCGCCTGTTCGAGACGGTCGACGTGATCGCTGCCCCCACCATCCCGTTGACGGCGGTGCCGGTCGGCCAGGAGACCGTGACCTGGGCGGACGGGAGCGTGGAGAGCGTCTCGGACGCCTGCGTGCGGCTGTCGGCCCCCGCGAACATCACCGGCCTCCCCGCCCTCTCCGTCCCCGTGGGCAACGCGGTCCCGGCGGGGGACTCCCGCCCGGGCCTCCCGGTCGGCATGCAACTGCTCGGACGTCCCTTCGCCGAGCCGCTGCTGTTGCGTCTGGGCCGGGCGTACGAGGAGGTCACAGGCGCTTCGGGGCAGCCTGCCCGGCCCGACTCGGACGCCGCCGCCCTGCTTTAGGGTGGCGGCCATGAGCCACAGACCGATGGCCCGTCCGGGCGGGCGCAGCGCCCGCGTCCAGGAGTCGGTGCACGCCGCCGTCCGCGAACTCCAGGCCGAGCAGGGCCGCGACGCCCTCACGGTGCCGATGGTCGCCGCCCGCGCGGGGGTCACCCCGTCGACGATCTACCGCCGCTGGGGCGACCTGAAGGAGCTGCTGTCCGACGTGGCGGTGGAACGCCTGCGTCCGGAGGCTCCGCCGGAGGACCACGGCGACCTGGCGGCCGACCTGGCCGCCTGGGCCGAGCAGTTCCTCGACGAGATGGCCTCGCCGTCCGGGCGCGCCTACGTGCGCGACGCCCTCCTGGGCGACCCGGACGGCACCAACGCGGGCCGCTGCTCGGCCTACGCGGCGGAGCAGGTCGCGGTCGTCCTCAGCCGCGCCACCGACCGGGGGGAGGCCGCCCCCGACGTGGAGAGCGTCCTCGACGGTGTCGTGGCCCCCCTGATGTACCGCATCCTCTTCCGCCCCGACGGGCTGGACCGCGCCTACGCACGAGGTCTCGCCGCGGACGTCCTGGCCGCACCGGCGGCCGGCCCCCGCCGCACCGGGAACGCCGGGCGGTGACCGGCCGCCCGCCGCCGGGCCGCCCCCGTGCGGGAGGCGGCCCGGCGCCGTCCCGGCCCGCGGTCAGCTCACGACCGTGATCCGGTCCGCGGCCGGCACCGGCAGCGGGGCCGAGGCTGAGGAGTGCGCGCCCAGGTAGGCGTTCAGCGCGTCCAGGTCGGAGGGGCCGACGTACTTGTCGGTGCCCTGCGCCAGCACGGCGAAGCCGTCGCCGCCGCCCGCCAGGAACTCGTTCATCGCCACCCGGTAGGTCTCCGACGCCACCAGCGGCTCGCCGTTGAGCCGCACCGAGCCGGCCACCACCCGGTCGGCGCCGGTACGCGTCATGTCGAGGGTGTAGGTGAGGCCGCCGGAGACCTGGAGGATGCGCGGCTGGGCCTCGTTGGCGCCACTGACCTGCTGTTGCAGGGCGGTGAGGAGCTGCGTGCCGGTGAGGGTGAGGACTTGGGTCATGTTGGTGAACGGCTGGACGGTGAACGCCTCCCCGTAGGTCACCACCCCGTCGCCCTCGTCGCCGGCCGCCCGGTAGGCGAGGTCGGCGCGGATGCCGCCGGGGTTCATCAGCGCCAGCACCGCCCCGCCCTTGTCGGACGCCGAGGTGGCCTCCAGCTGGGCGTCGGCGATGAGGTCGCCCAGCGGGCTCTCCGGCGCGGTGGAGCCGCGGCCCGGCACGTCACCGGCGACGTACCCCACGGGCCGGTCCGCGATCGGCTTCGCCAGGGCGTTCCAGCGGCTGACCAGCTGCGTCATGTCGGCAGCCTTCGGCTGGGTGCGCACCACCGCGTGGTTGGCGGAGGCGACACCGGCGCGGACGACGTCGCGGGTGCGGCGGTCGTAGGTGAGGGTGGTGTCGGTGTAGACCTTGCCGAAGCTGGACGCCGAGGTCACCAGGCGCGGCGCGCCGGAGGGGTCGGGGATGTCGCAGACGTAGGCCTGGTGGGTGTGGCCGGTGACCAGCGCGTCGACCTTCGGCGTGACGTGCCGGGCGATCTCGGTGATGGGCCCGGAGATCCCGTCGCCCGCGCCGGGGCTGTCGCAGTCGTAGTTGTACGCGGTGGACGCCGGCAGGCCGCCCTCGTGGACCAGCGCGACGATGGCCTTCACGCCCTGGCGGTCCAGCTCCTTGGCGTACTTGTCGATGGTCTCGACCTCGTCGTGGAACTTCAGGCCCTTCACGCCCTGCGCGGTGACGATGTTCGGCGTGCCCTCCAGGGTGACGCCGATGAAGCCGATCTTCACGCCGCCGTGGCGCCAGACCGTGTACGGCTTGAGGATCGGCTTGCCGGTCTTCTCGTCGGTGACGTTCGCGGCCAGGTAGGGGAAGTCCGCGCCCCGGAAGGGGGCCTTCGGGTCGTAGCAGCCGTCGGTGGGGTGGCAGCCGCCGTTCTGGAGGCGGGTCAGTTCCGCCCGGCCCTCGTCGAACTCGTGGTTGCCGACGGAGGTGACGTCCAGGTCGAGCTTGTTCATCGCCTCCACGGTCGGCTCGTCGTGGAAGAGGCCGGAGAGCAGCGGGCTGGCGCCCACCAGGTCACCGGCGGCTGCGGTCACCGAGTAGGGGTGCCCCCGGCGGGCCTTGCGCAGCGAGGAGGCCAGGTACTCCACGCCACCCGCGTCGACCTTCTTCACCGAGCCGTCCGCCTGCGCCTCGTCCACCTGGCCCGAGGAGCCCTGCGGCGGCACCAGGTTGCCGTGGAAGTCGTTGAAGCTGAGCATCTGCACGTCCACCGTGCGGCCGTGGCCACCGCCGCGGTGATGGCCGGCGGCCGCACCGGCGGGTGCGGTGCCCGCGCCCACCCCGGCGGCGGCGAGCAGGGCGACGGCGACCGTCAGCACCCCTCGGCGTCGGCGTCTGACAGGGACTGCTGCCATCGGATCAGTTCCTCCCGTTCACTGGCGACCCGCGGTGCACCGGCGACCGGATTCCTCCGTGCCGCGGGCTTCGGGCCGGGCTCGTCGGCCGAGCGGCAGACTACGGTCAACGCGCGTAGTGCGACAGGCCCGTCGGGTGACGGCGCGGTGTCCGACGCCGGACCGTCCCCCTCCGCGGCCGGTCCGTCCCGCCCACCGGACGGCCCCGCCCCGCCTTCCGCCGCCCGGGCGGCAGCGCTCTGGCACGCCCGCGACCGGCCCCGGACCCGCCCCCACCACGCCGTACGCTTCGACCATGACCACCAACGCCGCACCAGGGGCCGGCGCGACCGGCCGCGACATCCAGCTGTACGACGCCCTCACGGCCGAGCAGGCCGAGGAGGTCCTCGACCTGATCGACGAGGCGGCCCGCCACGACGGGCAGTCGGCCGTGTCCGAACAGGGCCGGCTGCGGCTGCGCGGCGGTCACCGTGAGGGCGTCGCCCACCTGCTGGTGCACGACGCCGACGGGCACCTCGTCGGCTACGCGCAGCTCGACGGGGCCGACCCCGTCGAGGCGCCCGCGGCGGAGATGCTGGTCCGGCCCGGGCACCGGGGGCGGGGCCACGGGCGGGCCCTGGGACGTGAGCTGCTCAACCGCTCCTCGCGCCGGCTGCGGGTCTGGGCCCACGGCGGGCACGCCCCGGCCCGCCGCCTCGCCCAGTCGCTCGGTCTGAGCCTCTTCCGTGAACTGCGCCAGATGCGGCGCCCGCTGGAGGACCTCAACCTCGCCGAACCCGACCTGCCCGAGGGCGTCACCGTGCGCACCTTCCGGCCCGGGGAGGACGACAAGGCATGGCTGGAGACGAACGCCGCGGCCTTCGCCCACCACCCCGAACAGGGCGCCCTGACCCAGCAGGACCTCGACGACCGCAAGGCCGAGCCCTGGTTCGACCCCGCCGGCTTCTTCCTCGCCGAACGCGGCGGCGAACTCGTCGGCTTCCACTGGACCAAGGAGCACGCGGACGAGGGGCTGGGCGAGGTCTACGTCGTCGGCGTCCGCCCCGAGGCACAGGGCGGCGGACTGGGCCGGGCGCTCACCGCCATCGGCCTGCGCCACCTGGCGGCGCGCCACCTGCCGACGGCCATGCTCTACGTGGACGCCGACAACGTCCCGGCGGTCACGGTCTACGAACGCCTCGGCTTCACCGTCCACGAGACGGACCTGATGTACCGCACGGAAGGCTGAGACCTCCCCGGCCGACCCGGCGCGCGCCAGGCGGGGAAGCCCGGCCACGGGCACTCCGTCCGCCGCGACCCCTGCCCGTACTCCGGCGCCCCTCCACCACGTCCTGCGGCGGAGGGGCGCCGGCGTGTGGACGCGCGACCGGACGGAAGAGGTGACGGAAGAGGTGGGGGCCGGCCCCGGCACGAGGCCGTGACGGAGAGTGCGAGCAACGGTACTCCGGGTGCCCGGCGGCCGGGCCGGGAGGCCGTGGACCCGTGCGGAGCGGCGCAGGGGCCCGCGCGGCCCACGGCCTCCCCGTGCAGGTCCCGGTAGCCCCGTGCTTGCCTGGCCGCCACGTCCCCGTCACCACCCATTCAGACGCGCTTGCAAGCATCAGCCGATGCAGCCCGCTCCTTCTCCGAGGCGGTCGGCCGCGCCCTCGCCGGGCCGGCCGGCCCGGACGCCGTCCGCACCCGTCGCCTCCGACAGGGCTGACCTCGCCAGTGCGCGGAAGAATGAGGTTATGAAGCAGCACCGCAGCGCCCAGGCCGAGAGCCCCGCCGAGAGCCGCGCCATGCCGCTCGGTGAGCACCGTACGTCCGGTTCCGCGGCCCGCGCCGCGGCCACCCCGCGGCGCGTGGCGCAGAACGCCTCGTCACAGCCGTCGGTGGGGTCCATCGCCGCCCACCGCCCGCACGCGGTCGTCGCCCCCGTCCCCGCGCTGGAACCCGACATAGACGCCGACCCGGACACCTACGACGGTCCGGAGCCGGGCGAGGACGAGCTGCCCGGCGACCGCTTCCTGGACCGGGAGGGAAGCTGGCTGGCGTTCAACGAGCGGGTGCTGGAACTCGCCGAGGACACCGGCACGCCGCTGCTGGAGCGCGCCAACTTCCTGGCCATCTTCGCCAGCAACCTCGACGAGTTCTTCATGGTCCGCGTCGCCGGCCTCAAGCGCCGCATCGCCACGGGCGTGGCCACGCGCTCCGCCTCCGGCCTGCAACCGCGGGAGATCCTGGAGCAGATCTGGACCCGCTCCCGTGAACTGATGGCCCGGCACGCCGCCTGCTACCAGCAGGACGTGGCGCCGGCCCTCGCCGACGAGGGCATCCACCTCATCCGCTGGCACGAGCTGACCGAGCGGGAGCAGGGACGCCTGTTCACCCTCTTCCGCCAGCAGATCTTCCCCGTCCTCACCCCCCTCGCCGTCGACCCCGCCCACCCCTTCCCCTACATCTCCGGCCTCTCCCTCAACCTGGCCGTGGTGGTGCGCAACCCCGTCAGCGGGCACGACCACTTCGCCCGGGTCAAGGTGCCGCCGCTGCTCTCCCGCTTCCTGGAGGCCTCCCCGCACCGCTACGTCCCCATCGAGGACGTCATCGCCGCACACCTGGAGGAGCTCTTCCCCGGCATGGAGGTCCGCGCCCACCACATGTTCCGGGTGACGCGCAACGAGGACCTGGAGGTCGAGGAGGACGACGCCGAGAACCTCCTGCAGGCGCTGGAGAAGGAACTGCTGCGCCGCCGCTTCGGGCCGCCGGTGCGGCTGGAGGTGGAGGAGTCCATCGACCCGGAGATCCTCGACCTGCTCATCGCCGAGCTGAAGATCACCGACGCCGAGGTCTACCCGCTGCCCGGCCCGCTGGACCTCACCGGCCTCTTCGGCATCGCCGCCCAGGACCGGCCGGAGCTGAAGTACCCCAAGTTCGTCGCCGGCACCCACCGCGACCTCGCCGAGGTCGAGTCGGCCTCCGCCCCCGACGTCTTCGCCGCGCTGCGCGCCCGCGACGTGTTGCTGCACCACCCCTACGACTCCTTCTCCACCTCCGTGCAGGCCTTCCTGGAGCAGGCCGCCGCCGACCCCGCCGTCCTCGCCATCAAGCAGACGCTCTACCGCACTTCCGGAGACTCCCCGATCGTGGACGCGTTGATAGACGCCGCGGAGTCCGGCAAGCAGGTCCTCGTCCTGGTCGAGATCAAGGCGCGCTTCGACGAGCAGGCCAACATCAAGTGGGCCCGCAAGCTGGAGGAGGCCGGCTGCCACGTCGTCTACGGGCTGGTGGGCCTCAAGACGCACTGCAAGCTCTCGCTGGTGGTGCGGCAGGAGGGCGAGACGCTGCGCCGCTACAGCCACGTCGGCACCGGCAACTACCACCCCAAGACCGCCCGGCTCTACGAGGACCTGGGCCTGCTGACCGCGGACCCGCAGGTCGGCGCCGACCTCTCCGACCTCTTCAACCGGCTCTCCGGCTACTCCCGCCGCGAGACCTACCGCCGCCTGCTGGTCGCCCCCCGCTCCCTCCGCGACGGGCTGGTCGAACGCGTCCACCGCGAGATCGCCCACCACCGGGCGGGGCGGCCCGCGGGCGTGCGCATGAAGGTCAACTCGATGGTGGACGAGGCCGTCGTCGACGCGCTCTACCGGGCCTCCCGGGCCGGCGTCCCCGTCGACGTCTGGGTGCGCGGCATCTGCGCGCTGCGGCCCGGGGTGCCGGGACTGAGCGAGACCATCCGGGTCCGCAGCGTCCTGGGCCGCTTCCTGGAGCACTCCCGCGTCTTCGCCTTCGGCAACGGCGGCGACCCCGAGGTGTGGATCGGCAGCGCCGACATGATGCACCGCAACCTCGACCGCCGCATCGAGGCGCTGGTACGGGTCACCGACCCCGGCCACCGGGCCTCGCTCGACCGGCTGCTGCGGACCGGCATGTCCGACGCGACCTCCTCCTGGCACCTGGGACCGGACGGTTCCTGGACCCGGCACGCCGTCGACACCGAGGGCAGGCCGCTGCGCAACGTCCAGGAGTCGCTCATCGAAGGGCGGAGGCGCCGGCGTGGCCCGGCCTCCTGAGACGTGCGCGCCGCCCGGGGACCGGCGGGCGGCGGGGGGCGAGGGGCACCGGAACCGGAGGGGCTACGGCGAGGAGGACGGCGTGAGGGGGCAGGGGGGTGACCAGGCCACCGCGGCGCGGACGGGGCGAGGGCCGGCCACGGTGGCGGCCGGCGCCGGCGAGGGCGCCGCGACGCCCCTGGCCGCGCCGGCGTCCGCAGGAACGGGCGGCCCGCCGACGGCGGGTGAGGTGCTGGCGCGCTACCTCCACGAGCAGTCCGCCGAGTTCCTGCGCGGACTGCGACTGCACCACGAGGCGGGTTCGGACGCCGGCGGAACCGCCCGGGCCGGCAGCCACCTGCGCCGCGCGGCACGCCGTGTCGCCGGCGCCCTGCACACCTTCCGCCCCCTCACCGACGAGGCGTGGGCCGGGCGGCTGCGCGAGGAACTGGTCTGGCTCGACACCACGTTGGGCCTGGAGGCGCGGTGCCTGCGACGACGTGAACAGCTCACCGGCGCCCTGCACCGGCTGGTCCGGGACGGCGCCGGCCACCCGAGCCGGCTTCTCGATGCCACCGGCGCCCCGCCCGGCACCCGGCCCGCGCATGCCTCCGACCCCGCCGCAGCGGCCGAAACGGACGGAGGCGGCACCGTACCCGCGGGCACCGACGGCGGCAGCCGCCCCACCCGCCGCGGCGCGACCGTCCGCCCAGGGCAGCGCAGCCTCGGGCAGTCGAGCACCGGGCCGCAGTTCCCCGCCCCCGACGGCACCGCGGCCGGGCCCGCCCAGGCGGCACTGGCCGCCGGCACCGCCCGGGCCGGCGCGCTCCTGGACCGCCAGTCGGCGCTGGCCTGCACCCGCGCCCACTCGGCGGCCCTCCAGGCGCTCCAGTCCTCCCGCTTCCACGCACTCGCCGACGCCGTGGCGGTCCTGGCCTCGGAGGTCCCGCTGTCCGCGGCGGCCGACGCCCCCGCGGCCGAGGCCGTCCCCCCGCTGGTCCAGCAGGCGTACCGGCTTGTCGGCGACGCCCTCGCGGACCTGACCGCACCGGATCGCACCGGGCCGCAGCAGCGGGCGGACCGCGGCCCCGCCCCGGACGCCCCCTGGCGCACGGCCGGACGGGTGCTGGGGTACGCCCGCTACGCCCAGGAGGTGCTCGACCACTGCGAGGGCCGCGGGGACGGGCCGCGGGCACCGGCCGGGCCGGGGGAGGCGGTGCTGCCGGCCGGGGCCGGCCGATTGCTGGAGCGCCACCTGCTGGCCGCCGACGCGGCGACGGCGGCAGCCGAGGCGGCCCGCACCCCGCGCATCTCCCCGGCCACCGCCTACGCCCTGGGCGTCCTCCACGCGGACCAGCGCCAGGAGGCCGAGGCGGCCCGGGCGGCCTTCACCGAACTGTGGCTGCGGGCCCGGACCCCCACCGGCGCGACGGGCTTCACCACGGGGACGGGCAGGGGCGCCGAGGCGGCCGTGCTCCGCGCACCGGACCCGGTGGGCGTCCCGGGGGCGCGCGGCGCAGGGGCAGCGGGGGGCGGCTCGTGACGGCGCCGAGGGGGACACCGGCCGGGGGTCGGGGCGAGGGCCGGGAGGGTGCCCTGGACCGTCTCAGCGGCGACCTGTGCGACGCGGAGCCCCCGCAGCGGGCCGCGCGGGAGTTGGTGCGTGCCGCCGGGTGCGTGCTCTGGTACCGGTCGGCGCGGGAGGGGCTGCGGGTGGCGCTGGTCCACCGGCCGAAGTGGGACGACTGGTCGCACCCCAAGGGCAAGCTCAAGCGCGGCGAGAGCGCGCTGGCCGCCGCGGTGCGGGAGGTCGCGGAGGAGACCGGGATGCACTGCCGGCCCGGCGTCCGCCTGCCCACCGTCCGTTACCTGGTCGGCGACCGCCCCAAGGAGGTCCGGTACTGGGAGGCGGAGGCGGTCGGCGGACGTTTCGCCCCCAACACCGAGGTCGACGCCCTGCTGTGGCTCTCACCTGCGCAGGCACGGGCGAAGGCCACCCAGGAGCGCGACCGCTACCTCGTCGACGCGCTGCTGGAGGTGCTGGAGTGAGGCGCGGCGCCGCCCGCCCTGTGCCGGGCCCGGTCGAAAACCACTGGTGACCCGCGACACCGAGCGGTGACCATCCGGGGATGACCGAGGAAGCAGCAGCACAGGCGGCGGATCAGGCGGACGAGACGGATCACCGGCAGCGCCCGGCGCGCAGCGCACCGGACGTGCGGTTCGTCGAGCTGTCGGGCGAGGTGATGAGCGCACTGCTCAAGGGCGACCTCGCAGCGGCGGGCGGACTGGCCGGGGTGGCGCTGACCGGCGACTTCCTGACGGAGCGGGCGCGGTGGCTGTGGCGGTACCGGCTCGGTCAGATGGCCGCCGACCCCGGCCGGGTGCGGTGGATGGTGCGGTATGCGCTCCTGGACGCCGAGGGGCTGGTCGTCGGGCACGCCGGGTTCCACGGGCCGCCCGACGAGGCCGGGACGGTCGAGATCGGCTACTTCGTGTCCGCTGCGTTCCGGCGCCGGGGCCATGCCCGTGCCGCCCTCGTCGAGCTGCTCCGCCGGGCGGCGGCCGGCCCCGAGGTCACGGCCGTGCGCGCCACCGTCAGCCCGGACAACGCGGCGTCACTGGCCACGCTCGCCGGCTTCGGCTTCGCCGAGGTGGGGGAGCAGTGGGACGAGGAGGACGGCCGGGAACTCGTCTTCGAGGTGCCGGCCGGCCGAAGCCCCGCCTCCCCGTGAGGACGCCGGGCCGGGCGCGGTGCGGCTGCCGGGGGCGGGCGGCTCGGTCGCCCCGCCCCGGTGATGCGCCCGGGGCGGGGTCCGCGGTCGCGGGTGCGTCAGTTGGGCTGGCCCAGCGGCCGGAGCTGGATGTGGTTGACGTCCAGGCCCGCCGGCTGGTCGAGCGCGAAGGCGATGGCCCGGGCGATGTCCTCGGAGGTCATCACCGGGCCCTCGGGGGTGCCGCCGCGCGTCTCCCAGAAGGGGGTGTCCACCTTGCCCGGCGCGATCAGCGTGACTCCGACGCCGTCGCCCGTCACCAGCATGCGGGTGTTCTCGGCGAGGGCGTGCACCGCCCACTTGGTGACCGAGTAGAGGCTGCCGGGGCTGTTCTTCACACCCGCCACCGACCCGACGAGGACGATGCGGCCCTTCGTCACCTTCAGGTGCGGCAGCGACTCCCGGACGAGCAGGCTGGGGCCGAGCACGTTGGTGGCGACCATCGACCGCATGTCCTCGGGGTCCATGTCGGCGACGGTGCCGAGTGAGGAGAAGCCCGCGTTGGCGACCGCGGCGTCCAGTCGGCCCCACCGCCCCACCGTGCGGTCCACGGCCTGCCGCACGTGCTCCGGTTCGGCGGTGTCCCCGGCGACGAGCAGCAGCCGGTCACCGGCGTCGAGTTCCCCGGCCAGCGCGTCGAGCTTCCCGGCGTCGCGTCCGGTGGCCGTCACCCGGTGCCCCGCGTCGAGCAGCCTGCTGACGGTGGCCGCGCCGATGCCGGTGGAACCTCCGGTGATCAGCGTGACGGGGGCGTCGGTGCGGTCCGGCATCAGGCGTTCTCCTTCTCGGGCGGTCCTCGGCGGGGTCCTCCGGGGCTCGCGGCCGAGCCCTGCGGGTTCCCCGTACCCCGGCACCGCCCCGCCGGCACCCCTCTCCCTCCTTCCCGCGCGCCCCCGGCACGCCCCGCCCGGCCCCTTCCGAACCCTTCCCTTCGCGACCCACTCCGCTTTGTTGAGTCCAGGCTTGTCAACTTAGCTTCGTCTGGGTATAACTATGTGCATGAGGGCATCGCACGCAGAGCCCAGGAAAAGGAGATGACCGTGATGCTCATGCGCACCGACCCGTTCCGCGAGTTCGACCGCCTCGCCCAGCAGGTCCTCCACACCGCCGCCAGGCCCGCGACCATGCCGATGGACGCCTACCGGTCCGGTGACGACTTCGTGGTCCACTTCGACCTGCCGGGTGTCGAACCGGAGACGATCGACCTCGACGTCGAACGCAACGTGCTCACCGTGCGGGCCGAGCGCCGCTCGCCCGCCCCGGGCGGCGCCGAACTCGTCGCCGACGAGCGCCCCACCGGCACCTTCAGCCGCCAGCTCTTCCTCGGCGAGACGCTGGACGCCGAGCGCATCGACGCGCACTACGACAACGGGGTGCTGACGCTGCGCATCCCGGTCGCCGAGAAGGCCAAGCCCCGCAAGATCCACATCAGTGGTGGCGGCGGCCAGGCGAAGCAGATCAGCGCCGGCGCCTGAGCACGGCCCCCTTCCCCGGGCCCGGCACCACTTCCCCCGGTGGTGCCGGGCCCGGTGCCGTGCGGTCAGCGGGGGGCCAGCGCCTCCCAGCGCACGGTGACCTCGCCCTGCCGCCACCGCAGGGGCCCGTCGGCCAGCGGCCACCCCTCCTCGCGCAGGGTGCGGACGGCGCGGGTCCAGCGCTGCCGGGCGCTCAGCGCGCCCCACGGTGCCGCGGCGGCCCAGGCGCGGTCGAAGTCGCGGAGGAAGGCGTGCACGGCCTCGCCCGGCACATTGCGGTGGATGAGCGCTTTCGGCAGGCGTTCGGCCAGGTCGGACGGGGTGGTGAGGGAGCCGAGACGGGTCGCGAAGGTCACCGTCCGCGGACCCTCGGGGCCCAGCGCCACCCACACGTGACGACGGCCGATCTCGTCGCAGGTCCCCTCCACCAGCAGCCCGCCGGGGGCCAGCCGCGCACACAGGTCACTCCAGACCTCGGCCACCCGGCCCTCGTCGTACTGGCGCAACACGTTGGCCGCCCGGATCAGCACCGGCGCCCGCGGCCGGCCCCCGCCGGCCGGCAGCGGGACCTCGAAGCCCCCGTGCCGGAAGCTCAGCCCCTCCCTGGCGTAGGGCTGGGCCGCCCGGACCCGCTCCGGGTCGATCTCCACGCCGACGACCTCCACGTCGGCGCGGACCTGACGCAACCTGGCCAGCAGCTCCACCGCGGTCCAGGGCGCCGCCCCGTACCCGAGGTCGACGGCCACCGGGTCCGCGCAGCGCCGCAGCTCGGCCGCGTGCGTGGCGGCGATCCACCGGTCCATGCGCCGCAACCGGTTGGGGTTGGTCGTGCCGCGGGTGACGTTCCCGACCGGGCGTGAGGAACCTGCGGGGAGGCGGGGACGGCTGCTGGGCACGGTGGACAAGCGTAGGCGACGGCGGTGGGCCCGGCCCGGCCGCACGAGCCCGGCGCAGGGTGCAGGGAGACGGGAGCCCTACTCCTGCCACGGCACCGCGAAGGCGCGGGCGGGGTTCGCCTCGAAGAACGCCCGGGCCGCCTCCTGACCCAACTCCTTCTCGACACGCGGGCGCAGGCCCGCCAGCAGGTAGGGGAGGCCCGGCCCCTCGCCGGTGACGGCCCGGGCCGATGCCACGGTGGTGTCACCGCCCAGGAGGAGCCGGTCGGCGTGGCCGGCCTCGGTGAGCGCGTGCAGGGAGTCGAACAGGCGCCAGTCGGTGGTGTGGTGGGCGCGCGAGGGGCCGTCGAAGGCGAGGAACGCACCGCTGCGGGCGGCCGCCAGGTGGAGGCGGACGTCGGGCAGCCGGCCGAGATGGCCCAGGATCACGCGGTGCGGCGGAACGCCGTGCCGGTCGCAGAGGAGCTCCAGGACCTCGCCCGGCGCGGTACCGGCCTCCAGGTGCACGGCGATCGGCACGCCCGTGGCGTGGTGGGCCTGTGCGGCGGCGGCGAAGGTGTGCCGGGCATGGGCGTCGAGGCCGTGGAAGGAGCCGGCGACCTTCACCAGGCCGGCGCGGACGTCGAGGCGTCGGCCGGCGGCGGGACCCGGCCCGCCTCCCCCTGGCCGCACCCCCTCGGTGACGTCGGTGACCAGCCGTTCCGTCAGGCGGTCGGTCAGGCCGGGCAGGAGCTCGGGGGCGTAGTGGTGGGCCTGGTGCAGGCCGGTGGCGGCGACGAGGTGGACGCCGGTCGCACGGGAGAGCGCGGGCAGGGCGTCGGCCCGGCGCCCCATCCCCGCCGGGGTCCACTGCACCAGCGCGGAACCGCCCAGCGCGGCGAAGGCCCGCAGCTCCGCCTCGGCGGCGGCCACGTCGTCCAGCTCCTGGCCCGGCAACCGGGGGGACCGGAGGAAGAGGTGGTCGTGGGCGTCGCAGGTCCCGAGCTCGGCGGGCGGGATGTCGCCGAGGACGGTGCGGATGCGGGGCGAGGGGCCGGTGGCGGTCACCGGGACGCCACCTGGGGACGGCCGGGCGCCGCGGACCCGGCGTCGCGGCCGGGCGGGGTCCGGCGGAGGTGGTCCGGGACGGGGGTGGGGCGTGCCATGGGGACTCCCGTGTCGTCGGGCGGCCCGCGGCGCGGGCGCGTCATCGAGGGAAGGCGGTGCCGTGGGGGCGGGGGCGCACCAGCCGAGCCATCCGTAACGGCTGAGGCGTTACCGTCCGGGACTGTAGCAGAGGTAACGCCTGAGCCGTTACGATGTCGGGGTGTCCGGCGACCTCACCCTCCGCTTCGACTGCGGAGCCTCCTGGCTGAACCTGATGGCGACCCGCGGACGGGTCTTCGGGGCCGCCCCCGTCGAACGCCTCACCTCACCCGAGGTGCTCGCGCACTGGCTCACCCGCAGCGAACTCACCCCCGCCGTCCCGCCGGACGAGACGGACCTGGCGCGCGCCCGGGAACTGCGCGAGACCCTGCGGGAGCTGGCCCAGCCGACCGTGGCCGGCACACCGCCACCCGGCGGGGCCGCCCGCGACCTCGCCCGCTTCCTCGCCGACCACGAGGACCCGGTGGACCTGCGCGTCCAGGACAGGCTCGTCCGCACCCCGCCGCCCTCGCCCGCCGCCGCCCTGGCCCGCGTCGCCCGGCAGGCCGTCGACCACCTCACCGGCCCCGACCGGCACACCCTCAAGGTCTGTCCCGAGAGCGACTGCCGCGGCGTCTTCGCCGACCCGGCGGGCCGCCGCCGCTGGTGCCCGGCGCCGGCCTGCGCCAGCAGAGGGAGAGTCCGCGCCCACCGGGCCCGCCGCACAGCGGACCGGGACCGCACGGCCCGCGAGCCCTGAAGCCCACCCGGCACGGCCCGCGAGCCCTGACGCCCACCCGGTAGAGGAGGACGACCGGCGGCAGGCGCGGGCCGGAGGCTCCGGTGGGAGGCGCCTGCGTCACACTTTGGCAAAGTGCCGCGGGCGGGACGACAGGGGCGGAATGGCGGGGGGCCGTGCCGTTGTTGCAGCCTTGACCTGACCCGTACGGCCGGTCGTGCGGGACGGCACGGCGGACGCACGGACGGGTCGGTCCCGTGCACGGCCGCGGGACCGGGGCGGGCCGGCGCGACGGGGCGACGGTCGCCGCCACCCGTCCGCGCCCGTGACCCGAACGGCGCGGACAGCCACGACCAGGCAGGAAAGCAGTGCGGGCTCATGACGCCTGCGAGGAGGTAGCGCCCAGTGACCCCACAGGTGTCCCGGCTCCGCGCCCGCTCCCAGGGATCGCTCGCCGGCCAGTCGAGGCTGCGGCTGCCCGGCGGCGCCCGCCGGCCCCGGCGCGTCGCCATGCTGAGCGTCCACACCTCGCCGCTGCACCAGCCGGGCACCGGCGACGCCGGCGGCATGAACGTCTACATCGTGGAGCTGGCCCGCAAGCTCGCCGCGATCAACATCGAGGTGGAGATCTTCACCCGGGCCACCACCGCCGGCCTGCCGCCCGTGGTCGAGCTGACACCGGGCGTCCTGGTGCGGCACGTCGACGCCGGGCCGTACGAGGGCCTCAACAAGGAGGACCTGCCCGCCCAGCTCTGCGCCTTCACCCACGGAGTGATGCAGGCCTGGGCCGGCCACCGGCCCGGTCACTACGACCTGGTCCACTCCCACTACTGGCTCTCCGGGCACGTCGGGTGGCTGGCGGCGCAGCGCTGGGGCGTCCCCCTGGTGCACGCCATGCACACCATGGCCAAGGTGAAGAACGCCTCGCTGGCCGCGGGCGACACCCCCGAGCCGGCCGCCCGGGTCATCGGTGAGACGCAGATCGTCGAGGCCGCCGACCGGCTGGTGGCCAACACCGAGGAGGAGGCCGGCGAACTGGCCCGGTACTACGACGCCGACCCCGGGAAGCTGGCCGTGGTCCACCCCGGCGTCAACCTCGACCGGTTCCGGCCCGACCCGCAGGCGCCCGGGCCCGACCCCGCCGCGCGGGCCGCCGCCCGCGCCCGCCTGGACCTGCCGCAGGACGCCTTCGTCCCGCTGTTCGCCGGCCGCATACAGCCCCTCAAAGCCCCCGACATCCTGCTCCGCGCCGTCGCCCACCTCGTCGACCAGGACCCGACGCTGCGCTCCCGCATGGTGGTGCCGGTGGTCGGCGGCCCCAGCGGCAGCGGCCTGGCCAAACCCGAACGCCTCCAGAAGCTCGCCGCCCGCCTCGGCGTCGCCGACATCGTCCGCTTCCGCCCTCCGGTCGCCCAGGAGCAGCTCGCCGACTGGTACCGCGCCGCGTCCGTCCTGGTCATGCCCTCCTACAGCGAGTCCTTCGGACTGGTCGCCATCGAGGCCCAGGCCTGCGGCACCCCCGTCGTCGCCGCCGCTGTGGGCGGACTGCCGGTCGCCGTCCACGACCAGGTCAGCGGATTCCTCGTGCCCGGCCACGACCCCGCCGCCTACGCCGCCGAACTGCGCCGCTTCCTCGACGACCCGTCGCTGGCGGACCGCATGGGCGCCGCCGCGCACCGGCACGCGCAGTCCTTCGGCTGGGACACCGCCGCCGCGGCGACCGCCGACGTCTACGCCGCCGCCACCCACGAACGCCGGCGTCGCCTACGATCACCGCATGTCTGACGTGCCCCCCGCGAACGACCAGGCCACCGGCAGGACCACTGGCGAGACCGCAGGTCCGACCGTCGACGAGGACGCGACGGCCGAGCCTGCCTCCCCCGCCGAGCGCGCCGCCCGCGAGGCCCTCACCCGCGCCCTGACGGAAGCCGGCGTCGACTGGGAGTCCCCCGAGCCGGGCGTCTTCGTCGTCACCCTGCCCGGCACCCGCAAGCTCGCCACCACCTGCTCCCTGCGCGTCGGCCGCCACGCCCTGTCGGTCAACGCCTTCGTCGTGCGCAGGCCGGACGAGAACCACGAGGCCGTCCACCGCTGGCTGCTGGAGCGCAACACCCGCCTCTACGGGGTCGGCTACGCCCTCGACCGGCTCGGCGACATCTACCTCGTCGGCAAACTGCCGCTGGCCGCCGTCACCCCCGAGGAGGTCGACCGGCTCCTGGGCACCGTGCTGGAGAACGCCGACGGCTCCTTCAACACCCTCCTGGAGATGGGCTTCGCGAGCGCGATCCGCAAGGAGTACGCCTGGCGGACCTCCCGCGGCGAGTCCACCCGCAACCTCCAGGCCTTCGCCCACCTGACCGAACGCCCGCAGTAGCCGTCCGGCGAGCCCGGTCGCGGGCCCCCTGGGCTGCCCGCGACGGCACCGCCGGCCCGAGCGGGGACCAGGGGCTGATCACCCACAAAAGTGGATTAGTCTCGAAGGCATGGCCGACGCACCGTACAAGCTGATCCTCCTCCGCCACGGCGAGAGCGAGTGGAACGCGAAGAACCTGTTCACCGGCTGGGTGGACGTCAACCTCAACGAGAAGGGCGAGAAGGAGGCGCTGCGCGGCGGTGAGCTGCTGAAGGACGCCGGCCTGCTGCCCGACATCGTCCACACCTCCGTGCAGAAGCGCGCCATCCGCACCGCGCAGATCGCCCTGGAGGCCTGCGACCGGCACTGGATCCCGGTCAACCGCTCCTGGCGGCTCAACGAGCGCCACTACGGCGCCCTCCAGGGCAAGGACAAGGCGCAGACCCTCGCGGAGTTCGGCGAGGAGCAGTTCATGCTGTGGCGCCGCTCCTACGACACCCCGCCGCCGCCGCTCGAGGACGGCTCCGAGTTCTCCCAGAGCGACGACCCCCGCTACGCGATGATCCCCTCCGAGCTGCGCCCGCGCACCGAGTGCCTCAAGGACGTCGTCCAGCGCATGCTGCCGTACTGGTACGACAGCATCGTCCCCGACCTGCTGACCGGGCGCACCGTGCTGGTCGCCGCGCACGGCAACTCACTGCGCGCCCTCGTCAAGCACCTCGACGGCGTCTCCGACGCGGACATCGCGGGCCTGAACATCCCCACCGGCATCCCGCTCGCCTACGAGCTCGACGCCGACTTCCGCCCCCTCAACCCGGGCGGCACCTACCTCGACCCGGAGGCCGCCAAGGCCGCCATCGAGGCTGTGAAGAACCAGGGCAAGAAGAAGTAACGCCCCCTCGCGGTGAAAGCCCCCTGCTCGCGGTCCTCCCGCGGACAGGGGGCTTCGCGCTGCCGCCCGGCGGTGTCCGGGGCGGCTTCCCGACGCCGGGCAGGCGGCGGCCGGCAGCGGCCTGTCCGCCTTGGCGCACCTGGCGGGGACGGCGCATCCTGGAGGTGTGACGTAGTGAGGAGGCACCGTCATGTTGGAGGTCAAGACCCCCGGTACACCGGACGAGCAGCGGGAATATCCTCATGGCCACCTCGAGGCCTTCCACCTGTCAGGGCTGGACTTCGCGGTGACGACCTTCGAGCCCGGCTGGCGCTGGTCGAAGGACATCGCACCGATCGCCGGGACCGAGAGCTGCCAGTGCCACCACAACGGGATGGTGGTGCAGGGGCGGCTGCACATCCGCATGGACGACGGAGCAGAGACCGAGGTCGGTCCCGGTGACGTGTTCGTCTGCACCCCTGGACACGACGCATGGACCGTCGGTGACGAGCCGTGCGTGGCGTTCGACTTCGCCGGTCAGACGGCGAATGACTACGCGAAACCGTGAGGACGGCACGAGGCCGGCCCCGCGCGACCGGCGGCGACCGGCGGCCGGTCACCCTGCCCGGTAAGTGACTCCCCTGGCAACCTGAACCCCTGCCCGCGGCTCTGGCGCGGGCAGGGGTTCTTCCGGTGCGGGGAGCGGCCCCGCCAGGCGCACGGCACCGCGTGACCTGCCCGGTCAGCCGTCCGCGGGGGTGTGGTGGGTACCGGGCCCGGCTACGGCTCGGGGGTGCGCAGCGCGAGGACGGCGACGTCGTCGTCGTTGTCGGTGGGGCGGACCCGCTCCAGGAGGGAGTCGCTGAAGGAGTCCAGCGGACGGCGGGCGAGGGAGGCGGCGTGCTGACGCAGCCGGTTCAGCCCCTCGTCGATGGGGTGGTGCGGGGACTCCACCAGGCCGTCGGTGTACAGCAGGAGCGTGGCGCGGGGCGGCAGGACGGCGACCGCGGCGTCGGGGCGGGGCCGGGCCAGGCCCGTGCCCAGCAGCATGCCGTGGGCGTCGGTGAGGTACTGGGCCTGGCCGTCGTGGGTGACCAGCAGGGGCGGGGGATGGCCGGCGTTCGTCCAGTGCAGGCGCCACAGCCCGTTGCCGTCACGGGTGAGCCGCGCCAGGACCATGGTCGCCATGGGCACCTCGGCGATGTGCAGCACGGCGTCGTCGAGCCGGCTGACGATGGCGCCGGGCGACTCGGGCCGGGACCACGCGAAAGCACGCAGCATGTTGCGGAGCTGGGCCATCCCCGCCGCGGCGTCCAGATCGTGACCGACGACGTCACCGATGGCCAGGGCGAGGGCGCCGTCCGCGAGCGGGAAGGCGTCGTACCAGTCACCGCCGACGGAGGACGCGTCCGGAGCGGGAAGGTAGCGCGCCGCCATCTGCAGTCCGGGCACGCTGGGGAGCTGCGGCAGCAGGTGGCGTTGCATGGTCTCGGCGACCTTGCGTTGACGCTGGTACAGACGCGCGTTGTCCAGGGCCAGCCCGGTACGGCGGGTGAGGTCCTCCAGCAGCGGCAGGTCGGCGGTGGAGAAGTCGGCGCGAGAGGGCGCCGAGCGGCCCAGTGTCAGGGCGCCGAGCACCTCCCGCAGACCGCGGATCGGTGCGATGGCCGCCGAGTGCATGCCCGTCTCGGCGAACAGCCGGCGCTGCTCGACCGCGATGCCCGAATCGGGTGGGCCCTGGTAGGTGGAAGACCCGGCGAGCGAGGACGCGGCACCGCGCAGCGCCCGCGACAGCGGCATCGGGGACTCCTCGAGCACCGGTGGCATGGGGCCCTGGAGGTCCTCGCGTGCGACCAGGACGCCGTCCTCGTGGTGCACGACCAGGGCACGCCGGACCTCGTCCCGCTCCGTCAGCAGGTCGACGACCGCCCAGTCCGCCAGCCGCGGCACGGTCAGGGCCGCCAGCCGGTGCAGGGCCTCCTCCACGTCGAGTGTCGAGGTGAGCTGGGTGGTCGTGTCCGCCAGCAGGGCCAGGCGGTCGAGCTCCGACAGCGTGGTGGGTGACCCGCCCGCGTCCTCGTCCGGCTTCCCCTGTTCCTGCTCGTAGAGCAGGACGAGCGCGCCCGCACCCCCGGGAGGGAGGGCGTAGGGGGCGACCAGCCAGGACAGTTGCACGAGGGTGCCGTCCCCGCGGGCGAACCACTCCTGGCCACCGTGGCCGGTACCGCCCGTGCGCAGTGTCTCCCGCAGAGGACAGCGGGTGCGGGGAAGCCGGTGCCCGAGGCTGTCCCGGTGCAGCAGATCGTGGGCGTCCTGTCCGGTGAGCTCCTCGGCGGACCGCCGCAGCAGCGTGCGGGCAGGACCGTTGGCCGCCGCGACCACGTCGTCGGAGTCGACCACGAGGGCTGCCGCCTGCAGGTGGTCGAGGGAACCGCCGAGCAGGGCGCCGGACCGCGGGGGGTGCCCGGATCCGGGGAGAACCGTGCCGGGCTCGGCGACGTCCATGTCCCTCCTCGGCCGGCTGCACAGAACAGTCCAGGTACCCCCTGACGAGCATGCCATGCGGGGGGAAGGGGCGGAACGTCCGCGAGGTCTGCCTCCTGCGGCCCCTGCGCACCGCCCCCCCTGCCGGCCTCCCCGCAGGCGGCAGCCGGTGGAAGGCGTAGGTGGGCAGGTCGACGGTGGTGCCGTGGCCCAGGACCGCCGGCCAGTCGACGGTCAGTGCCGTCCGGCCGACGCGGCGCGGCGCTCGGCCCCCGGGACGCGGGACGGGGCGGAGGGCACAGAGGGCAGGGGCATGGGGGTGGCGGCGGAGGGAGAGGCGGGGTGGGGCCCCGGGCTGCCGGTGTGCGCCGGGGGAAGGGACGTGCGGCCGGTGCCGGGCCCGGCGCCCAGAGCGAGGGCGAGGACGACCGCGGACGCCGTGAGCGCCAGGGCACCCGCCGCCGACACCGCCGCGCGGCGGCGCCTGAGCCGCCGGCCACCCGTGACGGCCGCGTCGGCCAGGCTGGGGAACGGCGGCTCCGCTCCCGCGTCCACGACCGCTGTGAAGGCGAGGCGCAGGGCCTCTCCGTCCCGTTCGGCCATGTCCCGGCTCACCTGCCCGCCCTCTCACTCACCAGCAGTTCGACGATGCCACGCAGCCGGGCCAGTCCCCGGGCGCTCTGACTCTTGACCGTCCCCGTGCTCACCTGCAACGCGTGCGCCGTCTGCTCGACCGTCCAGTCCTCCCAGAAGCGCAGCACGAGGACCGCACGGTAGCGGGGCGGCAGTTCCCGCAGCGCCGCCTGCATCACCAGACGCAGCTCCGGGGTGTCCGGCAGGGCGGCCGGGAGGTCGGGCGGGTCACCCACCGGCTCCTCGCGCCAACCGCCTCTGCGCTGCTGGTCGATGAAGGTGCGGGTGAGGATGGTGCGGGCGTAGGCGTCCACGTTGCCGTCCCGGCGGACCCGGCCCCAGGCCGCGTACAGCTTCATCAGCGTGGTCTGGGTCAGGTCCTGCGCCTGGTGCCAGTCTCCGCAGAGCAGGTAGGCGCTGCGCCGGAGCTGCGCCTGCCGTGCTTCGGCGAACTCCCGGAACTCGCGCTCCCGGACTGCTTCCCTCACCCGCCCCGCCCTCCCAGCCCCTGCGGCCCGTGCCGGCCCCCGTACCTCCATACGGTGCTGCGCGCCGGGAGGTTGCACGTCCGGCAGCGCGGATTCCGGCTTCTCCCGCGTGCAACCCGGGTGGGCCCTGCGCCGTACTCCTCTCGCACAGGGGCTCCCGCCGAGCGGCGGCAGCCCGCAACCGCGAACAGAGGAACAGCGTTGACCAGCCACCGCAAGATCACTCAGAACCGTCGCCTGATGTACGGCCTCACCGCCGGCGCCGCCCTGGTCGCCGCCGGCATCAGCGGTATCGCCTCGGCGACCACCCCGCCCGCCGGCCACCCGGCAGTCGCGGCCCACGACGCTGCCGCCCGGCACCCGGGCACGGCCGAGGCCGCGGCTCCTCGGCGTGCGGCGACTCCGGTTCCGGTTCCGGCTGTGGGTGGGGCTCGGCGTGCGGCGACTCCGGTTCCGGTCCCGGCTGTGGGTGGGGCTCGGCGTGCGGCGACCCCGGTTCCGGTCCCGGCTGTGGGTGGGGCTCGGCGTGCGGCGACTCCGGTTCCGGTTCCGGCTGTGGGTGGGGCTCGGCGTGCGGCGACCCCGGTTCCGGTCCCGGCTGTGGGTGGGGCTCGGCGTGCGGCGACCCCGGTTCCGGTCCCGGCTCCGGCGCGTCACGCCGCTCCGGTGGCCGAGCCCGCCGCCCGGGCCGCCGCTCGGTAGGGGCCCCTGCCGTCCTGACCTCCGGCCACCCGCGTCGATACGCGACGAAGCCCTTCCCGTCGTGTTTGGCGGGAAGGGCTTCGCAGACCTGCGCACTCAGGTGTGGTGCGGCGGGACGGTGCGGTGGTGGCCGCCCGCCGCCCGGGGTGGACGGTCAGCCGCAGCCGCCGCCGCACTGGCAGGCGCTGCCGGACTGGCAGCCGCAGCTACAGCCGGAACCACAGCCGCAGGCACCGAGCAGGGGCAGGCGGCGGGGGTCGTGAGCGGTGGGGGCGGGTGTCGGTTCGGTGTCGCGAGAGGTGACCGGGGACTTCGCGGGTGCAGGCGTGGCCGGCATGATCTCCTCCTAGAGAGCCAGTCAGACTCCTCATTGGACGTTCGCCCCCTCCGGTGCGTCAACGGCGCACGGGCGTACGGACGTTGAGCCCGGTGCGCCGCCCGGCGACCCGTCCCGCCGGGACCGGCGCCCCGGACCCGGCGCACCACCCGGCGCACCCGACACCGCGAAGGCTTCGGCTCCCGGACGGCGTGGGGCGCGGTCAGGCGCCCTCGCCCGGCACCGCCTCGAGCACCGCCGCCGCCACGTCCGCGTGCTCGCCGGTCACCAGGTAGACCACGCGCTTGGCCACCGACACGGCGTGGTCGGCGAACCGCTCGTAGTAGCGGCCCAGCAGCGTCACGTCGACGGCCGTCTCGATGCCGTGCCGCCAGCGGTCGTCCATGAGGTGCTGGAAGAGCGTCCGGTGCAGCGCGTCCATGGCGTCGTCGTCCTGCTCCAGCTGGAGCGCGAGGTCGACGTCCTTGGTGATGATCACCTCGCCGGCCTTCGCCATCAGGCGCTGGGCGAGCTGCCCCATCTCCAGGATGGTGGCGTGCAGGTCCTGCGGCACCGCACTCTGCGGGAAGCGCAGCCGGGCCAGCTTCGCCACGTGCTGCGCCAGGTCCCCGGAGCGCTCCAGGTCCGCGCTCATGCGCAGCGAGGTGACGACGATCCGCAGGTCGGTGGCGACGGGCTGCTGGCGGGCCAGGAGCGCGATGGCCTTCGCCTCCAGGTCGTGCTGGAGGTCGTCGACCTTCTGGTCCGAGGCGATGACGTTCTCGGCCAGGTTGAGGTCCGCGTCGAGGATGGCCGTGGTGGCACGCCCCACCGCCGAGCCGACCAGCCGTGCCATCTCCACCAGGTCCTCACTCAGGGAGTCCAGCTCCTCGTGGTACGCGTCCCGCATGGTGTCCTTCTCTCGTTCGCGGTTCTTCCGGCACAGGCGCCGTGACGTTTCTCCCCGGACGGCCGGGCACCGGCGGCGGGGCGTACCCGAGACGAGGCGCACCCGCTCCACGGCGCTGACCTGCGGGCCTCGCCCGAAGCGGGGCCTGCCGGGCCGGAGCCCGACCCGGTCACGCCGCAACCTTCCGGCCGCCACGTGACGCTCCCTGTCCGCGTGAGTGAACCAGCGCCTACCTCAAGGTGAACTCTGGGCGACGCCTCGGCGAGGAGGGCCCTCGTCGGCTGGGGAGAGGCGAACAGTGGCGCCTAACCTGGACGCATGAACGTGAACGCGGCCCTCGCCGCAGTGGCAGCGATCGCCGGGGTCGTCACCGGCGTCATCGCCATGCTCGCGTTCCGATGGAGTGAACGGGACCAGACCAAGCCCATGCGCACCGCCCTGCACACCGAGGCCGTCCTGCCGCCCGGCGTCGACACCGTCCTGTCCGTTCTGCGCTCCTCCGCCGTCGTGCTCGACGAGTCGGACGGCGTGGTGAAGGCCAGTTCCGCCGCATACGCGCTGGGACTGGTCAGAGGCGGCAAGCTCGCGGTGGAGCCGATGCTGAAGATGGCCCGCGACACCCGCCGGGACGGCGAGATACGTCAGGTGGAACTCGACCTGCCGCGGCGCGGCACCGGACGCGGCGAGGCGCTGGCGGTCTCCGCCCGGGTGGCGCCGCTGGGCTCGCGCCTGGTCCTGCTCCTCGTCGAGGACCTGACCGAGGCCCGCCGCATCGAGGCGGTCCGGCGCGACTTCGTCGCCAACGTCAGCCACGAACTGAAGACGCCGGTCGGCGCGCTCTCCCTGCTCTCCGAGGCCGTCGTGGACGCGAGCGACGACCCCGAGGCGGTCCAGCGCTTCGCCGGTCGCATGCAGACCGAGGCCACCCGCCTGACCAACCTGGTCCAGGAACTCATCGACCTCTCGCGCGTCCAGAACGACGACCCGCTGGAGGACGCCGAGCCGGTCCGGGTGGACGAACTGGTCACCGAGGCCGTCGACCGGTGCCGCCAGCCGGCCACCACCAAGCAGATCACCATCGCCCCGGCGGGCGCCTGCGACCTGTACGTCTGGGGGAACCGCGGCCAGCTCGCCGCGGCTCTGGGCAACCTCGTCGAGAACGCCGTGAACTACTCCCCGGCCCGCACCCGGGTCGGCATAGCCGTCCGCCGCGTCCCCGGGCCCCGCGGGGGCCAGGGCATGGGCTCCGGCGCCTTCGTCGAGATCGCCGTCACCGACCAGGGCATAGGCATCTCCGAGAAGGACCGGGAACGCATCTTCGAGCGGTTCTACCGCGTCGACCCCGCCCGCTCCCGCGCCACCGGCGGCACCGGACTGGGCCTGGCCATCGTCAAGCACGTGGCGGCCTCGCACGGCGGCGAGGTCACCGTGTGGAGCGCCGAGGGCCAGGGCTCCACCTTCACCCTGCACCTCCCCGAGGCCGGCCCGCCCCGCGACCGCGACCCCGCACGGCCGACCGCGGAGCACCGCGAGGCCGGCCCGACCGGGGCCGTCGAGGACGCTTCCGAGGCCCCCGCCGACGGAACCGAAGCCTCCTCCTCCGGCCCCGAGGCCCCCTCCTCCGGCCCCGGGAGCGCACACCGGCCCACCCGCCCCGCGGGTGCCCCTCCCACCACCCGTACCGCAGACCACCAGGGCGCCGGCGCCGCTGCCGTCGCCCGACAGGACGGGCAGGACGACGAAGACCTGCCGAGCGCCCACCGGACCGGCCTGCCGGCCGGCACCCTCCACCCCGTGCCGCGCAGCGCCCCGACCGGCGCCTCGTGCACCCCCGAAACCGCCCCGGAGGTCCTTCCGTGACCCGTGTGCTCGTCGTCGAGGACGAGGAGTCCTTCAGTGACGCGCTGTCCTACATGCTGCGCAAAGAAGGGTTCGAGGTGGCTATCGCGGCCACCGGACCCGAGGGCCTCGACGAGTTCGAGCGCAACGGCGCCGACCTCGTCCTGCTCGACCTGATGCTGCCGGGCCTGCCCGGCACCGAGGTCTGCCGGCAGCTGCGGGGCCGCTCCAACGTCCCGGTGATCATGGTCACCGCCAAGGACAGTGAGATCGACAAGGTCGTGGGCCTGGAGATAGGCGCCGACGACTACGTCACCAAGCCGTTCTCCTCCCGCGAGCTGGTGGCCCGCATCCGTGCGGTGCTGCGCCGCCGCGGCGAACCGGAGGAGGTCGCCCCGCAGGCCCTGGAGGCCGGTCCGGTCCGGATGGACGTCGACCGGCACGTGGTGACCGTCGACGGCGGCAAGGTCGACCTGCCGCTCAAGGAGTTCGACCTCCTGGAGATGCTGCTGCGCAACGCCGGCCGGGTGCTCACCCGCATGCAGCTCATCGACCGGGTGTGGGGCGCCGACTACGTGGGCGACACCAAGACACTCGACGTCCACGTCAAGCGGCTGCGCGCCAAGATAGAGCCGGACCCCGGCGCCCCGCGCTACCTCGTCACCGTCCGCGGCCTCGGCTACAAGTTCGAGCCCTAGACACCACCCCCGCAGCGCGGCCGTCGCGGGCCGTTGCGCGAGGAACGCCGAGGGCGCCGCACCCCGTGGAGGGGAGCGGCGCCCTCGGCGTCCGGTGGTCACCGTTCCGGGCGGGTCCGGCTGCCGCGCGGGCGCACGGTCCCGCGGCTGCCGCACGGGCGCCCCTGCGCCCCGGTCAGGAGGCGGACGGCGACGCCGGGGAGCCCGAGGACTTGGGGGAGCCGGAGGCGCCCGGCGAAGCGCTGCCGGAGGGGGAGGAGCCGTTCGAGGCGCTCGGGGAGGGCCCGCCGGTCGGGCCGAAGTCGGCGTAGCTGCCCTTGGCCGGCACGACGAGGGCCCTCAGCTGCACCTTGCCGGCGCGGCTGAACTCGAAGGCCACGGCCTGGGAGTTGCCGTCCTGGACGGACTCACGACCGCTCTTGATGACGGCGGAGGCGTTGTTCTTGCCGCCGAGCATGACCCAGCCACCGGCCGGGACGGTGATCGAGCCGCCGCCCTTGGCGGCGCTGAGCTGCGCCTTCTCGCCGGAGCCGACGACGGTGACCGACTTCAGCGTCTCGGCGTGGGTGCCGGAGTTGAAGATCCGGGCGGTGACCGTGGCCGGCCCCTTGGCGTCCGAGGCCGCCTGGGTGACCACGGAGGCGTTCTGGATCTTGATGTCGCCGACCGAGACCGCGGCGTTGTCAGGCTTGATCTCGTTGGTCTGCGCGTCGTTGCCGGCAGCGCAGGCCGACAGCGAGAGGACCGACAGGCCGAGCACGGCGGCGACGGCGCCGCGACGGGCACCGCGGCGAAGGCTGGGGAGGCTCACGGCGGCGGCTTCTCCTTGGACGAGCTGGCGGCCGAACGGGGTGCCCGGTCGCGGGGTGGGCGGTGGGCGACGCTCACGTCCCGGCGCCGGAAACGACGCCCGCGTAAAGCCGCCCTAAGGGTTTTGCAGCGCCGCCAGGTTATCGAGCCGCCCTTCGCTCGCCGCACCCGACCCGCCCCAGCGCCGATCACCACCCGGCCACCGGGCCGCCACGCCGACCCCACCCACCGGGGACGGGCCCGCGCCGGCGGCGTGGCGGCTCTCCCGGCCGCAGCGCCCGCTGCCCCCACCGCCCCTCCCGAAGCCCATCCGCCTTCCGGTCCCGAACGGCGACCTCCGCGGCGGACGCGGGCCACGGGCACGGCGGGCCCCGGGTGCGGCGGTTCGCGGTGGTTCGCGGCGCGCCCGTCGAGCACCGGCCGACGGGTCCGTGAGTGACTGCCGCGGTGCAGGGAAATCACCTGGCCGGCGGCTGTGCGGTGGGTGGAACGGCCCACTCGCAGCGGTGCGGGAAATTCACCGCGACCGAGGGGCGTGTCACCTCCGCCACACCACTTCCCCACCTCTTGTAGATCGATTAGGTGATCGATTTCCGATATTGCGGAACACGCCGAGAGGATGTTCCCGTACACCCTCCGAACTGCACGGGAGTTCTCCCGTGAGGCCTTGCGGCACTGCCGGGGAAGGTGATGCCGAATCCCGGGAAGTCGATCACCCGGACTCCGGCAAACCGGGACGTTCACCGGTGTGCCGGGCTTCTCGAAGGGGTGTGACGGTGATGTTTCCCTCCGCGTGCACATCCCCTCCGACCTGCGGATACCCGCCCCCGAACCCGGTGCCCAGCATGACCCGACCACTGTTGTCAAGCCCTGAGATATGCTCTGACCTGCGAAAACGCCATTCAGAACGCGCCGTTCCCGTGTTAGCATGGATAGCCACGGAAGGGGTACCTGTCACATGACGTTCAAGGTTGGCGACACCGTGGTCTATCCCCATCATGGGGCCGCGCTGATCGAGGCCATCGAAACTCGCCAGATCAAAGGCGTGGACAAGACCTACTTGGTGCTGAAGGTTGCCCAGGGTGACTTGACGGTACGCGTACCCGCGGACAATGCGGAGTTCGTCGGCGTACGCGATGTAGTCGGTCAAGACGGCCTGGACCGGGTCTTCGAGGTGCTGCGTGCACCGTATGCGGAAGAGCCTACGAACTGGTCCCGCCGCTACAAGGCGAATCTCGAGAAGCTTGCTTCCGGAGACGTCATCAAGGTCGCCGAAGTAGTGCGCGACCTGTGGCGCCGGGAGCGCGAGCGCGGACTGTCCGCCGGTGAGAAGCGCATGCTCGCCAAGGCGCGGCAGATCCTCGTCAGCGAACTGGCGCTGGCGGAGAACACCAATGAAGACAAGGCCGAGGCTCTCCTCGACGAGGTGCTCGCCTCCTGACCCGGCTGTGCCGAGCCGTTCCCCTCTCCAGCGGTGACCCGCGAGGGCCGTCCGACGACGAGGACGGACGGATCGCGCACAGGACGAAACCCGCCGGTGGTGCCCGAGTGACGCCCCCACGACGTGGTCCTCTCCAGGAGGCCCGTCGGGGCGATCGCCGGGCGCCGCGGCGTCTGCGGGGACGGTCCGGGGCGCCCGAGTGAGTGGTGGGCGTACCGCGCTGTACCCACGACGATCATCCGCTTGCCCCGACGTGCCAGGCTCGGTCCGCCGGCGACCGGTTCACGGAAGGGGTCCGGTCGGGCGGCCTGTCCGGCACGTTTGAGGCCATACCCAAGACGGCTGAGGAAGCAAACCCTGAACGCGCAACAGATGTCCGCCTCGCCCCCGCGGCTCCGGACCGCGGCGGTCATCCCGGCGGCCGGAAAGGGCGTACGGCTCGGCCCGGGCGCCCCCAAGGCACTCCGCACCCTCGGCGGCATGCCGATGCTCGTCCACGCCGTACGCGCCATGGCGGCCTCCCGTGCCGTCGAGCTCGTGGTGGTCGTCGCCCCGCCCGACGGTGAGGCCGAGGTGCGGCGCATCCTCGACAGCCACCCGCTGCCCGAGGCCGCGGCGGCCGAGACCGACCTCCTCGTGGTGGCCGGCGGGAACACCCGGCAGGAGTCCGTGCGCTGCGGCCTGCGGGCCGTGCCCGAGGCGATCGAGGCGGTGCTCGTCCACGACGCCGCCCGCCCCCTGGTACCGGTCGAGACCGTCAACGCGGTCGTCGCCGCGGTGCGCGACGGGGCTCTGGCCGTGGTCCCGGCCCTGCCGCTCGCGGACACCGTCAAGGAGGTCCGCCCGGGCGCCGAGGACGAGCCGGAACCCGTGGTCGCCACGCCCGACCGGGCCCGGCTCCGCGCCGTGCAGACCCCGCAGGGCTTCGACCGCGCCACGCTCGTCAAGGCGCACCGGACGGTGGCCGTCGAAGGGGAGGGCGCCACCGACGACGCCGGCATGGTCGAGCGTCTGGGCGAGCGAGTCGTCGTGGTCCGCGGCCACGAGGAGGCCTTCAAGGTCACCCGCCCCCTCGACCTGCTGCTCGCCGAGGCCGTGCTCGCCCGCAGGAGGGTCACCGATGGCTACGTCTGAACACCTCCCGGCCCTGCCCCTGGTGGGCATCGGCACCGACGTCCACGCCTTCGAGGCGGGCCGGCCGCTGTGGTGCGCCGGGCTGCTGTGGGACGAGGCGGACAGCGGCGGGTACGGGCTGGCCGGCCACAGTGACGGCGACGTCGCCGCGCACGCCGCCTGCGACGCCCTCTTCTCGGCTGCCGGTGTCGGCGACCTCGGCACCCACTTCGGCACCGGCCGCCCCGAGTGGGCAGGCGCCTCCGGCCTCACCCTCCTCGCCGAGGCCGCCCGCATCGTGCGTGCCGCGGGCTTCACCGTCGGCAATGTCTCGGTGCAGGTCGTGGGCGTACGACCCAAGATCGGCAAGCGCCGCGAGGAGGCCTGCAAGGTCCTCTCCGAGGCGGCCGGGGCGCCCGTCGCGGTCTCCGGCACCACCTCCGACGGCCTGGGGCTGACCGGCCGCGCGGAGGGCCTGGCGGCGATCGCCACCGCGCTGGTCGTGCCCCGCCGCACGCCCTGACCCGCCGGACGCGGCGGAGCCGGCCGTACCGGTTCCGCCGCGTCGCAGCGGCGGGCTCCGGCGGATCCGTCCGGGGGTGCTCCCGCACCGGTTCCGGGAGGTACGGGCCCACCGGGGCGAAGGGCGCCGACCGCCCGCCGGGCCCCGCTACCCTTGTGGGGTGACTATTCGCCTGTACGACACCAGCGCCCGGAAGATCCGCGACTTCGCCCCGCTCGTCCCGGGCTGTGTCTCGATCTACCTCTGCGGTGCCACCGTGCAGGCGGCCCCGCACATCGGGCACATCCGCTCGGGCCTCAACTTCGACATCATGCGCCGCTGGTTCGCCTACCGCGGCTACCAGGTGACCTTCGTCCGCAACGTCACCGACATCGACGACAAGATCATCCAGAAGGCGGCCGAGCAGCACCGCCCGTGGTGGGCCATCGGCTACGAGAACGAGGTCGCCTTCAACGACGCGTACGACGTCCTCGGCTGCCTGCGTCCCACCTACGAGCCTCGCGCCACCGGCCACGTGCCGGAGATGATCGAGATGATGAGCCGGCTCATCGAGCGCGGCCACGCCTACGCCGTCGACGGCAACGTCTACTTCGACGTGAAGTCCTTCCCCGACTACCTCAGCCTCTCCGGACAGGAGCTGGAGAACCTGCGGCAGCCCTCGGGCGAGGGGGAGACGGGCAAGCGCGACCCCCGGGACTTCGCGATGTGGAAGGCCGCCAAGCCCGGGGAGCCGAGCTGGCAGACCCCCTGGGGACGCGGCCGCCCCGGCTGGCACCTGGAGTGCTCGGCCATGGCGCACAAGTACCTGGGGGAGACCTTCGACATCCACGGCGGCGGAGTCGACCTCGTCTTCCCGCACCACGAGAACGAGATCGCCCAGGCCAGGGCCTACGGCGACGAGTTCGCGCGGTACTGGGCGCACAACGCCTGGGTGACGATGAGCGGCGAGAAGATGAGCAAGTCGCTGGGCAACTCCGTGCTCGTCGCGGAGATGGTCCGGCGCTGGCGTCCCATCGTGCTCCGCTACTACCTGGGCACCCCGCACTACCGGTCGATGATCGAGTACAGCGAGGAGGCCCTGCGCGAGGCGGAGGCCGCCTTCGGCCGCATCGAGGGCTTCGCGCAGCGCGTCACCGAACTCGCCGGGGCGGTCGAGCCCGCGGCCGAGGTCCCCGCGGCCTTCGCCGAGGCCATGGACGACGACCTCGGCGTGCCGCAGGCCCTCGCCGTCGTGCACACCACGGTCCGCCAGGGCAACTCCGCCCTGACGGCCGACGACAAGGAGACGGCGGTGGCCCGGCTCTCCGAGGTCCGCGCCATGCTGGGCGTGCTCGGCCTCGACCCGCTGGACCCGTCGTGGACCAGGGGCGGCGCCGCGGGCTCCGAGCGTGGTGAGGCGCTGCACGGCGTCGTCGACTCCCTCGTCAACCTCGTTCTGGAGCAGCGGCAGTCGGCGCGCGACCGCAAGGACTACGCCACCGCCGACGCCATCCGGGACAGCCTCCAGCAGTCCGGGCTGGCCATCGAGGACACCCCCGCCGGACCGAGGTGGACGCTGTCCTGACCGGAGCGGCGGCCCGCCCGGCACCCCACCGGGCGGGCCCCGTCACGGCGGCCCGCACCGCCCCGACCGGCCGGTTCGCCCCGGGCCCCGGTCCCGGGCGACACTCGACGTCAGGGGCGCGCGTCCGGTGCCCGGACGCCCCACCCACCGTAGGAACCACCACGCGCCGACGGGCGCGCGAGCTGTGAAGAGACAGGTGACCCATGGCCGGCAACAGCCAAGGCAGCAACCGCCGCATGTCCGGCAAGAAGGGCCCGCAGGTCGGCAGCGGCGGCAACCGCCGGCGCGGCCTGGAGGGCAAGGGCCCCACTCCGCCCGCCTCCGCCCGCAAGGGGCACGTGAAGAACCGCATCGCCAACGCCAAGGCCAAGCAGGCCGCCAACCGCCGCCCGGCACCCCGGCGCGGCGGTGCCAAGGGCACCTCGGAGCTGGTCGTCGGCCGCAACCCGGTGGTCGAGGCGCTGCGTGAGGGCGTGCCCGCGACCACCCTGTACGTCCAGCAGTTCATCGACTCCGACGAGCGGGTCCGCGAGGCGCTGCGGCAGGCCACCGAGCGCGGCAACATCAACCTGCTGGAGGCCCCGCGGCCCGAGCTGGACCGCATGACGAACGGCCTCAACCACCAGGGCCTGGTCCTCCAGGTCCCGCCCTACGAGTACGCGCACCCCGAGGACCTGGTCGCCCACGCCTTCGACGAGGGTGAGGACCCGCTGGTCGTCGCCCTCGACGGGGTCACCGACCCGCGCAACCTCGGCGCCGTCGTGCGGTCGGTGTCGGCCTTCGGCGGCCACGGCGTGGTCGTGCCCGAGCGGCGCGCCGCCGGCATGACCGCCGGTGCCTGGAAGACCTCCGCGGGCACCGCCGCCCGCACCCCGGTCGCCCGCGCCACCAACCTCACCCGCGCCCTGGAGGCCTACCAGAAGGCCGGTCTCACGGTGGTCGGCCTCGCCGCCGACGGGGAGGTGGAACTCCAGGACCTTCAGGTGCTGGACGGGCCGGTGGCCATCGTGGTCGGCAGCGAGGGCAAGGGCCTCTCCCGCCTGGTCGGCGAGACCTGCGACGTGCGGGTGCGCATCCCGATGCCCGGTGGCGCCGAGTCGTTGAACGCGGGTGTCGCCGCCGGTGTCGTGCTGTGGGAGGCGGCCCGCCGCAGGTCCTCCTCCTGAAACCCGCCCCCCACGGGCGGTGAAGGCGTCTGCCGGCACCGCCCGTGGGCCCGGCGGAGTTTCAGTTCCCGGTGGTGAGCACCATCCGGAACCGGGCCTTCCCGGTGAGCATCCGCTGGTAGGCGGTGCTCGCCTCGGACAGCGGCGCCTCCTGCGTCCAGGCCCGCACCCCGCTCTGCACGGCGAACCGCATGGCGTCTTCGGTGTCGACGGCGATGCCCGAGGGGTGGGCGTAGACCCGGCGCGCGCCGGCCATCAGCTGCAGGCCGCTGATCTCCAGGACGTCGGGGGTGGCCCCCACCACGACCAGTTCACCGCGCCGGTGCAGACCGTCGACCGTCGCCGTCATGGCCGGGCCGTTGGTGACTGTCGCCAGTACCACCTTGGCGCCACCCAGCGCCTGGAGCGCCTGCGCCGGGTCCTCAGCGGTGCTGTCGACGTAGTGGCGTGCGCCCAGCTGCTGGGCCAGTTCCCGCTTCTCCTCACCCCGGGCGACCGCCACGGTGTCGAAGCCCATCGCGACGGCGTACTGCACCCCGAGGTGGCCCAGACCTCCGACGCCGAGGACCGCGACGGTGTCCCCGGGCCCGGCGGCGCTGCGGCGGAGCGCGTTGAAGACGGTGACGCCGGCGCAGGCCAGCGGGGCCGCCTCCACCGCCGTCAGCTCGTCGGGGATGCGGGCCAGGGCGACGGCCGGCACCGTCACCTGGTCGGCGTAACCGCCGGGGTAGGCGGCCCCGGGGACCTGCAACTCCGGGCAGTTCACCCCGTCGCCGGTCCGGCACGCCTCGCAGTGGCCGCAGCTGCCGCCGTACCAGCCGACGGCCACCCGGTCCCCCGGTGCGAAGCCGGCCACGCCCTCGCCCAGCGTCTCGATCCGGCCGGCGATCTCGTGCCCCGGCGTCACGGGGAACTCCACACCGGGCATCGCGCCCGAGATGATCATCGCGTCCGAGTGGCAGACGCCGCACGCCTCCACGGTGATCCGCACCTGTCCGGGACCGGGTTCCCGCTGCTCGACCCGGACCTCCCCGAGGGTCTCGTCCGGTGCCGCGACCTGGATCGCTCGGCTGGTAGGAGTGGCCATGCTGTCCTCCTGCGTGACGTCTGCCGGCAGTCCTGCGTTGTTCCGAGTGCCCCGGAGGCGGCCGGGTGCGACACCGCACGCACGTGCGCGCCCGCCCGTCCGACCGCACCACGCCCGGGGCTCGCGGGCCGGTGCCCGGCGGCGCCGCGGTCCGACACCGGCCGCCGCACAAGATCTTTGACGGGTCTCGGACAGATCGACGCGGTCAAGGCAGTGTCTTAAGCGCGGGTCACTCGGTTAGATGAGCGTGGACACAAGAACACCCCGCACACCTACGGGGGGACGCTCGTCGAGTTTCGACGACGAGCCGGTCCTGAGCTCGGTCAAGGTGCCGTGCGATCCCGCGCAGGTCATCGTCAACCACGCCAGCTTCCGGGTACGCCTCGCCGTGCCCGTGGTCAGCGGCGCACTGGCCGACACCACACGCCTCCCCGTGCTCTCGGCGGCGTCGACCGCCGGGACCGCGGCCCGCGTCGTGCCCGCGGTACGGGGCGCCACCGCGGTGACCCGGCGCCGGGCCCCGGTGCTCTGGAGCGGCGGACCGGACGGCGTGGACCCGGCCGCCGCGGACCAGCTCCGGCACGCCGTCCAGCGCACCGCCCGCGCCCTGCCGGCCGCACCGGAGAGCGGGGCCCCCGCCGGGGGCTTCGCCCTGCCGGCCGGCGCCACCCAGGTCCTGCCGCGGGTGCGAGGGGGCGGCTCCCGTTCCGAGGGGGACGCGGCGCACACCGCCCTGGCCCCCTCCGTCGTCGGGCCGCGCGACGCCGCCGACGCCGACACCCGCCTGTTGCAGGGCGTCCGTCCCACCGAGGGCGCCTACGACGACCTCTTCGTCCCCGCGCAGAGCCCTGCCGGGCCCGCGGGCGGATCCGGGGCGGACGGCGGCGGCACCGGGTGGGACGAGCCGGAGGAGGCATCCGGTGCCCCCGCGCCGGCCCGCCGCTTCGGCCGGCGCCCGGCCGGGGACTCCGTGCGCCACGCCTACTACCCCGGGCACCGGATGAACCTGGGCGTGGTGCTGCTCCCGCTCCGCGTCTTCCTGGGCTTCATCTCGATCTACGCCGGCATGGGCAAGCTCTGCGACCCGGTGTACTTCGACGGCGGCGAGCGCGGGTCGATGGTGACCTGGCTGAACTCCCTCCACCCCTGGGCGCTCGCCGCCCCGCTGCGGGACTTCGCGCTCGCGCACCCGGTCGGGGCCGGGCTGACCGTGGCCTTCCTCCAGGTCGTGGTCGGGGTGCTCACCATGTTCGGGCTGTGGCAGCGGGCCGCGGCCGTCGTCGGCGCGCTGCTGTCCACGGCGCTGCTGGTCACCGTCACCTGGCGCACCGTCCCCGCCTACGAGACGCCCGACATCATCTACCTGGCCGCCTGGAGCCCGCTGGTCATCGCGGGCGCCCCGGTCTTCAGCCTCGACGCCCGGCTCGCGGGTGAGGCGTGGCGGACCCTCGGGCCGCGGGTCGAGGTCGCGGAGCTGCGGCGCCGGGTGCTGCGGCGCGGCGGGGTGATGACGGCCGTCGTGGCCGGGCTGACGCTGCTCGTCGGGTCGCTGCTGGGCGGCGCCGTGCGGTCGGCCTCGGTGCCGACCGTGCCCGGCCCCGGCGAGCCGCCGGTCAACAACCTCCAGGGCTCCCCGCTGCCCCAGGAGAAGCGGAAGGGTTCCGCCCGCTCGCAGGACGGCGAGCGGACCGGCAAGACGCCCTCGCACCAGGGCAGCCCCGCCGCCGACCCCTCCCACCGGGCCGGCAAGTCGGCCTCCCCGGAGGCGTCCGCGCCGGGTACCGCACCCAGTTCGGGCAGCGCCACGGGCTCCCTCACCACCGGCGGCTCCGCCGGCACCACTCCGGGCAACACCACCCCCCAACGCCCGCCGACCGCTCCCCAGCAGCCGTCGGCAGGTGGCACGGGCAGCGGTGGCGGCACCTCCGGCGGCGGCGCCTCGGGCTCGGGTTCGGGCGAGGGCGACGCGGGTTCCGAGGGCGGCTCGGACGGGGGCTCCGGCGGCAGCCGGGGTGCCCTGAGCGGCCTCCTCGGCGGCTGACGCACCACCGCCCCCACCACGCCCACGTGGCCGGTACCGCACCCCGCGGCGCCGGCCACGTGGGCGTTGTGCGTCCGCGTTTCCGGGGGCGGGGCGCGGTGGGGCCCGGTGCCGCGTAGGGCTGGGGCGGCGGGGCGGGCGTACCGGGCCGTCCGGGGCCACGCGGTGGGCGCTCCGGGGGATTTCGGCCGGTGCGCGGCGGTCGTGGGCCGGTGACCGCCCCGGGGGCGGGGCGGTGCCCGGACCGTTCCGGGTTCAGCCCCGGTGGCCCGCCAGTTCCCTGGCCACCTCCGTCAGGTCCTTGGCCGTGTCGATGGCCCGCCAGTAGGCGCCGTGCGGCAGGGGGTACCCGGCGAGGTGACGGTCCCGGGCGAGGCGGGGGAAGGTGGTGCGTTCGTGGTCGCCGCGGTCGGGCAGCAGGCCGGCGAAGTCGGCGGAGAACACGTACACCCCCGCGTTGATGAGGTACGGGGAGGGCGGGGCCTCGATGAAGTCGAGGATGTGGCCGAACTCGTCGGTCTCCACCGCCCCCCAGGGGATGCGGGGACGGGCCAGCGCCAGCGTGGCCACCGCCCCGCGCTCGTGGTGGAAGTCGGCCATCTCGCGGAGGCTGAAACGGGTCCAGATGTCGCCGTTGGTGGCATACCAGGGGCAGTCGGGCCGGGGCAGCGAGGCGGCGGCGTACTTCAGCCCGCCGCCGCGGCCCAGCGGCTCCTTCTCCACGACCGTCGTCACGCGCAGCGGGAGCTCGGTGCGGGAGAGCCAGTCCGCCAGCACCTCGGCCAGGTGGCCGCAGGAGACGACGGCGTCGGTGACGCCCTCCTCGGCGAGCCAGGCCAGTTGGTGGCCGATGATGGGCGTCCTGGTGCCGGGGATCTCCACCATCGGTTTCGGCCGGTCGTCGGTGTACGGGCGCAGGCGGGTGCCCTGCCCGCCCGCCAGGACGACGGCCTGGGTCGGACGGTGGAGGGGCGAGGGCGAGGAGGGGGTGGCGCCTGTCATGCCGCGCAGCCTATGCCCGACACGGTGCGCCGGGGCCGGCACCGCGGCGTCGACGTACCGCGGACGGCGGGGACGTGCCGCGGACGGCAGAGAGTGGCAGGGCGTGGCAGGGCGTGGCAGGACGAGCGTGGAGGGCGGGCGCGGACGGCCGGGCGTGGCAGGGCGTGGCGGGGTGGGCGCGGACGGCCGGGCGTGGCAGGGCGTGGCAGGACGGGCGTGGCCGGATGGGACGGTCGGGGGCTCCGGGGGACGACATGAGGTCGCCCGTCGTACGCGCGGGCGCAGGACGGGCGACGGGGGCGGGGGCGTCCGGAGTACGGGTGCCCGGGCACCGGGGGTGCGGGCGGTACTGCGGACGGTGGGACGGGCGGGTGTGTGGTCGCTGGGTGGGATCCGGGGTCACTGCGCGGAGGCGACGCCGCCGGCGAAGGAGGTGTCGCACACCGGACGGGAGAAGGACTGCGCGCGGTGGCCGGCGCCGTACTTGGCCACGGCGGCCCGGCCGAGGGCACGCGCGATGGAGGCGCAGTAGCGGGCCAGCGAGGGGCGTTCGGTGGTGGCCTTCTGGAGGTCGGTGAGAGCCACGCCCGGGTTCTTCTCCTGGAGTTCGTCCAGGAGCCGGTTGCGCAGGACGTCCTGCGGCGCCTGCGGGCGGCTCTTGCGGGCCGCGCTGTCGGAGGACGTGGCGGCCGTGAGGACCTGCGCGTCGGAGGTCGTCGACGCCCACGGGACGCGGGCCACGGCGAGGGTGCCCGAGAGGACGAGCACCACGGGGAGCATGAAGGCGAGGGATCGGCCGATGCGGCGTGCGTAGTTCACGACGCGATGGTAGCGAGGAGTAATGATTTGGCGACATTTGGTCACCTCTTCGAGGGACAGAAAACGGCGTCGAGAAGTGCACCATGTTGACGACTGGAACCGAAAAGGGTGAAGTGTCCGGCCAACTGGTCCCCGAAGAGCCCTTGTCCCGACCCGATTTGCGGCGCAGCGCACCCCCGCCTGCCCCAAACCCCGGGTTTGGGTCGCCCGATCGTGGTGCGCACGCCTGGTCGTGGTGACGCACCCGGTCGCGGTGGCGCGCCCGACCCTGGTGACGCACCCGGTCGCGGTGGTGCGCCCGACCCTGGTGACTTGGGCGTCCGGGGCTGTCCGCGGGTGTCTGCCGGCAGTGGTCCGGCGCTGTCCGGCTGGTGTTGGTGCGGTCCGGCGTGGTCCGGCGTGGTCCGGCGTGGTGCGGTTTTCCGGGGACTCGGCGAGGTGCGGCGGGCCGCCGCTGGGACCACTGTGAGGACGCTCAGGCGTCAGTCGCTCATGCGCTCGGTGATCAGTCGCTCGGTGATCAGTCGCTCAGGCGCTCGCCGGTGGAGGTGGAGAACACGTGCGTCTCGCCGGGACGCGGCACCACGTGGAGCTGGCTGCCCTTGTCCGGCACGCTGCGGCCGCCGACGCGGACGACGAGGTCCTTCTGCTCGCCACCGACCTCGGCCGTGCCGTAGACGTAGGCGTCGGCGCCGAGTTCCTCGACGACGTTGACGGTGACGGCGAGGCCGGCGGGCTGGTCCGCGGTCTCCTTGCTCATCGACTTCGCCGCGGCCTCGCCGCCCCGCTCGACCACGTCGAAGTGCTCGGGGCGCACGCCGACGGTGACCGTGCGGTCGCCGCCGTCCGCCGCGGAGGTCAGCGCCTCGCGGTTCACCGGCACCACGCTGTTGCCGAACTTCACGCCGCCGTCGGTGATCGGCACCTCGACCAGGTTCATGGCAGGCGAACCGATGAAGCCCGCGACGAACAGGTTCGCCGGCCGGTCGTACATGTTGCGGGGGCTGTCGACCTGCTGGAGGAGGCCGCCCTTGAGCACTGCCACGCGGTCGCCCATGGTGAGCGCCTCGACCTGGTCGTGCGTGACGTAGACGGTGGTGATGCCCAGGCGCCGCTGGAGGCTGGCGATCTGCGTACGGGTCTGGACGCGGAGCTTGGCGTCGAGGTTGGACAGCGGCTCGTCCATCAGGAAGACCTGGGGCTCACGCACGATGGCCCGGCCCATCGCCACACGCTGCCGCTGACCACCGGAGAGCGCCTTGGGCTTGCGGCCCAGGTACTCGGTGAGGTCCAGGATCTTCGCCGCGTCCTCGACCTTCTTGCGGATCTCGGTCTTCGGCACGCCGGCGATCTTCAGGGCGAAGCCCATGTTGTCGGCGACGGTCATGTGCGGGTACAGCGCGTAGTTCTGGAACACCATGGCGATGTCCCGGTCCTTGGGGGGCAGGTGGGTGACGTCGCGGTCGCCGATGCGGATGGCGCCGTCGTTGACGTCCTCCAGGCCGGCGAGCATGCGCAGCGAGGTCGACTTGCCGCAGCCGGAGGGGCCGACCAGAACGAGGAACTCGCCGTCCTCGATAGCTATGTCGAGCTTGTCGACGGCGGGCTTGTCGCCACCCGGGTAGATGCGGGTTGCCTGGTCATAGGTGACCGATGCCATGGCGGTATGTCCCTTCACCGGCAGGAACGTGCCGGACGATCCGAGTAAAGGTGCTGTGGACGCGCACTGACCTGCCCGCGCGGTCCGGCCCACTGCGTGGGCTGGCGTGGACGCTACCCCTGCACCCCGGCCGGTGTCAGTACTCCGGAGGTCACGAGTTCGACTCCTGCTCACCGGCCGGCCGCCCACCCCTCGCCCGCCCGCCACCCGCGCCACAGGCCCGCGGGGCAGCCGGCCGATCGTGGTGGAACACCGGAAGCCGCACTGTGTACCCTGGGTCCACCTGCCCGTACGCACGGCCCCGCCACCCGTACGGACACGCCTCGCCGACTTAGCTCAGCTGGTAGAGCACCGCTCTTGTAAAGCGAAGGTCGTCGGTTCGAACCCGACAGTCGGCTCAGCTGCTGAACAGCGTGAACGCCCCTGTGATCATGAGTCACAGGGGCGTTCACGGTAGTGGCTGACGGCAACACCTTCCGGGCGCCCCCTCTCGACGCTTCAGCCACCGGCTCTCGACGCTTCAGCCACCGGTCCAGTGCCCCGCGGCCTCCTGCCCCCCCTGAGGACCAGTTGTTGCCGGGCGTACGGGCCCGAGACCCGGCGCCGCTGGAGGCCGAGCTGTCACGGAGCAGACGGGGTCGTGGGTGCTGGCCCTGCTGCCGGAGGGTTGGGCGGCCGGCTTCCCTGGCGCCCCGGAAGAAGTCCTCATGGAGCCTGGCGCCGTGCCGGCATTGAGGGGCTGACGTCTACCGGCACAGGTCTGCCCTGCCACGTCGTTCTTTCGACGGAAGAGCTGCCGTTGGTGGTTGGTGGTGGGTGGCGGGTGGGCGAGCAGGGCCTTTGAGTTCCGGATATGACGGCTTGTCGACTTCTGTCGGAGGCGACCCTGGACGCAGAACAGGCATGGCCGCTGGTGATCATGTGGGTGTCGAGTC
>NZ_JBHWGP010000025.1:0-97437 GCF_042733155.1 Streptomyces sp. NPDC059740 | reverse complement strand
TCCTCGTCGACCGCCGCGGCGAACGGCGCGATCTTCGCCTCCGCCAGTGCACGTACCGACTCCCGGAGCATCTCGTGCTCCTCCGAGGGGCGGTACAGGTCGAAATCGGTTCCCGCTGACGCCACGAGCCTTCACTCCCCTGAGCTAACTACTGTTAAGTAGCCTGAATTCTAGGGCTGCTCCGCGGGCCTCCCCAGGGGCCCTCGTACGTGATGTTCCCGACAGGGCCGGGGCGCGGTCCGCCCGCTCCTGGACTCCCCGCTTTCCCTCCCGGATATGCTCGGTCGCGGCCTGGGCTGCCCGTTCCGCCCATGCCGTGACCCCGTCCGCGCACCCGTCACTGGAGCACCGCATGGCCCTGAAGATCACTGTGATCGGCACCGGCTACCTCGGCGCCACCCACGCCGCGGCCATGGCCGACATGGGCTTCGAGGTGTTGGGCATGGACGTCGTGCCCGAGAAGGTGGCGGCGCTCTCCCGTGGCGAGATCCCGATCTACGAGCCGGGCCTGGAGGAGCTGCTGCGCCGCCACGTGGCCGGTTTCGAGGGCTCCACCGGCCGGTTGCGGTTCACCACCTCCTACGAGGAGGTCGCGGCCTTCGGTGACGTGCACTTCGTGTGCGTCAACACCCCGCAGAAGCACGGCGAGTACGCCTGCGACATGAGCTACGTCGACTCCGCCGTCGCCGGCCTGGCCCCGCACCTGACGCGTCCGGCGCTGGTCGTCGGCAAGTCGACGGTGCCGGTGGGCTCCGCCGCGCGCCTGGCCGAGATGCTGGCCGAGCTGGCGCCCGCGGGCCGGGACGCCGAGCTGGCCTGGAACCCGGAGTTCCTGCGCGAGGGCTTCGCGGTGGAGGACACCCTGCACCCGGACCGCATCGTCACCGGTGTCACCAGCGCCCACGCCGAGAAGCTGCTGCGCGAGGTGTACGCGGCGCCGATCGCCGAGGGCACCCCGTTCATCGTCACCGACTTCCCCACCGCGGAGCTGGTCAAGAGCGCCGCCAACTCCTTCCTGGCGACGAAGATCTCCTTCATCAACGCGATGGCCGAGGTGTGCGAGGCCGCGGGCGGCGACGTGGTCAGGCTCGCGGAGGCGCTGGGCCACGACGACCGGATCGGACGGAAGTTCCTGCGCGCCGGCATCGGCTTCGGCGGCGGCTGCCTGCCCAAGGACATCCGGGCGTTCATGGCGCGCGCCGGTGAGCTCGGCGCCGACCAGGCTCTGACGTTCCTGCGCGAGGTCGACTCGATCAACATGCGGCGCCGCGGCCACATGGTGGAGCTGGCCCGGGAGGCGGTCGGCGGCGTCTTCCTCGGCAAGCGGGTGGCGGTCCTCGGCGCGACCTTCAAGCCCGACTCCGACGACGTCCGCGACTCGCCCGCGCTCAACGTGGCCGGGCAGATCCACCTCCAGGGCGGCCAGGTCACGGTGTACGACCCGCGGGGCATGGAGAACGCCCGCCGGGTCTTCCCCACCCTGGGCTACGCGGAGTCGGCGGTCGACGCCATAAGGGGTGCGGACGTGGTGCTGCACCTGACGGAGTGGGCGGAGTTCCGGGAGCTGGACCCGGTCGCCCTGGGCGAGGTCACCGCGGGCCGGCACATCCTGGACGGGCGCAACGCGCTCGACGGCGAGGTGTGGCGCCGGGCGGGCTGGACGTACCGGGCGCTGGGCCGGCCGTAGGCAGGGTCTTCACAGTCCCGCCTGTCCGCCCTTCGGGCGAACGACGCCACTGTGAAGGCTTTGCCCAGGGCTGAGGAGCGACCGCGGGGCGCGAGGCGTTCGCCGTCGGGCGCCCCGCCCCGTCAGTACGCCTGGAGTTCCACCAGCGTGCCCTGCGGATCGCGTACGTGCGCGGTGCGCAGCCCTGCGCCCCACTGCGGCCGGTCCGCCGGCGGTGCGACCGGCGCCGCCGAAGCCGCCAGGCAGCGGGTGTAGGCGTCCGCCACGTCCGCGACCCGGCAGACGAACATCACCGAATCCGCCGGGTCGCCGCCGGCGGAACCGGTCACCTCGGCCATGAGCGCCCTGTCGCACAGGATGAGCAGGGCCTCCTCACCCAGATCCCACTGGGCGTACGGGCCGTCCTTGTCCCCTTTCACCCGCCGCGCGCCGGTCAGCGCGGGCAGCACGGCGTCGTAGAACCGGAAACACGCGGCGAAGTCGGTGACCAGCAGTCTCGGGTGCAGTCCGTCCATGGTTCCGCCATTTCATAGGTAGACACCTACGGTTTCACCTTTGACTATAGGTGATCACCTAACATGGCGTCATGTCCTCGCGCCCCGCCGACCGGCCCGCCTCCCCGCCCACCCTGCTGGACCTGGACGTCTACCTGCTGTCCCGGGTGGGCAAGGCAGGGCGGGCTGCCGTCGCCGCGCGGCTCGCCGAGTACGGTCTGCGCCTGTGGCACATGGCGGTCCTCGCGGTCCTGCGGGACTTCGGGCCGCAGGACCAGCGGTCCCTGGGCGAACGACTGGCGCTGCACCCCAGCGACGTGGCCAAGGTGGTCGACGCGCTGGCACGGGACGGCCGGGTGCGGCGGGAGCGCACACCCGCCGACCGGCGCCGCGTCACGGTGGACCTCACCGAGCACGGGCGGGAGTTGCTGACCTCGCTGCACCGGGAGGCGGCGGCCGTCGGTGACCGTCTGCTGAGCGCCCTCACCCCCGGGGAGCGCGAGACCCTCCGGGGCCTCCTGCGGCGGGTCACGCCACCTCCCGGCACCCCCTGACCGCGTCCCCGATCCTCGCGGACCCACCAACCGCCGTGCGGACCGCGGCTCTTGCGTCCGCGTCCGGCCGCCGTGCCCGACGGCGAACAACCCGGCCCGGTCGCCGCGTTCGGCGTCGGTCATCGGGCAGGATCACGAGGTGACCGTCACCAGCAGCCACACTGTGGAGGTAACCGCATGGCCATCGCGAAGCTCGGCGTGACCGCTCTGGACTGCCCCGATCCCGCGGCTCTCGCCGCGTTCTACGCCGCCCTGGTCGGCGGCGAGGTCGTGGACCCGGAGGAGGACGACTGGGTGGAGGTGGAGGGCCCGGACGGGGAGCGGCGCCTGGCGTTCCAGCGCGTCGAGGGGTACCAGCCGCCGAGCTGGCCCGGCCAGGAGCAACCTCAGCAGCTCCACCTCGACTTCGACGTGCCCCGCGCGGAGATCGACGAGGCCGAACGGCAGGTGCTCGCCCTCGGTGCCAAGCTGGCCTGGGGCGACGAGGGGGAGCGGAACTTCCGGGTCTACCTGGACCCGGCCGGTCACCCGTTCTGCCTGTGCATGACGGACCGGGCCTGAGGACGATCCCCGCCTGAGGCCGCGCGGCGGGGCGGGGGGACCGCACTGCGGCAGCGGGTGCCCTCGCCGGCGGCCTGCCGCCGCGACGTCTCGCGGAAGGCGCCCCGTGACGACCGGATCGGCCCCACCGTGCTCACGCAGGGTGGGGTTCCGGCCCGTCCGCGGCCCGCGGGGCAGGTGTCGTGCCGGGCTCTCTCGACGCGTGCGTGGGCGCCCCGTGGCGTCAGGTGCGGACCGTCCCGGTGTCCACGGTGGGCCTGTCCTGCTCGCGTTGCAGGGACCGGAAGTCCCCGGCCCAGCCGGGGTTGCGGGCGGGCGTCGCCGAGGACGCCTCCGCCGGGCGTGCCGTGCGGTTGGCGTAGAGGCTGTTGAGCAGCCAGGGCTGTTTGTGCGGCCCGAAGTCCTTCGTCATGGCGGCCCCCTGGGCGACGCCGTAGGTGGCCACGGCGAGCCGGTCGGTGGCCCGGAACCGGTCGACCTGGTCGCGCAGGTAGTGCCGGTGACTGGCGTACCAGGGGCTCATGGCGAGCAGGTCCTGCCACTGCTGCTGGGGCCACGGGTGGTCGATCGCCTGCCTGATCGCCTGCCACACCCTGGTGTCCGCATCCATCCGGTAGCGCTCGGCGAACCGGTGCGGTATCGGGTCCGTCATGTGCTGCTGCCACAGCTGCACCAGGGAGAACTCGGTGACCAGGAACTTCTGCCCATGCCCCAGCCGGGGCAGCACGAAGTCCAGGTACTTCCCGGCCTGCTCGATCGACTGCACGTGCGGGTGGATGTCCACGCCCTCGATGCCGTCCGTCCGTCGCGCGAAGTCCATCCAGCGCTCGGCCCCCCGGCCGCGCCACTCGGGCTGGTCGAGGTGGTTGAGGGCGCCCATGTAGACACGGGTGCGACTGGTGCTGCCGCTGTGCCGGGACCGGTAGGCGAGGACGTGCCGGGCGACCGCCTCGTAGAAGTCGCCCAGCGGGCCGTTCCAGTCCTTCTTGCGGCTCTCGATGAACGGCTCGTTGCCGACGACGAGGATGTTCACCTTGCCCATGACGGCGTCCAGCACCTTGTCGACCCTCGCGAGCACCTTCTCCGTCTCGGGACTGTCCGGAGCGGGGAACGCCCTGTCGTTGTGCGGCAGTTTGAGGGTCAGGACGGTGCCGAAACCGTGCTGGGAGACCTTCAGCAGGGTGGCGAGCGCCCTGTGCTGGAGGGCGCCGGGGTCCTCCGCGGCGCGCAGGGCGACGAAGCCGCGCAGCCAGCCCGCGCCCACCCCTTCGAGCTCGGTGAGGCCGCAGCCGGTGGGGTCCTCGTTGAAGTTCCCGCCGAGCGCCCCGTCCGGGGCCGCGCCCGACGCACCGCCGTCCTTCTTCTCACCCGAACCGTCGCCACCGGTCCTGGAGCACCCGGCAGCGAGCAGGGCCGCCCCTGACGCCCCGACCAGCCACCGCCGGGTCACTCCACCCTCGTTCCGCGTCACGCCTTCTCCTTCACGACCTGGCTGTTCCGGCAGGCTGCCTGCCCTGATTCGCCGCCACTACACGGGTCAGCGGACGGGAGGCCGGCGGTCGTCCTGGAAGCCGATCCGTAGCGTCGGGGCGACCGGAGGCAACCGGCGTACCGGATGGGACTGTCCAGACGGGCAAGTCTCGCGGACCACCACCGCGAAATCTGGCGAGAAAGCACCTCGACAGTGCAAAGTTGCACCTCAGGCGAGTCCCGAGGACGTGTGTCCAAGGGCGGAGCGCCACAGGGGCGCTACCTACACCTGGGGGGCGCATGGCTACGGCTGACTTCGACGTTCGGCCCGACCAACTGGACGACCAGGCGAAAGATCTCGACACCGCGGGTGAAGAGGTCGACTCCGTCAAGGGTGGCCTGCCCACCCCGTCGCGTTATCCGGCCCGCGTCCTCGGTGGGGCCGAAGTCGGGGCGGCTTTCGACGCGTTCGCCGACGCGTGGCTGACGGAGTGCACGACGCTGGGGGGCGCCCTGCACGAACTGGCCGACAGGCTGCGGGCCTCGGCTGACAACTACCGCTCCACGGAGAACGAGGCCGTCGCCATGCTGGGCCACTCGATGGTCCTGATGCCCCACGGCCTCGCCACCCCGATGGCCTCCGCGGGCGGCGGGTCCCCCTTCGGCTGACCGTCCTCGTCACCGACCGTCGTCATCACCCCGGGCCCCGCCACGCGCGGGCCCCCTCATCCCGCGGGTCACGCCGTCCCGGTGTACCGCCCGTACCTCTCGCACGGGGACGACAACCTCACCATGGCCGATCAGGACACTCCCACCGCCCGCCGAAGCCGACTGCAGTCGTGCCTGCACCGCCTCGGCGACTGCGACGACAAGGTCGCGCTGGCCGAAGCGGTCCGGGACACCCTCGCCGTGTCGCCGCCGGACGGCTCCTCCGACGTCCTCGACCACCTGGCCCAGGCGTACCGGCGCCAGGCGGACGTGGTGGAGGAGGTGGGCGCCCGGGTGGGTGCCGTCGGCAGGACACACCTCCCGAACGTGTGGGCGGGGCAGAGCGGTGCCGGCGCGGCGGACGCCGTGAACGCCGCGGCTCGCGACGCGGACCACATGTCGCTGGCGTTCCGCGAGGCGTACAGGACGCTCGCCGCGTTCGCGGACGTCGTCCACGAGGCCCAGGCCACCGACGGCATGGGCCGGGAGCTGCTCTTCGACGCGTTCCGCATCCTGGAGTCCTCGGACGCACTCGCCGACGACCAGCAGGGGGACGGGGCCGGGAAGGGCGGCGGCGGACTCCGGAAAGGCGGACTGTCGGTGAACAGGCAGGACAGCGAGGCCGCGGAGGAAGCCCTGTCGCACGCCCGCACGGCCGCCACCGCGGGCGCGCAGAAGAGGCTCACGGCCGCCGCCAAATGCGAAGAGGCCGCCCGTGTCGCGACACGTGACCTCAACAAGCTCACCTCCCAGGCCCGCGCCGGCCGTCTGCGGGGCTCCGGCCTCAGTGACGCCGACGCGCTGGCCCTGGCCGACACCGCCGTCGCCGGTGCGCCGCGCGACCTCAACAAGCTGCTCAGCGCCGACGACCTCGACCGTTCGGAACAGGCGATGAGCCGGTTGGACAGCGACGACCACGCCGAGTTCAACCGGATGTTGTCCGATGCCAAGAGCCCGGAGGAACGCGCCTACCTCCTCAAGGCACTGGCCGCCGGGAACAGCATGGACGCCGTCAGCACCTTCCAGGACAAGATCCACGGGCGCGACCCCCTCTGGCTCCGCGACCACCTCTCACCGATCACCGCGGACAGCGACAGCATGAAGGACGAGGGGCTCGACGACGACGGCGCGAACAAGAACACCGAGGACGTGACCTTCCACGGCCAGAAGTGGGAGCAGGGCGGGGACGGCAGCGAGGGCACCTGCGTCGCCTCGTCCACCATCACCGCACGCGCCCTGGTCGACCCGGTGTACGCCCTCGACCTCACCGGCGGGCCCTCGGGCCACGACGAGAACCCCGACCACTTCCGGGACCGCCTGGTGGACGAGCAGCACCGGGTGCACAACGAGGGCGACGGCGGCAAGAACTGGAACGGCATGGGGGTCGAGGGGCAGGAACTGGTCGACGACCGGGAGATCGGCTCCCACACCGGTACCGACTACGACCGGCGTGACCTCTCGGGCGACGACGACCGGCGCGCCGCGCTGACCGATGTCGAGCAGTCCGTCGCGGACGGCCGCCCCGTGCCCGTCAACGTCTCGGGGAGCGACGGCAACCACGCCATGATGATCATCGGGCAGGAAGGCGACAAGCTGCAGATCTACAACCCGTGGGGTACGACGACATGGGTGAGCGAGCACGACTTCGTGAGCGGGCACCTGGGGGGAGCGGCCGACAGCGGCCTGGGCGACGGCGTCTTCGCCGTCTTCGTCCCGCACGGAACGGGATGAGCCACGGACGTACGGCGGCCCGCACCGCGCTCCTGGCAACACTGCTGACCGTGCTCCTCGCGGGGTGCGGTGAGGGTGAGCCGCCGTCCCACTCCACGGGCCACCGGAAGATCGTTGTCGACGCCGGTGAGGAGTTCGACCTGACCGTCCCCTACAACGCCTCCACCGGAGAACGCTGGGGCATCACCACCCCCGCGCCCGACCCGTCCGTGGTCCGGACCCGAGGCAGGCGTTTCGCGCACGACACCCCGGTGCAACCGGGCAGCGGCGGCACCCTGCACCTCCGCTTCACGGCCCGGAAGCGGGGCACCACCCGCATCGTGCTGCTGCACTGCCTGGTCCACGCCTGCGACGGTCCCGTCGACTCGCCCTCGCCGGCAGCCCCGTCCCCGTCCACCATGTCCCTGGCCCCCCTCACTCCCCGGCCCGAGCGGATCACCTGGACCGTCACCGTCCGCTGAGAACCGTCAGGCCCGCACGCAGCACCGCGCAACGTCCGTACACAGCAAGGAATCCGACATGACGCCCTCCTCCGCCGACGGTCCGCCCCCCGGTTACCGGACGGAGACCGAACTGCGCGCGCTCGCCCTCCCGCCACTGCTGCGAGGCGGACTGCCCCCGGGCTCGCCCGGTCGCACGGCCCTCTTCGGCGAAGGCGCCGTGGCCGGTGCGTTGACGCTGGGGGACCTCGGTGTCCTGCCCCGGTCGGTGGCGTTCCTCGCCAAGGTCGTGCGCTCCGGCGGAGTCCGCTACGCCGCCGACCTCAGCGAACCCCTGCCCCGGGAGGAGGCCGCCACGGTCGTACGCGGCTGGCTGACGGAAGCGGCGGCGGTCGCGCCCCAGGGCCTTGAGGGGGACGAGGAGGTGGCACGCTGGCTCGAAGCCGTGGCGGCCGTGATGGAGCTGCGCCTCACCAGCGGCCCGCCCGCCACCGGCCGGCAGGACTGAGGGAGCCTCTGGCCGCACCCGCCGCCCGGCTCGGGCCTCAGGCCGCGATGATGGCGATGACTGCCAGCGCCAGTCCGACCGCCCCGACCACGCTGTTCGTCACGTTGAGCAGGTCGGCGTCGACATGGGCTTCGGCGCGCTGGATCGGGTCTGCCGCGATGTCCGCCCAGTGCGCGGCGATGGCGTCACTGCGTGTGTCCACCGTCCAGTCGTCGTTCCGCGATCCGGGTTCGAACGTGCCGGCCACGTGTCCGGAATGCTGGAAGGTGTACACCCGGCCCTGCGCGTCCTTCACCGCCCACACGAGTTGGGTGTTGAACTCGTCGGCGCCGGAGTCGTGGAAATGTCCCGTGAACGTCACCGAGCCGTCCTCGCGGAGGGTCAGGTGGGCGTTGCCGCCGACCGGGATTCCGCTCGCGAAGACGATGGGGGCGAAATCGAAGGTCAACGACGTCGGCAGGTCGTGGGAGAGGGCGAAGTTGAATCCGGCTGCCTCGTGCGGGATGCGCGCGGTGCGGGGTGGTTCCCCTTGTCCCGGCGGCTTTCCCGCAGCGTGCGGACGACGCCCGCGGACGACCCGGCACACAGCGATGCCCCACCGCGTCGCGCGCAGTGGGGCATCGCCGGGAGGGGGCGGGCCGGCCTCAGCCCTCGCCCCCGTCCACCTGCTCGATCGTCGCGTTGGACGGCCCCCGCAGGGACTGCTCCTCGCGGGCCACGGCCTCGGCGTCGCGCAGGACGCGGACCGCGTTGCGCCAGGTCAGCTTGGAGACGTCCGTGCGGGACCAGTTGCGGTCCAGCAGTTCGGCGACGAGGTTCGGGTAGCCCGCGACGTCGGCGATGTCGGCCGGGGTGAAGGCGGTGCCGTCGAAGTCGCCGCCGATGCCGACGTGGTCGACGCCGGCGACCTCGCGCATGTGGTCCAGGTGGTCGGCGACGGTCTTGGCGGTGGCCTTGGGCCGGGGGTGGTTCTCCTCGAAGCGGCGGTGCACCGCCATCGCCTGCGGCGTGGTGTCGAGGTGGTGGAAACCGTGGGCGCGCATGTTCTCGTCGGCGCGCTTGGTCCACTCCACGGCCTCGGGGAGGATGAACTTCGGCACGAACGTCGCCATGGCCACACCGCCGTTGGCGGGGAGCTGCGCGAGCACGTCGTCGGGGATGTTGCGGACGTGGTCGCAGACGGCGCGCGCCGAGGAGTGCGAGAAGACCACCGGGGCGCGGGTGACGCGCAGCGCGTCGCGCATGGTGTCGGCCGAGACGTGGCTGAGGTCGACGAGCATCCCGCAGCGGTTCATCTCGCTCACGACCAGCTCGCCGAACCGGGTCAGGCCGTGGGCCTTCGGCTCGTCGGTGGCGGAGTCGGCCCAGTCGATGGTGTCGTTGTGGGTGAGCGTCATGTAGCGCACGCCCAGCGCGTACAACGCCCGCAGCGTGCCGAGGGAGTTCGCGATGGAGTGGCCGCCCTCGGCGCCCATCAGGGAGGCGATGCGGCCCTCGGCACGGGCGGCCTCCATGTCCTCGGCGGTGTGCGCGGCCCGCAGCTCGCCGGGGTGCCGGTCGATCAGCTGACGCACCACGTCGATCTGTTCGAGGGTGGCGCTGACCGCCTGGTCGCCCGCGAAGTCGGAGCGGACGTAGACCGACCAGAACTGGGCGCCGACGTGGCCGGCGCGCAACCGGGGCAGGTCGGTGTGGAGGGTGGCGCTGGTGTCGCCGGCCAGGTCGACGCGGTCGAGGTCGTAGCGGACCTGCTCGCGCAGGGCCCAGGGCAGGTCGTTGTGGCCGTCGACGACCGGCCACTCGGTGAGGACGTCCACGACGTCGGCGCGGGCGCTCACCGCTGCGCCCCGAAGCCGAAGCCGCCGCCGGCGACCTTGGCGCGCAGCTTGCGGCCCTTCTCGGTGGCCTGGTCGTTCAGGTCCTGCTGGAAGGAGCGCATCCGGTCCTGGAGGTCCGGGTCGTGGGCGGCGAGGATGCGGGCGGCCAGCAGGCCGGCGTTGCGGGCGCCGCCCACGGAGACGGTGGCGACGGGCACCCCGGCCGGCATCTGCACGATGGAGAGCAGCGAGTCCATGCCGTCGAGGTACTTCAGCGGCACGGGCACGCCGATGACGGGCAGCGGGGTGACGGCGGCGAGCATGCCGGGCAGGTGGGCGGCCCCGCCGGCGCCCGCGATGATCGCCTTCAGGCCGCGCCCGGCCGCCTGCTCGCCGTAGTCGACCATCTCGCGCGGCATGCGGTGCGCGGAGACGACGTCGACCTCGTGGGCGATCCCGAACTCGGTGAGCGCCTCGGCGGCGGCCTCCATGACGGGCCAGTCGGAGTCGGAGCCCATGACGATGCCGACGAGCGGTGCCGCGTCGGGCCGGGCGGAGGATTCGGGGGCAGCGCTCATTCCTTGATCGTTCCTCGCAGGTAGCCGGCGGCGTGGGCGGCGCGCTCGCGGACGTCGGCCAGGTCGTCGCCGTAGGTGTTCACGTGCCCGACCTTACGGCCCGGCTTCACGTCCTTGCCGTACATGTGGATCTTGAGCTGCGGGTCGCGCGCCATGCAGTGCAGGTACGCGGAGTACATGTCGGGGTAGTCGCCGCCGAGCACGTTGGCCATCACGGTCCACTGCGCGCGGGGCCGCGGGTCGCCCAGCGGCAGGTCCAGCACGGCGCGCAGGTGGTTGGCGAACTGCGAGGTGATCGCGCCGTCCATGGTCCAGTGGCCGGAGTTGTGCGGGCGCATCGCCAGTTCGTTGACGAGGACGGCGGGCCGGCCCTCGGCGTCGCGGACCTCGAAGAGCTCCACGGCGAGGTGGCCGACGACACCGAGCTGGGCGGCGATGCGCAGCGCCAGTTCCTGGGCCTGGGCGGAGAGGTCCTCGGAGAGGTCGGGGGCGGGTGCGATCACGGTGTCGCAGACGCCGTGGACCTGGATCGACTCCACCACCGGGTAGGCCACGGCCTGGCCGTGCGGGGAGCGCACCACGTTGGCGGCGAGTTCGCGGACGAAGTCCACCTTCTCCTCGGCGAGGACCGGCACGCCGGCGCGGAACGGCTCGGCCGCCTCCGCCACGGAGCGCACGACCCACACGCCCTTGCCGTCGTAGCCGCCGCGGACGGTCTTCAGGACGACGGGGAAGCCCTGCCCGTCCTCGCCCTGCCCGCCCTCGGCGGCGAAGGCGGCGACGTCCTCCGGGTCGGAGACGATGCGGTGGCGGGGGCACGGCACGCCGATCTCGCTGAGCCTGGCCCGCATCACCCCCTTGTCCTGCGCGTGCAGGAGCGCCTCGGGCCCGGGGCGGACGGGGATGCCGTCCGCCTCCAGGGCGCGCAGGTGCTCCGCGGGCACGTGCTCGTGGTCGAAGGTGATCACGTCGCAGTCGCGGGCGAAGGCCCTGAGCGTCTCCAGGTCGCGGTAGTCGCCGACGACGACGTCACCGACCACCTGGGCCGCGGAGTCCTGCGGGGTGTCACTGAGGAGCTTGAACCTGATGCCGAGGGGGATGCCCGCCTCGTGGGTCATGCGGGCGAGCTGACCGCCGCCGACCATGCCGACTACCGGGAACGTCACGCCACCAGGGTAGCCGTCCGCTTCGTCGCTTCGAACACCGGCACTTGGAGGAACGTCCAAGCGGTACCGTGGGGCGCCGTCCGCGTGAAGGTCGCGTGAAGCGCCGGTGACGGGGAACCGGGGTAGCCCGACTGCCGTCCCTCGCGGCGCGGCGCGGTGCGAGCACCGGACCGGGCGGCTCCGCCCTGGTTAGCATGACCGCGGCGGGCTGCCTTCGCCGGCACGGCCGCCGAAGAGACGGACGACGCCCCCGACAGGAAGCGGAAACGATTCACATGGGTGAGCGCAGCGACCTGCGGGCGCGACTGTCGGGCCTGGCCCGCGAGGTCGTGAAGTTCGGAGCCGTGGGGGGCGCCGGCGTCCTGGTCAACCTGGGCGTCTTCAACCTGGTGCGGCACACCAGCGACCTCCCGGTGGTGCGCGCCAGCGTCGTCGCGACGGTCGTCTCGATCCTCTTCAACTACGTGGGCTTCCGCTATTTCACCTACCGGGACCGCGAGAGCAGCGGCCGCACCCGGGAGATGGCACTGTTCCTCTTCTTCAGTGCGATCGGCCTGGTCATCGAGAACGGGCTGCTCTACGCGGCGACCTACGGTTTCGGCTGGGACTCGCCGCTCCAGTCCAACGTCTTCAAGTTCGTCGGCATCGGCCTGGCGACGCTCTTCCGCTTCTGGTCCTACCGGAGCTGGGTCTTCCGTGCGGTTCCCGCGGCGGAGCCGGCGGAGGGCGGCGCACCCGTGGGCGTGGGGCCGGGAAAACCCCGTGAGGAGTCGACCCCGGTCGCGCTCGCGGCGGAGCGCCGGGAGGCACACGCGGTGCCGGGCGCCCCGGTCGACTGACCGCGCGGGGGCCTGACCCTGCGGGCACTGCGGGGGCTCCTCCGTACGGGTCCGGCCGTGGGGGCACGCCCCTGCCGGGGGCCGGACCGGCCCCTTCCGGTCACTCCGCCGCCTCCTCGGCCTCCCGCGCGAGGAAGAGCGCGAAGACGGGGGGCTGCTGCTGGAGGAGCTCCAGGCGTCCGCCGTCGGCTTCGGCGAGGTCACGGGCGACGGCCAGGCCGAGCCCGGTGGAGTTGCGGCCGCTGACGGTCCGCTCGAAGACCCGGGAGCCGAGGTCGGGGGAGACTCCGGGGCCGGCGTCGGTGACCTCGACGACGACCTGGTTGCCGGTGGTGCGGGTGCGCATCGCAACGGTGCCGTCGCCGTGCATCAGGGCGTTCTCCACCAGGGTGGCCAGGACCTGGGCGACCGCGCCGGGGGTGCCGACCGCCCGCAGGCCCTGCTTGCCGGAGCGGACGATGGCGCGGCCGGCGCTGCGGTAGGCGGGCCGCCACTCCTCGATCTGCTGCTTGACCACCTCGTCGAGGTCGAAGGCGACCGCGGAGCCGCTGCGGGGGTCGCGGGAGTTGGTGAGCAGCCGCTGCACGACGTCGCTGAGCCGGTCGACCTGGCCGAGCGCGATGCTCGCCTCCTCCTTCACCGTGTCGGGGTCGTCGGCGACGGTGATCTCCTCCAGCCGCATGGACAGCGCGGTCAGTGGGGTGCGGAGCTGGTGGGAGGCGTCGGCGGCCAGCCGGCGTTCGGCGGTGAGCATCCGGGCGATCCGTTCCGCGCTGGCGTCCAGGACGTCCGCCACCCGGTCCAGCTCGTGCACCCCGTAGCGGCGGTGGCGGGGCCGGGGGTCGCCCGAGCCGAGGCGCTCGGCGGTCTCGGCCAGGTCGGTGAGCGGTGCGGTGAGCCGGTGGGCCTGGCGGACGGCGAGGACGACGGCGGCGAGGACGGCCAGCAGCGCGACCGCGAGGATGATCAGCAGGGTGCGGCCGATCTCGGCGCTGACGGCGGCGTGGGACTCCTTGACGGTGACGGTCTCGCCCCGGTCGCCGTGGACGGTCCAGGAGATGGCCTCGCCGCTGGGCCGGTCGCCGATGTGCAGGGTGGGCCTGCCGGGCACCGTGATCTCGGCGTACCGGTGGGCGGTGATCTGCTCCCGGAGGATGCCCTGGGTGAGTTTCTCGCCGCCGCTGAGCCGGCTCTCGACGATGCCGACGAGCCGGACGGCCTCGGAGGCCACGCTCTCCTGCGCCCCGGCCTGGATGGTGCGGGTCTCGACGATGACGAGGGAGATGCCGAAGACGGCGATCACGACGAGCACCACGGCGAGCGTGGAGTTGATCAGGCGGCGGCGCACGGTGCCCTCCGGGGCCGGGGACGGTCGGCTGCCATTGTCCCGCCCCGGAGCCGGTGGCGGGGCGGCCGGGCGCGCGGCGCCGCCGGTCGGGTGCCTGCCGTCAGCTCTTCTCGAAGCGGAAGCCGACGCCGCGCACGGTGGCGATGTAGCGCGGGTTGGCCGCGTCGTCGCCGAGCTTCTTGCGCAGCCAGGAGATGTGCATGTCCAGCGTCTTCGTCGAGGACCACCAGGTGGTGTCCCACACCTCGCGCATCAGCTGGTCGCGGGTGACCACCCGGCCGGCGTCCCGGACCAGGACCCGCAGCAGGTCGAACTCCTTGGCGGTGAGCTGGAGTTCCTCCTCCCCCATCCAGGCGCGGTGGGACTCCACGTCGATCCGCACGCCGTGCGTGGAGGGCGGCACCTGGGCGTCGGGGGCGGCGCCGCGGCGCAGCAGGGCCCGTACCCGGGCGAGCAGTTCGGCCAGCCGGAAGGGCTTGGTGACGTAGTCGTCGGCGCCCGCGTCGAGGCCGACCACCGTGTCCACCTCGTCGGCCCGGGCGGTGAGGACGAGGATGGGGAAGGCGTGCCCCTCGTTGCGCAGCCGCCGGGCGACCTCCAGGCCGTCCATGTCGGGCAGCCCGAGGTCCAGGACGAGCAGGTCGACGTTGCCCTGGAGGCCGGCGTCGAGGGCGGTGGGACCGTCCTCGCGAACCTCGACGTCGTAGCCCTCGCGGCGCAGGGCGCGCGCGAGCGGCTCCGAGATGGACGCGTCATCCTCGGCCAGCAGTACTCGGGTCATGGCCCGATGGTAGTCCGAGGTGCCGGGCCCTCAGGTCGGCCTTGTACGGGCTGTCACATGACACTTGAAGGCGCCGTTCGGTTGCCCCCCGGTTCCCTCACACGAGTGTGAGGGTTCTCTCAGTGGGTATCGGCGCGTCTTAACGGGACGTAAAGTGACAGGAACGTCCATCGCACCACCACGGGACCCAACGCGCCGCCCGGCGCCGCCGGTCCCGTTCGTGTAAGGGCCACTCACTTCCGTGACCGGCCCGTGACACCCCGTGAATGACCTGTTGACCGGGTCCGCCGCGCGCAACGAGGCGCGGGGACGTGGATCCCGGTGTGCGGTTCTCGTCCGCGTCGCCTTCGATCAGGCGAACGTACCCCAGGGCGTGGGGGAGGACGGCCGCACGCCGGTGCCGGTCACCGACCGGGCGCGTGAGCTGCGAGGCAGGCGCGTCCCGAAGAGCAAGGAAGCACCATGGCGTCCAGCCTGACGAAGGATGCCCCGGAGCAGGAGAACCCTGCCGGCGGCAAGACCTTCTTCGGCCACCCCCGCGGACTGGCCACTCTCTTCATGACCGAGATGTGGGAGCGCTTCAGCTTCTACGGCATGAGGGCCCTGCTCACGCTCTACCTGCTCTCCGGTGGCGTGGACGCCGCGAAAGGGATGCAGGGGGGCGGCCTGGGGATGACCCTGGCCGCCACGACGGCGATCTACTCCATCTACCTGGCGATGGTCTACCTGCTGGCGCTGCCCGGCGGCTGGCTCGGCGACCGGGTGTGGGGGCCCCGCAAGACGGTGGCGATCTCCGCCGGCACGATCATGCTGGGCCACCTGTGCCTGGCAGGTCCCGGCGCCGGCTTCTTCTTCGCGGGCCTCGCGCTGGTGGCGATCGGTTCCGGTCTGCTGAAGGCCAACATCTCCACGATGGTGGGCCACCTCTACAACGGTCCGAACGACCCGCGGCGTGACGGCGGCTTCACGATCTTCTACATGGGGATCAACCTGGGCTCCTTCATCGCCCCGCTGCTGATCGGCACCATCGGCGAGGAGGTCAGCTGGCACCTCGGCTTCGTCCTGGCCGCCGTCGGCATGGGCCTGGGCCTGCTGCAGTTCATGCTGTTCAGCAAGCACCTCAGCCCGGAGAGCTCGGTCGTGCCCAAGCCGCTGTCGCGGGAGGAGAAGGCGTCCTTCCTGCGCAAGGGCCTGGCCTGGCTGGCCGTCGCCGTCGTCTTCTACGCGATCGTGGTGGGCACCGGTCACTTCACGCTGAACTGGGCGATGGTGCCGCTGACCCTGCTCGGCCTGGTCATCCCGGCGGGCGTGCTGATCCGCATCAAGCGGGACCGGGAGCTCGACCGCAGCCAGCAGTCCAAGATGTCGGCGTACATCTGGTTCTTCGTGGCCGCCGCCGTGTTCTGGATGATCTACGACCAGGGCGGCTCGACCGTCCAGGCCTTCGGCTCCGGCAAGGCCGCCGGCACGCTCTTCGGCATCGGCTTCCCCTCGTCCTGGTACCAGTCGCTGAACCCGATCATGATCATGGCGCTGGCGCCGGTCTTCGCCTGGTTCTGGCTGTACCTGAACCGGAAGCGGAGCGAGCCGAGCACCATCGCGAAGTTCGCGGCCGGCCTGTTCTTCGTCGGCGTCTCGTTCTTCTTCTTCCTGATCCCGATGGCGATGGCCTCGAACGGCACGCTGGTCAGCCCGATGTGGCTGGTGGGCATCTTCCTGATCCAGACCGTCGGCGAGCTGTGCCTGTCGCCGGTGGGCCTGTCGGTGACCACGAAGCTGGCCCCGGCGAAGTACGCCTCGCAGATGATGGGCGTCTGGTTCCTCGCGGTGAGCGCCGGCGACTCCGTCACCAGCATGCTCTCCATCTGCGGCGCCGACCTCAGCGGTGCGGGCGTGGTGACGGTGGAGGCACTCCTCGCGGTCGTCGCGGGCTTCGCGGTGTACATGTACCGCCGCAAGGTGCGCGACGCGATGGGCGAGGTCAAGTAGCGCCCGTCCCCCGGGCCCGCTCCCCACGGCGGGCCCCGGGGACCGCTCAGTGTTCACCGCTCACCGGGCACTGAGCGCGGAGAACGGAGCACGGAGCACGAAGGAGCCCGGGTCCGGCAGGAGAACCTGCCGGACCCGGGCTCCTTCGTGTGCAGTGTGGAGCTGTGGAGCCGTGTGCGCTGTGGAGCGGCGTCCGCGTGCGCTCCGCTGCGTTCGGCTACGTCGGCGGCGTCCGCGGGTCCGCTGCGGCGTCACGTGGCGCCAGCGGCGTTCACGTGGCGCCAGCGGCGTTCCGGTGGGGCGGGACGGCCCCGGGGGTCAGCGGGCCTCCGGGAGCGTCAGCTCGGCCCAGACGGTCTTGCCGGTGCCGTCGGGGTGGTGGACGACGCCCCAGTCGCTGCACAGCCGCTGGACGATGAACATGCCGTGGCCGCCGGGGCGGCCCGCCTGGTGGGGCGTGCGGGGCGCCGGGGAGCCCGAGCCGTTGTCGGACACCTCCAGGCGCAGCACCTTCGCCGTGTAACGCAGCCGCAGCTCCTCGGGGCCGTCGGCGTGCAGGCACGCGTTGGTGACCAGCTCGGAGGCGACGAGGAGGACGTCCTCGGCCGCGGCTCGCGCGTCGGGTGCCTCGGCGGGCAGCCAGCCCCAGTCGTGCAGCGCCTCGCGTGCGAAGTCCCTGCCGCGGGCGACGGCACCCTTGGCGCCTGCCAGCCGCAGCCTGCGGATCTGCCCCGCCGGCACGACGGGGGAGGCAGCCGCGGCGGCCCCGGGGGAAACGGACGGCACGCCAGCGCTCCCCGGCTCCGGGCCGAGGTCGCCCGGCGGGTACGGCCGGGTGGTGCTCATCAGCGCTTCACCTCACCGAATCGCCTGTTCACGGTCAACGGGTTACCTGCCGACTACAGCAGATTCAGGTGTCTCCTGCCCGACGGGGCGTCGGGAACACCTGGTGGCGGACACCGGTCCGTGTGACGACGGCAACGGCAGCCGGATCATGTGCACGCTGCGCCGCGACACGGCGACCCGGCGCAGCGGCGCAGTCTGCGGCGGCGCACCGGCGCAGCCGCATGACACCCCTGCGGCCAGGGGATATCCGTGTGACGGGCGAGCGGCACCCGAGCGGCGGGCGCTCATTCGGCGAGCGCCGCGTCGAGGCTGTCGTGCACCCCGAACACGGCGTCGGCGCCGGTGATCTCGAAGACGCGCGCCACCACCGGCTGCATGTTCGCCAGGTGCACGGCGCCGCCCTCGGCCTCGACCGTGAGCCGGGCACCGAGCAGGACGTTGAGCCCGGTGGAGTCCATGAACTCCAGACCGGCGCAGTCCACGACCAGACGCGTGTAGCCGTCGGCGACGCAATCCTCCAGTGAGCCGCGCAGCACGTCGGCCGTGTGGTGGTCCAGTTCGCCGGTGGCGGTCACGACCGCGCTGGCACCGTGGTGCCGGATCTCCACCTGGAGTCGGCCACGGCTCGCACTGCCGACCGTCCCGCGGTCCATGCCTGCGCTCTCCTTCAGCTGCTCTGAACGGGCTGTCCGTACGCGCTGCGGATATCTGCACAGATGTTCGACATCCGGCGCTCGGAACCCACTACGCGTGGTCGCACCCTACGCCAGTGGGGGAGGTCGCCGGTAGCCGAACGATGGGCATAAACCGCCATATACGGACAGCCGTCACTTGCCTTTGGGGTGTGAACCCAGGTAGGCGTAGAGGAGAACCACCCGCACAGCCGGCTTTGGAGGCGCCGCACACCGCAGCTTGATGCACAGGCTTCGGCAGCCATATGCCGAGTAACCATGGAGGACACCCATGTCACCCCGGCTCGACGACCTGCGTACCGGGCTTGTCCCGGAACCGAACTCCGCATCGTCGACTTTCCTGGCCGAGCGGAACCTCGCTCAGTCAGTTCCTTCCCAGATGATCCCCACTGATGCGCACCTCGCGCACACGGAATCCCCGCAGTCTGAATCCGCGCTGGTCACGCCCCCGCACTCGGAGGACGTGGACCCCACGCTCGCGGAACTGCACGAGATCGACCCGCTCGCCACGCTCGACGCCCTCCCCTCCTACGAATCCCTGGGGACGGTGGACGCCCGCGCGCTGTCCAGGACGCTCTTCGGGCGGCTGGAGACCCTTGAGGAGGGCACCGCGGAGCGCGCCTACGTGCGCGGCACCCTGGTGGAGCTGAACCTCGCCCTGGTGAAGTTCGCCGCCTCCCGGTTCCGCTCCCGCAGCGAGCCGATGGAGGACATCGTCCAGGTCGGCACCATCGGCCTGATCAAGGCGATCGACCGGTTCGAGCTCGACCGCGAGGTGGAGTTCCCCACCTTCGCCATGCCGACGATCATCGGCGAGATCAAGCGTTTCTTCCGCGACACCAGCTGGTCGGTGCGGGTCCCGCGCCGCCTGCAGGAGCTCCGGCTCGACCTGGCCAAGGCCGGTGACGAGCTCGCGCAGCAGCTCGACCGCGCCCCGACGGTGCACGAGCTCGCCGAGCGGCTGGGCCTGAGCGACGACGAGGTCGTCGAGGGCATGGCCGCGAGCAACGCGTACACGGCCAGCTCCCTGGACGCCCAGCCCGAGGACGACGACGGTGAGGGCGCCCTCGCCGACCGCATCGGCTACGAGGACCACGGCCTTGAGGGCGTGGAGTACATGGAGTCCCTCAAGCCGCTGATCGCCGACCTCGCGCCGCGCGACCGCAAGATCCTCAGCCTGCGCTTCGTGGCCAACATGACGCAGTCGGAGATCGGTGAGGAACTGGGCATCTCGCAGATGCACGTCTCCCGTCTCCTCTCGCGCACCCTGCGCAAGCTCCGCAAGGGGCTGATGGTCGAGGAGTGACGTCCGGCCCGCGCCCTCCCTCCGCGGGTGAGGCGAGCGGACGCACGTGACGCAGACGGATGCGGCCCGGCCCGGAGGGGTCGGGCCGCATCCGTCTGCCGTGGGCGGTCCCCGCGCGAGCCCGAATACGGAGCCGGCCGAGCCGCGTGCGACGCCCCGCCCCGGCAGCCCGCGCATCCCGCCCCGGCAGCGTTCGCCCCCCGCGGCCCGGCGCCTGCCGCCTGGCCCTGACGACTGAGGCCGGAGCCCGCTGTCCGGGGCCGGCGCCCGGAGCCTGCCGCAGACCGGCCGCGACGGGCCGCGCTCCCGGCCCTGGCCCGGCACGATCCGGTCCCCGTCCTGGGCCCCGGCACGGCCCCTGCTTCCGGTAGGCGCGGGGCGGCGGTGACAGCAGGTCGCCCAGGTGATGGAGTTGACCCATGAGTGCCAGCGCGTCCTCGTCCTCGTCCTCCGCCGCCGTCCGGCCGGGTGCCGCCGCCCGCGACCTCGCCGTCGAGGCGGCCGTGGCCAGGGGGCTCCTCGGCCCCGAGGCCCCCGTGGTGGGCCTGCTCGACGTCGCCGGCGTCCGCCGTTCGGTGGCGGAGCTGCGCGCGGCCTTCGAGGCGGTTTCGGCGCCCGGTACGCCCGTGCTGCACGCCTTCGCGGTCAAGGCGGCCTCCCTCGTCCCGGTGCTCCGACTGCTCGCCGACTGCGGCATGGGCTGCGAGGTGGCCAGCCCCGGTGAGCTGGCGCTGGCGCGGGCGGCCGGCGTCCCCGCGGCCCGGACCGTGCTGGACTCCCCCGCCAAGACCGCCGCGGAGCTGCGTGAGGCGCTCTCCCTCGGCGTCGCCGTCAACGCCGACAACCCGCAGGAGCTGGCGCGGATCGACGCGCTGCGGGCCGGCTCGCCGACCGCCTCGCCGCTGGGTCTGCGCGTCAACCCGCAGCTGGGCACCGGCAGCATCGGCGCGATGAGCACCGCGACCGACACCTCGAAGTTCGGTGTGGCGCTGCGCGACCCGGGCGCCCGCGACTGGGTGCTGCGGGCCTACGCGGACCGGCCGTGGCTGACCCGCCTGCACGGCCACGTCGGCTCGCAGGGCATGCCCCTGGACCTGATGGCGGCGGGCGTGCGGGAGCTGTACGAGCTTGCCGAGGAGGTCAACGCGGCGGCCGGGCGCCGGCAGATCGACACCCTCGACATCGGCGGCGGCCTGCCCGTCAACTTCGACTCCGAGGAGACCACCCCGACCTACGCCGAGTACGCGCGGCTGCTGCACACCACGGTGCCCGGCCTGTTCGACGGCCGCTACGGGCTGGTCACCGAGTTCGGCCGGTCCCTGCTGGCCAAGCACGGCACGGTGGTGGCGCGCGTGGAGTACGCGAAGTCGGCCGGCGGACGCCCCATCGCCCTCACCCACGCCGGCGCGCAGGTCGCCACCCGCACGGTCTTCGTCCCCGGGGCCTGGCCGCTGCGGGTGGCCGCCTACGACGGGCAGGGGCGACCGAAGACCGGGGAGGCGGTGGCCCAGGACGTCGCGGGCCCCTGCTGCTTCGCCGGCGACCTGGTGGCCCGCGACCGCCCGCTACCGCTCCTGGCGGCGGGCGACCACGTCGCCCTGCTGGACACCGGCGCCTATTACTTCTCCACCCACTTCGCCTACAACTCGCTGCCCCGGCCCGGCATCCACGGCTACGACCTGACGGGCGAGGGCACCGGTGCGGACGCCGTCCGCTTCGCGACCGTGCGCACCCCGCAGACCGTCGCCGAGGTCGTCACGGAGAGCGGCGCGGCACACCGGGACGCACTGGGCGAGCTGGGGGCGGGGTGACGGGAACCGTGGCACGCCACTGACCTCTGCCGCCGTCCGGCCTGCGCTCCTCAGGGGGTCCGGCTGCCGCTCCACCAGGACCGCTCAGGACCGGGCAGGAGCGGCCGGGCAGCTCGGGGCCTGACCACTGGACCGGCCCGCTCAGCCACCGCCCCACCCGCGTCCGTCACGCACGTCCCTCACTCACGTCCCTCACGCACGTCCGTCACGCCCGTCGCGGCGCGGTGCTCCCTGCGGCCCGGGACGGGGGCGTGGTGGAGCGGGCCCGGCCACCGCCGGGGGCCGCGTCTCCCGCGGCCAGGCCGGTGGTCAGGAAGCCCCGAACGTCGGGGCCGACCGGGCCGCGGCGGGCGGCCCACTCGGGGCGGACCCACAGCAGCGTCTCGTGCCGACGCTCCCAGCGGCCCAGCCACAGCGACTTCGCCCACAGCCCCACGCCGAAGCCCGCCATGAGCAAGCCACCGGCGGCGGGCACGGCGAACGCGGAGGCGACGGCGGCCAGGAAGGCGAGCAGCAGCCACCAGCGGCGGCCACGACGCCACTGACGGAGCGTCACCGCACGGTCCTGGAGGACCACCATCTTGGCGGCCCGCGAGGCCGCCCGGGTGAAGCCGGTGTAGCGCCGCCGCCGGACGCCGAACGCCACCAGGGCCGCCACGACCAGCAGCACCACCCCGGTGGCGAGCCCGACCCGACGTCCGGTCAGCCCCGGCACCAGGAGGCCGATGCCGGCGGCGAGCAGGCCCGGCCACCACAGCCACCCGGCGGGGGCCCGCACGATCACCGCCACCCGCGCCAGTCCGTACGCTCCACGTCCCACGTCAGCCTCCTCGCTCCGGGCGGCCCTCCACCGCCGCCCCACCTCGGCGCGGGACTGTAGCGCCCCGTTCTGAGAGCAAGCTGAGGAAGCGGGGCGGGTGATGCACCGGACGGGTGACCTGCGCCGGGGTACGGAGCCGGGAGAACGGGCGCTCCGCGCGGCGCAGCTCAGGGCAGGTAGGTCCGCTGCCACTCCACGGAGGTCATGTTCAGCGCGGCCTCGGCTAGGGACCGGGCGGAGGGGGTCTTGAGCTTTTCGAGGCTGCTGTCGATCCAGCCCCGGACGTTGGAGCAATGGCTCCAGAGAGCACCAAGCCCCCTCACCGTAGAGTGATGGTCCCAGACTGGCACCTCAAACCGTGGCACTCCTGCTGAAGTTCACGAACTCCGCCCAGACGCCCGGCGTTACGTTCATGGTTCCGCGCTCACGAGACTTCGTGTCCCGAACCATGACCTTGACCGGGTCGTTGTCGGCGACTTCAACGCAATCATTCGTTTGCGTGTAGCTGCTGGTACGCCAATTCGGCATGTCACCCACACCTTCCCCTTCCCAAACGTTCGAAATGGTCGATGGCGGCCAGTATGAGGCCCCTCGCCGCCTGCCCGTAGACAGCAGCCCTCCTATGCAGATCGAATGCTTTACGGTAGAGCGCTATCTCTTTCGGCTGCGTCACGGTAATTTCCGCGGAGTACGTCTCGACTAGGGCAAGTTTATCGTCAAACATCGAGAAAGCGTGACCTGTGAAGATGGCGAGGGGGGCGGACTTGGGGACAATGCCCAGGCTAAGTCGCGGCAGCGCCAGGATGGCCAGCAAGCGATCTAGCTGAGCCCTCATGACCTCTGAGCCGCCGTGGTTCGAGTAAAGGGCCTGTTCGCCAAGGAGCACGTTGAAGATTCGATTCCCCTCGTAAAGGTACCTCTGCCTTTCAAGGCGCTTCGCTACGGCAGCTTCCTTGTCAGCTGGCGTCTCGTGGAAGTCAGACAGCAGCTCGAAGACGTTCTCGGCATACTCGGCAGTCTGAATGGTCCCCCAAACCATGTTGGGGTCCCAGATTCGGAAGATCTTGGTCTTCTGATACAGCGGCAAGGACTTCTTCTGCCGGTTCGCGGCCCCGGCAGCGAGCACCCGGCGCCACTCCATCCACAGCTCGTCAATGTGACGGACCGTCGCCACCAAGTCGTCCGCCTCGGCCTCGTGTCCAGTAAGCCGGCACCAGAGGTGGATGTCCTCTTCACGCGCGTTCTGCTTGCCGTTCTCGATGCGAGACACCTTGGACTCCTGCCAGCCAGTGGCAGCGGCAAAGGCCCGGCCACTGCTGAATCCCGCATCTTTGCGGAAACCACGCAGCCGGGCTCCCAACGCCTCACGTGTCTCTTGTGCTTGGTTGTTCACAGCAGGATCAGGGCTTGTACTCGGAGTGCGGGATAGCAGACGACCAGAGCAGGTCCCGCACACGGACGCATTCGGCAACGGTTTGGGGCGCGTCGATCAGTTCGTTGCCGATGAACCGGCCCGAGTCGTTGAAGTGCCCCACAGCCAAGAGGTTGTCATCGAACAACCACCAGTCATTCCCCGCCACCGGAAAGACCAGCCCCTTGGGCAACATGTGCCGCGGGAACCACCGGACTGTCTCGCCGGCCTCCTCGTTGACGTGAGCGGTGACGTACTCCCACTGGATGTACGGGGAGTGCGGCTCGGTGACGACCCGCACACGATGCATGTACCTCCCTGCGCCGGTGACCCGCCTCACGAGGTCTGTCCACGGCACCATGAACGAGTTGTCCACCGCATCCCCACGGAGCCAGCTCGCGTAAGGGCCATCCTCGACTGGGACTGAGTAGTCGTCCCTCAGTTCCAAGTGGAAGGCGCCGTGCGCGCACCCCTCAAAGAGCTGGTTGCGCTCGTCGCTGGAGATCAACTCCACGAGGCTCCTCCAGTAGCGCAGTGATCGCGGCCTTGGGGACCTCGACCACGGTTTCGTAGTCCGGGATGTCCATCTGTGCCAGTGCTTCGGCGTCGGTCACTTCCTGGCCCTGCACAACGTACGTACCTCCAGGTGTGAGGATCATCAGGGGGTCCTCAAGGCGCCTGAACTCACCGGAGGGGAGGCCGTCCTTCTCCAGGTGCTCGAACAGCTCTGTCGGCACCTCCACGGCCGTCTCGCCCTCGGGGATGGTGAGCTGCATCAGCAGATCGTTCGCGAAGACCCTCCAACCCTGGACGAGGTAGGTGTCACGATCCGTGGAGTAGAGGGTCGGGCACTCGCCACCTTGGGAGTTCTTACCAAGGAACCGTAGCTTCATGGTCGTTCTCCTGTCCGCCGCCTTGCGCCGATTTGCGCGCCAGGACGATGGTCAACCAGGCGTGCGGCCCCGTCAAAACTTCTTCTGCAAACTCGTGCAATCTCCTTGGGGGTTGGGCCTCAGGCCTTCTACGTTCGTGACCTCGCACGCTGCCGGGCGTCACTGGCCGGGTTGCGGCGTTGGCGGAGAGCGTCCCGTCTTGCCTCCCCCGTCGAGACAGGACGCCTAACACCCCGAAGGGATGCCCCGTACCCATGACCGCGACGAAGCCCCACGCCATCGGCGCCCCCCGCTACAGCGAGACCATGGTCTGCAGACCGGAATCCGCCCGCTCGGCCCGTCGGTTGGTACGCAGGGTCATAGAGACCTGGCGCTTTCCGAACCGCCTCATCGAGGACGCCGAGCTGGTCATCTCCGAGTTGGTCGGCAACAGCGTGCGACACAGCAGGTGCCACCTCATCCGGGTCGTCATCAGCCGAACGAGCGAGCACCGCGTACGTGTTGCCGTCAGCGACAGGCCCGCAAGCCTCCGTCACCGCGTGCTGCTGCCGGTGAGGACGAGAATGGTCGCGGTCTTCTCCTTGTCGCAGGGCATGCCGAGTCCTGGGGAACCGAACACCGGCGCTGGGGAAAGATCGTGTGGGCCGAGCTGGTCGCCGGAGGCGGTACCTGATGACGCTGCTCCGAGCCACTGTCTCCGGCACTGCTCTCGTGTGCCGGGTCCTCCGGGCCGCCGTGCGTGGGCCGGGACGGGCGCCCTCGGTGGAGCCCCCGGCCCTTCTGGCCGAGGTCGAGGGCCGTCTGCCCGCACGGCAGGCCTGCGAAGCCGTGCCGTTCAGTGTCGCCCCGGAGAGCTACCTGCTCGAAGGGCTTCTGCAGTCGGTACCCATACCGCCTGCCCGGGTCGCGCCGGACGGACAGCCGCCGGTCCGGGAAGGACACCTCCACCACCCTCTTCGATCGAACGGACAGGAGAACCACACATGAGCACGGCAGTTGAGAGCAGCGTCGGTACCCGCCCCTGGGGAGCCGGACGGCTGGCCCCCTACCCGACCACTTACCCGTGCCCGCACGTCACGGTCACCGTCGACCCGGATACGCAGCTCGGGGTCTTCCGTGACCGAGCCGGGCACGTCGTCGAGATGGGCAAGCACGGAACCAGCTCCGGCACCGAGACCTCCACCGTCACCAACGCGGACTCGGCGAACGACCAGGGCCACGACCAGGACAGCCAGCAGGACTGATGGCCAGGACCGAGGAGAGGCCGGTGCTCGTGGCCACCGAGGCGGACGACATCACCGCCGACATGGTGATCACCCAGTTGAACCGGCATGGTGTCCCCGTGGTCAGGTTGAACCCTGCCGACATCGGTACCGGCCTGACGGTCTCGACTCGGATCGGTACCTGTCCGGCCCACGTGGCCGGGCAGGTCCGCACACCGTCGCGAACCCTCGACCTGACCCGACTGCGGTCCGTGTACTGGCGTCGGCCGACCTGGCCCGCCTTCGAACACCTCAGTGATGACGACGCACGTTTCGCTGCCGCACAGGTCCGGTACGGCCTCGGTGGTGCCCTCTACGCCTTCGAGGACACGTTGTGGCTCAATCATCCGCTGCGCAACGCTGCTGCGGACTACAAACCGGCCCAGCTCGCCGTTGCTCGACGCCTCGGCTTCACCACACCACCGACGTTGGTGACGAACGATCCCGATGACGCCCGGAGATTCATCGAGGACCACGGTCAGGTGATCCACAAGACTCTCCGGTGGACTCCGTACCAACGGGACGGTGTTCCGGTGACCGGTTGGGCGGAGCCCGTGACGGCGGCCGAGATCGATGAGAGCGTGCGAGTGGCACCGCATCTCTTCCAGGCCCGCGTGGACAAGGTGGCCGACCTCCGTGTGCTGGTCGTCGGCCGACGGGTGTTCGCCGTGAGAATCGAGTCCGGTCTGCTGGACTGGCGCACGGACTACTCAGCGCTCAGATACAGCACGGTGTGCCTTCCCGGTGACGTGGAGAGGGCGCTGCACGCCTACCTGGACAAGTTCGGCCTGGCCTCGGGCAGCTTCGACTTCGCGGTGGACAGGGCGGGCGGCCTCTGGTGGCTGGAACTGAATCCGAATGGCCAGTGGGCGTGGCTGGAGGAGCACACCGGACTGGGGATGTCCGCTGCATTTGCTGATCTGCTGACTCGGGGAGTGACCCCATGAACGACAGCGTGTCCCGGCGTCAGGCCCTGGCCGAACGGCTGGAGGAAGCCGGTGTCCTCCTCACCCCCCGGTGGCGCACAGCGGTGGAGTCCGTGCCGCGTGAGCTGTTCCTGGAGCCCGGTGTCTTCCTCCCTGCGGAAGGGGGCCGGTGGCGTCCTGTCACCGCGGCGGGGAGCGACCCGGCGGAGTGGGAGGAGATCGCCTATCGCGAGGAGTCCCTGACCACCCAGCTCGACGGGCATCTCACCGCCGACCAGGTGAACGGCCCGGTCGCCGGTTCCCCCACCTCGTCCTCCACCACCCCGGTCACCGTGGTGGACATGCTGGAGAAGCTGAGGGTGGAGGACGGCCACGACGTGTTGGAGATCGGTACCGGTACCGGCTATTCCGCCGCTCTCCTGTGTCACCGTCTCGGCGAGGACCACGTGACCACGGTCGAGGTGGACGCCAACGTGTCAACCCGCGCGGACGCGGCCCTGGAGACGGCCGGGTTCTCCACCTGGGCCGTCGTGGGGGACGGGCTCCTTGGCCACCCTCGTCGGGCCCCGTACGACCGGGTGATCGCCACCTGTGCGGTACGCCGCATCCCTTACGCCTGGATCAGGCAGACGAAACCGGGCGGCGTCGTTCTGGCCACGGTCGGTGGCTCCTGGCAGTACGGCACGGGTCTCGCCGAGGTCACCGTCGCCCGGGACGGTACTGCTGAGGGAAGGATCACCGGTCGCTCCTCGTTCATGCAGGCACGGTCCCAGGCAGCGATCCCGGTAGCCGGTGATCTGTCTGCCCGCACTGCCTACGCCGACAGCGAGCGCAGGGCCGAGCTGTCCCCACTCCTGCTGGAGGAGTGGATGCCGGCGTTCCTTGCGCAATTGTCGTGTCCTGGGGCGCAGTTCGCGCGTGCCACGGCCTCCGACGGCGCCAGGCTGCTGCATCTCTTCCACCCGGAACGGGAATCGTTCGCCGCCTTCACAGAGGGCGGAGGGGGCTGGACCGTCCGCCAAGGCGGCCCCGTTCCACTGTGGGACACGATCGAGTCCTCCCTTGCCGCCTGGCAGGACGCGGGAACGCCCGACATCTCCCGCGTACAGCTCCGCATCACACCGAAGACCCACACGTACTGGATCGAGGGGAACCCGGCACTGCGCTGGCAGCATCACCTCTGACAGCCCGACCGCACCATGGCGCATCGCCCCGGGCGGGACGGTGGCCCGCATCTGGCGTCCACTCGCCCACCTCGGTCGCCTCGGCTGAGCCGCGGTTCCGTGCGCTCGCCCCCGTGCCCTCCCACTGACCGCGGGGCCTCCGCACTCCTTCGGTGCCTGCCCACCACCGCGACCGGCGAGGCCGCACACTGGCCGCCGAAGGTGCAGAGACCTCGTCCATGGTCTCACCGGGATACGGCAGGAGCGCGTGAGATGACCACCCCTCATCCGGCATCGGGGTCCTGGCGCAGGAGTTCCTACAGCCTCGAAGAAGATTCCTGCTGCGTGGAGGTCGCCGACCTGCCTTGTTCGATTGGGGTGCGCGACTCGAAGGACCACTCGGTTTTGGCACTGGCCTTTCCCCCCGCGTCCTGGTCCTCGTTCATCGCTGGGGTGAAGGGGAACGAGCGTCGCGGCTGACCCGGGTCGGACAGGTGGGCCACCGGGCCCGCTCGTCCCCAGTGGCCTCGACGGCGGACGCGCAGCGCTCCCGGCCGTGATCGGTGGGGACGTGCAGCGCTCCCGGTCGTGATCGGCGGGTCGGCGGGAAGGCCGGGGGAGGGGTGTGTGGCGGGGACCGCCGCACCCCGGGCATGGGCCGGGGGCGGGACGACGGCGGTCCCCGCGGTGGACGCGGTCCGGGTCAGGGCCGGCCGTCGCGTCCTGGGCGATCATGGGAGTCCGGGAGCCGCTCCGGAGTTCCTTCTCGCCGCACCACCGAATCTGCCGGAGGCGTGTTAAGGCCGTGCTGCGACCGCGTGACACCTGCGTGCATCTTCGGGTGCGGCCTGTTCCTGCGGGCGGGTCGGGCGGCGCGGGGTGGGCCGGCCGCCCGACGGGGCCTCACTTCGGCCGGTTGGCGAGGAAGGCGAGCAGGTCCTGCCGGCTCACGACACCCACCGGCTTGCCGGCGACCAGCACGATCGCGGCGTCGGCGCTCTCCAGGACGGCCATCAGCGCGCCGACCGCCTCGCCCGAGCCGACCTGCGGCAGCGGGGCCGACATGTGCTGCTCCAGCGGGTGCTCCAACGCCGCGCGCCCGGCGAACAGGGCGTCGAGCAGCTCGCGTTCGACCACCGACCCGACGACCTCGGCGGCCATCACGTCGGGGTGGCCGGCGCCGGGCTTGACGATCGGCATCTGCGAGACGCCGTACTCGCGCAGCACCTCGATGGCCTCACCGACCGTCTCGCCGGGGTGCATGTGGACCAGCGAGGGCAGTGTGCCCTGCTTGTAGGCCAGGACGTCGGAGACCCGGGCGTCAGGGCCGCTCTCCTCCAGGAAGCCGTAGTCCGCGAGCCACTCGTCGTTGAAGATCTTGCTGAGGTAGCCGCGGCCCCCGTCGGGCAGCAGCACCACCACCACGTCCTCGGGACCGAGCCGCTGCGCCACCTCCAGCGCGGCGACCACCGCCATGCCGCAGGAGCCGCCCACCAGCAGGCCCTCCTCCCGGGCCAGGCGGCGGGTCATCTGGAAGGCGTCCTTGTCGGAGACGGCCACGATCTCGTCGGCGACGTCCCGGTCGTAGGCGTCGGGCCAGAAGTCCTCACCCACGCCCTCGATGAGGTAGGGGCGGCCCGACCCGCCGCTGTAGACGGACCCCTCGGGGTCGGCACCCACCACCTGCACCCGGCCCTCGCTGGCCTCCTTGAGGTAGCGGCCGGTGCCGCTGATGGTGCCGCCGGTGCCGACGCCCGCGACGAAGTGCGTGATGCGGCCGTCGGTCTGCTGCCACAGCTCCGGCCCCGTCGTCTCGTAGTGCGAGCGCGGGTTGTCGGGGTTGCTGTACTGGTCGGGCTTCCAGGCCCCGGGGATCTCGCGGACCAGGCGGTCGGAGACGTTGTAGTAGGAGTCCGGGTGTTCGGGGTTGACGGCCGTGGGGCAGACCACGACCTCGGCGCCGTACGCGCGCAGCACGTTGATCTTGTCGGAGGAGACCTTGTCGGGGCAGACGAAGACGCAGCGGTAGCCCTTCTCCTGGGCCACGATCGCCAGCCCCACCCCGGTGTTCCCCGAGGTCGGCTCCACGATCGTGCCGCCGGGGCGGAGCGCGCCGGACTCCTCCGCCGCCTCGATCATCCGCACCGCGATGCGGTCCTTCACCGAGCCGCCGGGGTTGAAGTACTCCACCTTGGCCAGAACAGTGGCCGACACGCCGCGTGTGACGTGCTTCAGCCGGACGAGGGGGGTGTTTCCCACCAGGTCGATCATCGATTCGTAAAACTGCACGGTTGTCTCCGCGATAGGGGGCACGCCCGCCGTCGAGCGCCCGTCCGGCCACCCTATTGCCCGTCCCCCGCCCAGGTCCGCCGCGTTGCGACACGCCGTCTGCGGGGCAGAACGTTGACAGGAGCTCCAGCCGACTTCCGGGCGCGTCCACGGCGGCGGGGCGGGCGAGGTGGCGGGCCGTCAGCCGACAGGCCGTCGACGGCTTCGCGAGGCGCACCGGACCGGGCCACCGGGGGTGCCCTCCCCCGTCCCGTCCCCGTGCGGCGGCCCGCCACGCACGTACGGGGAGGTGCCGCCCGATGTCGACGACGCAGCGGGTGCGGACATGGACGTCCACGGGGAGAGTGGTGCGCCGGATCGTGACGGCGGCCGCCGTCGGGGGCGGCGGCGTCGGGGTGCTGGGGGCGGCCGCCGTCGGGCTGCTGTTCACCGAGATCCGGCTGGCCCGCCACAGCATCGGGGTGAGCGAGGAGGTGCCGCCCGTGGCCGACGGCCGCTACGGCCGCTTCCTCACACCGCCCGCCGACCGCGGCCCGCTGCGCCTGGCCTTCCTCGGCGACTCGACCGCCGCCGGCCAGGGCGTCCACCGGGCCGGTGAGACGCCCGGCGCCCTGGTCGCCTCCGGACTGGCGGCCGTCGCCGAGTCGCCGGTGGAGTTCCGCAACGTGGCGCTGCCGGGCGCGTGCTCGGACGACCTGGCCCGCCAGGTGGCGCTGCTGCTGGCCGACCCGGCGGGCCGGCCGGACGTGTGCGTGGTGATGATCGGCGCGAACGACGTCACCCACCGCGTGCCGCCCACCCGCTCGGTGCGGCTGCTGGCCGAGGCGGTGTGCGCGCTGCGCGAGGCGGGGTGCGAGGTGGTCGTCGGCACCTGCCCGGACCTGGGCACCATCGAGCCGGTCTGGCAGCCGCTGCGGTGGGTGGCCCGGCGGCTGTCCCGCCAGCTCGCCGCCGCGCAGACGGTGGCGGTGGTGGAGAGCGGCGGCCGGACGGTCTCCCTTGGTGCCCTGCTGGGCCCCGAGTTCGAGGCCCGTCCGCGGGAGCTGTTCGGTCCCGACAGCTACCACCCCTCGGTGGCGGGCTACGCCACGGCGGCGATGGCGGTCCTGCCCACGGTGTGCGCGGCGCTCGGCCTGTGGCCTGCCGACCGCGACCGTCCGGGTGTCCTGGCGGCGGACGGTGACGTTCCGGTCGAGCAGGTCGCGGCGGAGGCGGCGGCGGCCGACGGGACGGAGGTGGTCGGACGGCCTGCGCGGCGACGGCTCGGGCTGTCGGTACGGGCGGGGCGGCAGTCCGGCTGATCCTCCCCCGGCCGGGCCGTCCTGGGGAATCTTTCGCCGGCCCCCTTCCGCCAGGGGTAAGCGTACGCTTAGAAAGAGGTCCTCGTCACACCTCGTAAGCCGTGACCCCCGGCCTTACGGACCGGTAACTTCCCCAGGGGCCGGTCCCGGCCGGGCCGGCCACGCCCTCTCGTCCCTCTTGGAGCCGTGATGCCCGAAGCCGTGATCGTTTCCGCCGCCCGCTCCCCCATCGGCCGCGCCTTCAAGGGCTCGCTGAAGGACCTGCGCCCCGACGACCTGACCGCCGAGATCGTGCAGGCCGCCCTCGCCAAGGTCCCCGAGCTGGACCCGGCCGACATCGACGACCTGATGCTGGGCTGTGGCCTCCCGGGCGGGGAGCAGGGGCACAACCTGGGCCGGATCGTGGCCGTGCAGATGGGCATGGACCACCTGCCGGGCTGCACCGTCACCCGCTACTGCTCCTCCTCGCTCCAGACGACCCGGATGGCGCTGCACGCCATCAAGGCCGGTGAGGGCGACGTCTTCATCTCGGCCGGCGTGGAGACGGTCTCCCGCTCGGTCAACGGCACCTCCGACGGGATGCCCGGCACGCACAACCCGCTCTTCGCCGACGCCGAGGCCCGCTCCTCGGCCCGGGCCGAGCAGGAGGGCACCGACTGGCACGACCCGCGCGAGGACGACCTGCTGCCCGACCCCTACATCGCGATGGGGCAGACCGCGGAGAACCTCGCCCGCCTCAAGGGCGTCACCCGCCAGGAGATGGACGAGTTCGGCGTCCGGTCGCAGAACCTCGCCGAGAAGGCCATCGCCGACGGCTTCTGGGAGCGGGAGATCACCCCGGTGACGCTCCCCGACGGCACGGTCGTCGCCAAGGACGACGGCCCGCGCGCGGGCGTGACCATGGAGGGCGTCGCGGGACTGAAGCCCGTCTTCCGCCCCGACGGGCGCATCACGGCCGGCAACTGCTGCCCGCTCAACGACGGTGCCGCGGCGCTGGTCGTCATGTCCGACACCAAGGCCCGGGAGCTGGGCCTGACGCCGCTGGCCCGCATCGTCTCCACGGGCGTCTCCGGCCTCTCCCCCGAGATCATGGGCTACGGCCCGGTGGAGGCCAGCAAGCAGGCGCTCGCCCGCGCCGGCCTGTCGGTCGGGGACATCGACCTGGTCGAGATCAACGAGGCGTTCGCCGCCCAGGTGATCCCCTCCTACCGGGACCTGGGCATCGACCTGGACCGCCTCAACGTCAACGGCGGCGCCATCGCGGTGGGCCACCCCTTCGGCATGACCGGCGCCCGCATCACCACCACGCTCATCAACTCCCTCCAGTGGCACGACAAGCAGTTCGGGCTGGAGACCATGTGTGTGGGCGGCGGCCAGGGCATGGCGATGGTCATCGAGCGCCTGAGCTGAGCCGGCACCCGCACTCCGCACCGCCCGCACTCCCCCGGGAGTGCGGGCGTTCGCCGCACGCCCCCTCGCGCACCACTGCGACGACTGCCTCCCTCGCGCGCCGCGACCGGGCCCCAGGCCCCCGAGCGGGCACGCCGGTCCACGGCCCCAGGGCCCCGCAGCCGCGACCGCGCGGGGCACCGGGCCGCGGCCGGACGGTCCTGGGCCCTGCCCGCGCGGGGGTGTTGGGCCGGCTGCCGCGCAGGGCCGCACCCGCCGGACGCCCGGACACCACCGCACCGAGGTGACGCCTCGTCACCCTCCGCGACGGTCCGGGGGAATGGTGACCGGTGTCACTTCCGGTTCGAAATGCTGCCCGGATTGTGACCAATTCCCCGACCGGAACGTTTCTCCGCAGGTCAGAACATCCGTCTGACGGCTCTGGAAGTACTCCGACCCTGGTTTGCCACGCCTTTCGGGCTGGGCAGGGTCGCCGAGGACCGGCACGCTGGGATAGGAACTCGGGGACGTCAGCCATCGGGAGTCGAGTCTGTGAACGTGCGCAGGGACCTCAACAGCCACTCGTGTGGGCTCCACACGGGCACGGCCTCCCCACGCGTGGAGGCCGGCACATGACCGCGCTCGCCGTCACCCTGGTGATCGCGACGGTGGCCGCCCTCGCTGTGGGCGCCGTCACCGCGTACACGGCTCGGGGGCTGCGCAGGCAGATAACCGCGCTGCGCGAGGAACTGCTCACCGCCTGCGCCCACGCCGAGGCCTCCGCCGACCCCGGGGTGCCCGCCGCACGCCGGTCGGCCGAGGCCCAGGCCCCGCGGGCCGAGATCAGGGCCGCCGTCGCCGAGGCGCTGACGGCGGAGCGGGAGCGCGAGCTGGCCGAGGCACGGGCGTTCTGGGCCGCGCAGGAGGCCCGCGAGGCCGAGGACGCACCGTTCCCGCCGCACGGGCTCGCGGCGTTCGGGCCGGAGGCCACGGCCGCGTACGAGGACCCGGACGTGCTGGGCGCGCTGTTCTGCGAGGACGAGGGCGACCGTTTCGAGGGCCGGCTCTTCCTGCCACGGCAGGTCGACTTCTCGGGCCTCGAACCGCTCCACCCGCGCCCGGAGGGTGACCTCGACGCCTGGCAGAGCGGCCCCTTCGCCGAATGCACCGACTTCGGCTGGCCGCGCCTGGCCGCCGGCGAGCCGGTCCGGGGCGGGATGCCGGACCTGGGCCCCGGTGAGGCGGAGGCCGGCCGTGGGCCCGGCATCGAGGAGCCGCTGGGCGAGTCGCCGGAGCTGGCGGCGGCCCGCCGGCGCCACCCCTCCCACCCGGACTTCCAGCCGGGCCCGGCGATCAGCGACCACGAGCGGACGGTGGCCCGGCTGGAGGAGCTGGCCCAGGAGCGCACCCCGCTCACCGACGTCCGCCCCGGCCCCCTGGGCACCCTCGACGTGTACGTCTTCGCCGACGGCACGACCATCTGCATGACCCCGGGCGACCGGACCACCGCGGAGCGTGTCGCCGCGGCGCTGCGGGAGGGCGACGGTCCGGTGCTGCTGGGCGGGTCGGGCATCTCGGGCGCCTACGCGCTCACCTTCGCCTGGGGCGCCGACCACGCCGAGAACGCCTTCGTGCTGGCCGACCGCGTCATCGCCTCCGTCTGAACCGCCGCCGCCTGCCGGGCGGCGCGAGGGGCCGCGTGCCCTCGCGGTCCGGCTGCGGCTCCGGCCCGGCGAGGGCTTCGGGGGCCCGGCGGCGACGTGCGGACAGGTCCCGCTTGCCGAGCGGGCGTCTCGGGCCGCAGCACGCGGAGCGGCGCGGGCTCGCCGGCTGCGGGTCGCGCCCGTCCCGTCAGCAGCTGCGGGCCGCGCTCCGCACCAGTTCCAGCGCCTCGACGAGCGCGCCCTCCCCCTCCGGGCCCGCCCCGCGCACCGCCTCGACCAGGTCGTGACCGGCCACGGCCACCTGGTCGCCCACCGTGAAGACGCCCTCCTCGGGGAGGGTGCGCAGCGGCTGCTCGGGGCTCTCCAGGCGCTGGGCGCGCCGGGCCAGCTCCCTGGCCAGCGTCAGACCGGTCGCGGCGGCCCCGCGGTGCAGCGCGCTCTGCGGCAGCGCCCGGAGCCGCTCGGCCAGGGAGTCCACGGCCGCTTGCAGGGGTGTCGTGTCAACCACGCCGCGAGCCTATGCGCCGCTGCCAAGTGGTTGCCAACGGGCCGAGGCTGCGGCACGGTGAAATGAAGGAACAGCATCGAGTGTGCGTCCGGAGGCGCCGATGTCTCAGCCCATCTCCGAGGAGACCCATCACAACCTCATCGCCCGTGTTCCGCAGTGCACGGGCCGCGAAGTCTCCGACTGGATCCGCACCATCGACGAGGGGCCGTCCTTCTCCCGTTTCGACGAGAAGGTCAGGTGGCTGAGGGGGGAACACAACCTCTCGCACGGGCACGCCAAGGCGCTCGTGCACGAGTACGACCTCAGGAGGGCGGCACGCAGGCGCTGAGCGCCTGGGCCAGGCACCGCCCGGACGGACCGGTGGCACGGCGGTCACGGGCCTTGCACACGTACGACGAGGGCCGCGGAGAGCTTTTCGAGCTCTCCGCGGCCCTCGTCGTGGCAGACGGAGCCGGCGGGCGGCTGCACCGCAGTGGGCCGCCGCCGCCCGGCTCCCGCGATCAGTCCCTGAGGATGGAGATCAGGCGGAGCAGCTCCAGGTAGATCCACACCAGGGTCATCGTGAGGCCGAACGCGGCCAGCCAGGACTCCTCGCGCGGCGCACCGTAGGCGATGCCGTCCTCGACCTGCTTGAAGTCCAGGGCGAGGAAGAGCGCGCCGAGGACCACACCGACGACGCCGAAGAGGATGCCGGGTCCGCCGCTGCGGAAGCCGAGGCCCTCCCCGCCGCCGAACGCCATGAACAGGACGTTGACCAGGGACAGCAGCACGAAGCCCATGGCCGCGATCAGCACGAACCGCGTGAAGCGGGCCGTGACCCGCACCAGGCGCGTCTTGTAGGCGATCAGCATGGTGACGAACACCGCGATGGTGCCCATCACCGCCTGGGCCGGCGCGCCCTCGAACCCGGGGATGCCGTTGATCTGCCCGCTGAGCGCACCGAGGAAGAGGCCCTCGAAGGCGGCGTAGGCGAGGATCAGCGCGGGCGAGGGGCGGCGCTTGAAGGACTGCACGAAGCCCAGGACCATCGCGATCAGGGCGGCGCCCACGGCGAGCGGCATGCGCTCGCGCTCGGCCAGGAAGATCCAGCCGGCGACGGCGCCCACCACGACGGTGCCCAGCGTCAGGCCCGTCCGGGCGACGACGTCGTCCATCGTCATGCGCTGCGTCTGCGGCGCGTACTGCGGCGGTGCCTGGGCGGCCGTCCGGTCCTGCGGGTGGGTGGCGGTCGCCGTCTGCGCGTACGGGTTGGCTCCGGCGTAGGGGTTCGCGGCGGGGCCCCCGGCCTGCGGCGGCGCGTCGAAGCCCGCGTAGCCACCGGTGCGGCTGAACCCCCTGCGCGAGAAGACCGGGTTACTGCTCCTCATCTCACTCCTCCATGGCCGCCGTGCGCGGCCTTCCCACAACAGTAATGGTCTGGCAAAAAACTGTCGCTCGTTCTCAGGCAGGATCTTTCCCTTCCACCCCCTGCGTTCCGCCTCGGGGGTGGGGTTCACACCTGTCCCTTCCCCCGGAGGACGAACGAGGTACCCCGGAAGGTGCCCGGTGGGCCGACCTCCCGCCCACAGCTACCGGATTCCGCCCCGGCATGCCGGTATCGTCGGCCGACAAACTCGGACTTTTGCGGCAAATGGGGCGCCACTCCGGCATTCGGCGCACGCCACGGCGGGCGGCACCTCAGGCCGCCCCCGAGCGGACCCGCCCCGGGAACGCCGCACCACCGGAAGGCAGGGGCAACCGCATGCAGGCGATCAACCGACGCACCCTCACACTGGCCGGACTCGGACTGGCGGGCACCGGCCTGCTGGGCACCCGCCCCGGCGGCGGCCAGTCCGCCCGGGCCGCGACACCGCCGCGGCCGGCCCCGACGGCGACGACGACGGCCGCCGCTCCCGTGCACCGGGTGCGGCTGTCCGCCACCGTCGCCGACGTCGACCTCGGCGGCCGGACCGTACGGACCTGGGTCTACGACGGCCGGCTGCCCGGACGGGAGATCCGCCTGCCCGTCGGCAGCATCCTGGTCGCCGACATCGCCAACCACCTGCCGGAGGCCACCTCCCTGCACTGGCACGGCATCGCCACCCCCCTAGCGATGGACGGGGCTCCGCCCGTCACCCCCGCCGCCCCCGCGGGCACCTCCTTCACCCACCACTTCATGGTTCCGGACCCGGGGACGTACTGGTTCCACTCCCACGTCGGGCTCCAGCGTGACCGGGGACTGTACGCACCGCTGGTGGTGGAGGACCCCGACGAGCCGCTGGGGTACGACGAGGACTGGGTGGTCGTGCTCGACGACTGGCTGGACGGCGTCACCGGCACCCCCGAACAGGCCCTGGCCGCCATGCACGCGGGCGACCGCCCGAGACCCGAGAGCGACGCCTTCGTGCTGCGCGGCGCGAGCAGCCCGCTGCTGGGCGGCACGGCCGGCGAGGTCAAGTACCCGCACTACCTGGTGGACGGCCGGCTGCCCACCGCGCCGAGGACCTACCGGAGCAAGCCGGGGCGACGGGTGCGGCTGCGGCTGGTCAACGCCGGCGCCGACACGGCCTTCCGGGTCGCCCTGGGCGGCCACCGCCTCACGCTCACCCACACCGACGGCTTCCCGGTGGCCCACGAACAGGTCGACGCCGTCCTCCTCACCCCCGGCGAGCGCTACGACGTTCTGGTCACCCTGGAGTCCGGCGTCTTCCCGCTCGTGGCGCTCGCCGAGGGCCGCAACGGCTCCGGCATGGCGCTGGTGCGCACCGCCACCGGCACCGCCCCCGGCCCGACGGTGCGGCCGGCCGAACTGAACGGCCGGGTCCTGGCCGCCACCGCCCTCCGCGCCGCCGAGGGTGCGGCACTGGAACCCCGCCGCCCGGACGTCGTCCACCGGGTGGAGCTGACGGGCAGCTCGGTCAAGCACGACTGGGGCTTCAACGGCCACCAGTTCGACATGCACCACCCCGACGAGCACGCCTTCCACGTCCGCGCCGGGCAGCGCGTGCGGCTGGACTTCGTCAACACCACCAAGATCTGGCACCCCATCCACCTGCACGGCCACACCTACCAGATCGGCCGGTCGGGGCCGCGCAAGGACACCGTCATGGTGCTGCCCGGCCAGAAGGTGTCCTGCGCCTTCGACGCCGACAACCCGGGCCGTTGGATGCTGCACTGCCACAACCTGTACCACGAGGCCGGGATGATGAGCCTGGTCGACTACGACAGCTGAGCCGCCGGCCCTGCCGTCCGGGCCCGCCGTCCGGTGCACGCCCCGGGCGCACGGGCCCCGCCTGCCGTCACGGATGTAAGAAGCATGTGAATACGTGGGAATACCGCGAGGGATGAAGGGCACAGGAGCAGCGGAGGTTGATAACTATGGTTCCCCTGCTTCTTGTTCTGCTTCTCGCTCTGATCCTTTTCGGTGCCGGATTCGCCCTCAAGGCGCTCTGGTGGATCGCGGTGATCGTCCTGATCGTCTGGCTCATCGGATTCTTCGTCCGCCCCGCGGGTACGGGTGGCCGCCGGGGCCGGTGGTACCGATGGTGAACCGCAGACGCTGACCGACCGCGCCGAACGGGCCCTTGCACGGTGGGCCCGTTCGGCGGTCGCGTGCGTCCACCGCCGCCGGCGGGGCAGCCCCGGCAACTGCTCCGACCTGCGAAGATCACGGAAGATCACGACAGCAGTGGCGCGGTGGTGACAGGAGGCAGGAAGGGTAGGCGCCGCCACTGCCCCCTCGCTCCGGGCTGTTCGCCGCGCGCCGCCGGACGGATGCGCACCGGTCTGCGCACCCTCGCGGTGGGCCTCGTGAACGGCGGACGCGGAGTGCTGGCGAGCAGCCTCACGGCAGCGGGTCGATCACCTGCCGGAATTCCGGCAATTCCCGCCCGCCCCTTCCCGCGACGCCCGGTTCACGCCCCTTTTCTCCCCTCTTCCCGTCCCGGCGGAACGCCCGGCGCGAGACCCGGGGGTCTTTTTGCGTGCCCGGTTTCCGTCTTCACGCGGTCGTTTCGAGGTCCAGCAGGAAGTGCTTGGCGTCGACGCCCCCGGCGTACTGGCCGACGGACCCGTCGGACCGCACCACCCGGTGGCAGGGGACCACCAGCGGCAGCGGGTTGGTGGCGCACGCCGTGCCCACCGCCCGGACCGCCCGGGGCCGGCCGGAGGCGGCGGCGATCTGCGCGTAGCTGGCGGTGGCGCCGTAACCGATCCCGGGCAGCCGGGTGAGTGCCTCCCGGCGGAACCCCTTGGCCAGACGCCAGTCCAACGGCACGTCGAAGGTCCTGCGCCGGCCCGCGAAGTACTCCTCCAGTTCCCGGCACACCGCGTCCAGCCGCGCGGGGGCTTCCAGGATGCGGGGACTGACCGCCTCGGCCAGGTTCCGCAGCACGGCCTCGTGGTCCTGCACGGTGAACGCGACCCTGACCAGACCCGCCTCGGTGGCGGCGAGCAGCAGGGTGCCGACGGGGCTGTCCAGGGTGCGGTAGGCGACGTCCAGGACGCCTTCGCGGTCGGCCGCCTCGGCCAGGCGGGATCGCAGACGGGCCATGGAGGCCTCGTCGTCCCGGGTGAGTCCTGCGGGCAGTCGCCTGCCGTCGGGGGTGGTCGAACGGGTCATCGCGGGGCCCTTCCCCTCTCTTCGGTGTCTGCCGGATAGGTGGCGCGCAGGTTTCTGAGGCCGTCGGCCGCGGCTCTTCGGGCCGCGGCCGGGGTGCCCCCGATGATCGCGGCCACGTCCTTGTAGGGAAGCCCTGCCAGGTAGTGGTAGGCCACGGTGAGGCGCTGCCGCTCGGGCAGGTCCCGCAGCGCACGCCAGAGGTCGGGGTCCCAGTCCTCCGGACGGCCGGCGGTGGCGGGCCTCTCGGGCACCTCGGCGACCGGCGCGGCCCGGCGGGCGGCGGCCCGGACCACGTCCAGCGCCTTGCGGTGGGCGATGGTCACCAGCCACGCCTGGAGGTTCGCGTCGTCCGCGAGCGCCGGGTAGGCCCGGAGCGCGGCGAGGAACGTCTCCGACCAGGCGTCCTCCGCGTCGTGCGGGCCCACCACGGCCCGCACCACCCGGTGGACCATCGGGCCGTGGGTGCTCACGAGGTGTTCGAAGGGAGGCTTGCTCACACCCTGCAAACGCCGGGGCGGGCCGGAACGTGAGGTGTGCGGCACGGAAAAATCCCGGACAGCCCTCGCGGTGCCCTCAGAAGAGGCGCCCCACGCTGGGCGCGGCCGGTTCCTCCAGGTCCAGCAGGTACCTCTTGCGGTGCAGGCCGCCGGCGTATCCCCGCAGGGCGCCGTCGCCGGCCACCACCCGGTGGCAGGGGACGATGACGGAGACCGGGTTGCGGGCGTTGGCCGCCCCGACCGCCTGGGCCGCCCCCGGCTCCCCCAGCATGCGGGCCAGCTCCCCGTAGGAACGCGTCTCGCCGTAGGGAATGGTCCGCAGCAGGTCCCAGACCCTGCGCTGGAACGGCTCCCCCACCGGGGCCAGCGGAAGGGCGAACTCCCGGCGCGTCCCCGCGAAGTACTCCGCGATCTGCTCCCTGACCTCCTCGAACCCCTCGTCGGTGCGCTCCCCGAAGGTCTCCTGAGGGGGCCGCCGCTTGTGCCCCTCGAAGTAGAGGCCCACCAGCGCGTCCGCCTCGGCCACCGCGGTGAGCGGGCCGAGGGGCGAGGTGATGAGCGTGTGCTTCCTCATGGCCTGTTCCTTCCCAGGCGACGAGTGCGTCGCCCACACCGGGTGGACGCGGCGGGGCGCCGGAATGTGAGGTCCTCCCGCCTGGCGCGCACCGGGGGCGGACGGTGGGGTGGTGCGGAGCCCGTCCACCGCCGGGGATGTTCCCGTCCACCGACGGTACCGGCCGCGCACTGTTCCCGTGCCGCCTGAGCCGGCCGGCCCGGCCGGTGGTCCGTCGGCGGATGAGCCGGCTGCTCAGTACTGCGGCAGCGTGATCGCCTCCATACCCGCCCCCGTATCGTCCCCAACTCGGCCGGTGGATCATAGAGTTGACGCACGACTCGACGCGACCGGGTTCCGGGGGTGCGCTTGACAGATGAGGGCTCCACCCGAGAGGGTTGCCGCTTCCCCGTCACCGGGGCCCCGGCACGCGCACGGCGCGAGGGTGAAGCGCCGCAGTGGAATGGGTGGTTCCGGATTCTGCCGGTGACGGCTCGGTGCTGGTGCCCGGAGCCGGACTTGAACCGGCACGGCCCGAAGGCCAGCGAGGTTTAAGCTCGCCGTGTCTGCATTCCACCACCCGGGCCCTGAGGCCACGACCTCCCTCACAGGGACAGCACGAGCCTAGCCTTCGGTCCAACTCGCACTCCGGCCCGAAGACAACAACGTTGTCTTATTTTATTGAGTCCTGACGCTGCGTCAGGCGGCGGGGCTCCCTCGCAGCACACGGCCTGCGTAGGCTTCTGCACCTCTCGCACACAAACGTGTTTCCGTGCGGTACCGCTGAAAAGTGGCCCATTCTCGATGCCTGCGCAGCCCGCCCTCCGCCCCTCTTCCCCAGGGCGTCAACCCCCTTGCCGCCCGAGCCCGCCCACCACGTCTTCCCCCTTCAGCCGGCCCGGCGGCCACGGTCACTGCCCGCCCGCCCTCAGGGGCGCGGAACCGCTCGCCTCAGGGGTGGGTCATACCAGGGGATGACCGCGCGGGGGTGCCGCTACGACCACGGGCTGTCCCGAGGACGGCCGCACGGGGTGACGTTCGGCGCCCCCGTCGGGCCCACCATGGAGAGACAGGCGCTCCGGCCTCGTCGCCGGACGCCCCCGCACATCCGTACCCCGTAGCAGGGCAGACGCGCGGAGACCGGCTCACACCGGCCGCCCCGCCCTGCCGCACCGACAGGAGAGACACCAGTGACCACCTCCACCCACGGCATCCGCAGCCCCGAGCGCACCGGCGCGGTGGCCGCCCGCGCCACGGGCCTCAGCAAGGTCTACGGACAGGGCGAGACGAGGGTGGTCGCCCTGGACGGTGTCGACGTCGCCTTCCGGCAGGGGGAGTTCACGGCGATCATGGGCCCCTCGGGGTCCGGCAAGTCCACCCTGATGCACTGCATGGCCGGCCTGGACTCCTTCTCCGGCGGCTCGGTCTGCATCGGCGAGGTGGAGCTGTCGGGGCTGAAGGACAAGAAGCTGACCCGGCTGCGGCGCGACCGGATCGGCTTCGTCTTCCAGGCGTTCAACCTGCTGCCGACGCTCACGGCCCTGGAGAACATCACGCTGCCGATGGACATAGCCGGCCGCAGGCCCGACACCGAGTGGCTGCACCAGGTCGTCGAGACGGTGGGGCTCTCCGGCCGCCTCAAGCACCGCCCGGGACAGCTCTCCGGCGGACAGCAGCAGCGGGTCGCGGTGGCACGGGCCCTGGCCTCCCGTCCGGAGATCATCTTCGCGGACGAGCCCACCGGCAACCTCGACTCCCGCTCGGGCGCGGAGGTCCTGGGCTTCCTGCGCAACTCCGTGCGGGAACTGGGGCAGACCGTGGTCATGGTCACCCACGACCCCACCGCGGCCTCCTACGCGGACCGCGTGGTCTTCCTCGCCGACGGCCGGATCGTCGACGACATGGCCGACCCCACGCCGGAGTCGGTGCTTGAGCGGATGGCGCGCTTCGACACCAAGCGCCGCACCAACTGACCTTCGGCGCGCGGCCCGCCCCCGAGGCCCCTGCGGCACGACCGGCCCGTCCCGGGTGCCCGGGGACACCGCCTCACCGCCTCACCGCCTCTGCCGCACCTCGCTGTGCCCGGGCCCCGTCAGGCGCCGCGCCGCGCAGCACCTCCCGCCGCCTCGCCGGCCTCCTCCCCCACGCCCCGGACCGCCCGGCCCGAGCAGAGCGTGGGCCTACCCAGGACCCGCCATGTTCAAGACCGCTCTTCGCAACGTGTTCGCCCACAAGGCGCGGCTGCTGATGACCGTCCTCGCCGTGCTGCTCGGCGTGGCGTTCGTCTCCGGCACCTTGGTGTTCACCGACACCCTCTCCCAGGCCTACCGCAACAGCAGCATGCAGGGGTTCCAGCACGTCGACGTGGCGCTGGAGCCCTCCTCCGACACCTACGCGCACGCCCGGCCGGGGGAGGACCCGCGGCTGCCGCAGCACCTGCTGAAGGACGTCGCCCGGATACCCGGGGTCGCCTCCGTCACCGGCGAGGTCTCCGGCTTCACCGCCGTCGCCGACAAGCACGGCAAGCTGGTCGGCAGCGGCTTCAGCACTCACGGCGGCAACTACTACGCCGGCGCCGACGGCACCGACCCCCGCTACCCGATGCGCTCGGGCCGCGCTCCCCGCGGCCCCGGCGAGGTGGCGCTGGACAGCAGGACGGCGGCACAGGCCGGGTACCACGTCGGTGACCGCGTCCGGCTCTCGGTCGACGGCCCGGTGCGCACCGAGACCCTCAGCGGCGTCTTCCACACCGAGGACGGCGCCGTGGGCGCGGGGGGCACGCTGGCCCTGTTCGACGACGCGACCGCCCAGAAGCTGTTCGCCGCGCCCGGCCAGTACGACCGGCTGGATGTCACGGCGGCCCACGGGACCAGCCAGGACCAGCTGCGCTCGCGGTTGGAGAAGGCGCTCCCGAAGCACACGGCCGACCTGACCACCGGCAGCGAGCTGGCCGAGGAGCAGGCCTCCGACGTCGAGAGGTCCATGGCCACGCTCCGCACCAACCTGCTGGTCTTCGCCGGCATCGCGCTGTTCGTCGGCATCTTCCTCATCGCCAACACCTTCACCATGCTGGTCTCCCAGCGCACCCGGGAACTGGCCCTGCTGCGCGCGGTCGGTGCGGCCCGCCGCCAGGTGACCCGCTCGGTGCTGATCGAGGCCACGCTGGTGGGCCTGATCGCCTCGGTGGCGGGGCTCGCCGCGGGTGTCGGTGTGGGCGCCGGGCTGCGTTCGCTGGTCGCGCGTTTCGGTGCGGCCGGGTCGGTGCCGGACGGGCCGCTCGTCGTCACCCTGCAGCCGGTCCTGGTGTCGCTGGTGGTCGGCGTCGGCATCACCGTGCTCGCCGCCTGGCTGCCGGCGCGGCGTGCCGCACGCATCCCCCCGGTGGCCGCCATGAGCAGCGTGCACGCGACCGCCACCACGAAGTCGCTGGTGGTGCGGAACTGTATCGGCGCGGTGCTGACGGCCGCCGGTGCCGCCACCGTGGTGGCCGCCTCCGGCATGGGCGACCACGCCCAGCTGCCGATGAGCGCCGGTGCGGGCCTCCTCATGATCGGCGTCTTCGTCCTCACCCCCCTGCTCTCCCGCCCGCTCATCGCCCTGGCCTCCCCGGTGCTGCGGCTCTTCGGCGTCGCCGGCCGGCTCGCGCGGCGCAACGCCGTCCGCAACCCGCGGCGCACGGCGGCGACGGCCTCCGCCCTGATGGTCGGCATGACGCTGATCACCGGACTGACGGTGCTGGCGGGGAGCGCGCAGCAGGCCGTGAGCCGGATGGCGACCGAGTCGCTGCGGGCGGACTACGTGGTCAGCATGGTCAGCCACCTCTCGCTCTCCCCCGAGGTCGCCGCGAGCCTGGCCAAGGACCCGCACGTCACCGCGGTGAGCCCGCTGCGCAACGCCCCGGCCCAGCTGGCCTCCGGCAAGGGCCCGGCCCGGCGTGACGACGAGCCGATCTACCTGACGGGCGTCGAGGGCCGCGCCATGGACCGGCTGACCGACCTCGACTTCCGGTCGGGCTCCTTCCGGGGGCTGACGGCGCCGGCGCAGGGGGGAGCCTCCGGGGTGGTGGTGGACACCGCCACGGCCAAGGAGCACGGCTGGCACCAGGGCTCGGTCTTCCGCGTGACCTACGAGGACGGCCGGTCGGACAGCCTGCGGATCACCGGCCTCTACCGCAGCAGTGACATGATCCGCGGCGTGCTGCTGGACGACTCGGTGCTGGCGACCCACCAGAAGGGCGCGACCGACATGCAGGTCCTGGTCCGCACGGCGGGCGGCGCCTCGCAGACCACCAAGGACGCCCTGGAGAAGCGGCTCGGCGACAACCCGGCCGTCGCCGTGCAGGACAAGCAGGACCTTGCCGAGACCGTCGCGGGGGACGTCAACCTGATGCTGAACATGCTCTACGGCCTGTTGGGCATGGCGGTGGTCGTGGCGGTGCTGGGCGTGGTGAACACCCTGGCCATGTCGGTCTTCGAGCGCTCGCAGGAGATCGGCATGCTGCGGGCCGTCGGCCTGGAGCAGCGGGGGGTGCGACGCATGGTGCGCCTGGAGTCGCTGGTGATCTCGCTGTTCGGCGGGGTCCTCGGGATCGGCCTCGGCGTGTTCTTCGGCTGGGCCGCCGGCGAGGCGGTGAGCGACAGCATCACCACCTACGTCACGGTGCTGCCCTGGGGACGGATCGCCGTCTTCCTGGCCCTGGCGGCCGTGGTGGGCGTGCTCGCCGCCCTCTGGCCGGCCCGCCGGGCCACCCGGCTGAACATGCTGGCGGCGATCCGGGCCGAGTGAGAAGGCAGCCGGACGGCACGGCGGCGGGGGTGGAGCGTGCTCCACCCCCGCCGCCGTTCGCGGACGGGCCCGTCGGCCGAGCCGGTTCGGTGCCGTTCTCGGGACGGGTGCCTCAGCCCTGCCAGACCCGGGTGCGCAGGGGGACGCCGGACCGGCCGGAGTCGGGGGTCCGTACGGCGAGCACCTGGTTGACGCCGATGCGGTTCCGCTCGAAGGACACCGCGGAGGCCGCCATGTACAGGCGCCACACCCGCGCCCGGCCCGGGGAGGTGAGCCGTACCGCCTCGTCCCAGTGCCGCTCCAGGTTCGCCACCCAGGCCCGCAGGGTCAGGGCGTAGTGCTCGCGGATGGCCTCCACGTCGCGGGCCTCGAAGCCGGCCTCCTCCAGCTGGGCGACGGTGCGGCCCACCGGCGCCAGCTCGCCGTCGGGGAAGACGTACCGGTCGATGAACTCGTCGACCTGGTAGGCCTCCTCGTCCAGCAGCGGGCGGCGGCCGATCTGGTGGTTGAGGAGCCTGCCGCCCGGCACCAGCAGCGCGTGGAGGTCGGCGGCGTACTCGGCGTAGCGCTTACGTCCGACGTGCTCGGCCATGCCGATGGAGGAGATCGCGTCGTAGGGGCCGTCCTTGACCTCGCGGTAGTCCTGGACGCGGATCTCCACCTGGTCGGTCAGGCCCGCGTCGGCGACCCGCTTGCGGGCGTAGGCGGCCTGTTCCTCGGAGAGGGTGATGCCGACGGCCCGGACCCCGTACTCCCGTGCCGCGTGCAGCACCATCGAGCCCCAGCCGCAGCCGACGTCCAGCAGGCGCTGGCCCTCGCGCAGGTCCAGCTTGCGGCAGATCAGGTCGAGCTTGTCGCGCTGGGCCTCCTCCAGGGTGGCGTCGGCGGTGGGCCAGTAGGCGCAGGAGTAGACCATCGACGGGCCCAGCACCAGCTCGTAGAAGCGGTTGCCGACGTCGTAGTGGTGGCTGATGGCCTCCTTGTCCCGGCGGAGGGTGTGCAGCGGGCCGTGGCGCCGGGTGACCTCCTCCGCGGGCGGCGCAGGTGGTATCGGCAGTCCCGCCAGGCGCAGCATCTCCTTGGCGGCCCCCCGCAGTTCGGGGCGGGAGAGGGACCGGACCGCGGCCAGGGCCTTGGACACCCGGCCGGCCGGCGCGTCCGGGTCCTCGCCGCGTTCCCAGACCAGCGAGGCCATGGTGTCCAGCGCCTGGAAGAGGTCGCCCTCGATGTCGAGGTCGCCGGCGACCCAGGCCCGGGCCAGACCGAGCTCGCCCGGCTTGAACAGCAGGCGGCGCAGGGCCCGGCGGTTGCGGATGACGAGGGCGGGGGCGTCCGGGGGCCCGGCCACGCTGTGGTCCCAAGCTCTGACGCGGATCGGGAGCGGGGCCCCCAGAACCTCTTCAGCGATCTTGGTGATCCGCGCAGCGGCGCCGGCCATGTCGCACACCCTTCGTCGTCCGGAAGGACCCATACACGGGGCCAGTCATACAAACGCCGACCGAGAACCTTCCCCTTCCCTTCCGCGGTTAAGGAAAGAGCAAAAACGTGTAGACGCCACTCAATTGGCGGAGGGGTTGCGCCGGGACGGCCCTGCGGCAGCATCCGGTGGGCCGCCCGCGTCGGAAAAAGCCGAAGAGGCGCCCGCCCCACGGATGGCGGACGCCTCTTCGGCTTCAGGGTGTGCGGCGAGCCCGTGCCCGGCGGCACGCGACCCGCTTCCCGCCGCCCGGGCGGCCCCGGCGGTCCGGGGCCGTTCGGCGGGCGGGCCGGCCGGGCTCAGGAAGCCTTGGCCTTGGCCTTCTCGTTGTCCTGCGCGGCCTTCTTCTTGTCGGCCTCGTCGGCGGCGGCGGTCGGCGGCGCCGGGGCGGGCTTGGCGGCCTCGTAGAACTCCTCGCGCGGACGCTCCATGGCCCCGAGCGAGACGATCTCCCGCTTGAGGAACATCGACAGGGTCCAGTCGGCGAAGACGCGGATCTTGCGGTTGAAGGTGGGCATCGCCATGCCGTGGTACGCGCGGTGCATGTACCAGGCGAGCCGGCCCTTGAGCTTGATCTTGGTCTTGCCCAGGACGATCATCGCGACGCCCTTGTGCAGACCGAGGCCGGCCACCGCGCCCTTGTTGGCGTGGCTGTACTCCTTCTGCGGGAAGCCCCGCATGCCGGAGACCACGTTGTCGCCGAGGACCTTGGCCTGGCGCAGCGCGTGCTGGGCGTTCGGCGGGCACCAGGCGTTCTCGTTGCCCGCCTTGCGGCCGACGAGGTCCGGCACCTGGGCGTTGTCGCCGGCGGCCCAGACGTAGTCGGTGCCCTGCACCTGGAGGTTGGCCGCGGTGTCGACGTGGCCACGGGGGCCGAGCGGCAGACCGAAGCGGGACAGCACCGGGTTCGGCTTGACGCCGGCGGTCCACACGATGGTGTCGGAGTCGACCTCCAGGCCGTTGTTCAGCTTGACGTGACCGTCCACGCAGCTGTCCATGCCGGTCTTGAGGTAGACCTCGACGCCGCGGCCCTCGAGGTGCTCCTTGCCGTAGGCGCCGAGCTTCGGGCCCACCTCGGGGAGGATCTTGTCGGCGACGTCGACGAGGAGGAAGCGCATGTCCTCGCGCTTGACGTTGGTGTAGTACTTGGCCGCGTCGCGGGCCATGTCCTCGACCTCGCCGACGGTCTCCGCACCGGCGAAGCCACCACCGACGAAGACGAAGGTCAGCGCCTTGCGGCGGACGTCCTCGTCCGTCGTCGAGTCGGCCTTGTCGAGCTGCTCCAGCACGTGGTTGCGCAGGCCGATCGCCTCCTCGACACCCTTCATGCCGATGCCGTTCTCGGCGAGGCCGGGGATCGGGAAGGTGCGGGAGACCGCGCCCATCGCGATGACCAGGTAGTCAAAGGGCAGCTCGTACGCCTCGCCGACCAGCGGCGCGACGGTGGCGACCTTGCGGTCCTGGTCGATGGTGGTCACGCGGCCGGTGAGGACCTCCGCCTTGGGCAGCACACGACGCAGCGGAACCACGACGTGGCGCGGGGAGATACTGCCGGCAGCAGCTTCGGGGAGGAAGGGCTGGTACGTCATGTACGAGCGCGGGTCGACGACCGTGACGGTCGCCTCGCCGTACCGCATCTTCTTGAGGATGCGGCGTGCCGCGTACAGGCCTACGTACCCACCGCCTACTACGAGGATCCTGGGACGCTCCGTGGTGCTCATGCCATCGAGTATCCACCCCCGACCGGGGGGTACCTCGTGAGCCCCTTCACAAGAAACTGCTCCCCCTCTGCTACACTGCGCCGCCACCGTGACCGACGCCATAGCGCGCCCGGGGAACCAGACTCCGTCCGTACGCGTTGATCACGCCTCTGATCAGGGATTGCGCCGCGCGGCCCGCATCCGGCCCCGCCCCTTCACCCCGACCCGCGCTCCGCCCCGAACCTCTCCGCCACCCCCCGGAAACGTTCGCGACGGCCCGTGGAGAGCCCCCTGCGGCCACTCGGTTGACGTTGGACCGCCGATTTCATGTGAAGCTTTTCACGAAGTTTCTCGGCGGCTCCCGCGAAGGGGCGCGCCGCACCCCCGTGAGCGCCCCGGAAACCCGCTCAGGCTGCAAGCTCCCACTCACAGGTGAGCGCTCAAAGCGCCCGTCCCCAGCAGGGTTTGACGCCCCGCCCGGGGTCCGGCCGACCGTCGCGGGCAACGTGACGCACCCGCGCCCCACAGGCCCGTCCCGGGCGGCCCTGGCCCCGGCATCCGACCGCTCGGCCCTCCGCCGCGGCGAAGGTGATGCCGTCGAGGATGCCGTGCTCGCTCACCGCACTGCCACCACGGAGGGGGCTGTGTACACAAAAAGGCGTACACTCAAGTCATGGCTGAGACCACTGTGACCGTACGGGAAGCCCGCGCCCACCTGGCCGAGCACATCAACCGCGCCGAACAGGGCACGCCCACAGTGATCACCCGCAACGGCACACCGGTGGCAGCAGTGGTGCCGATCGCTGACTTCGAGGCGCTGGAGGAAGCCGCCGACGTACTGCTGGCCCGTGAGGCCGAGGCGGTCCTGGCCGAGGGCGGTCCCACGGTGAGCATGGCGGAGCTGCTGGCGGATCTCTTCACCGAGCGCACCGACGATGCGGCGTGAAGTACGCCTTCCGTTTCACCGCGGCTGCGCAGCGCCAGCTCCGGGCCATCGACCGTCCCGCCGCCATGCGCATCCTCGCCGCACTGACCGCGCTCGGCGACGACCCCTACCGTGAGGACGCCGACATCAAGGAGCTCGCCGGACCCTCGGGGCTCTACCGGCTCCGGGTCGGCAGTCACCGGGTCGCCTACCGGGTCGAGGACGGCGAACTCGTCGTCCTCGTCGTCAAGGTGGGCGACCGGCGCGAGGTCTACCGCGGCATCTGAGGCCGGGCCGGGAAGCCCCGGGCACCGCCCGGGGCTCGCCCCGCCCGCGCCGCTCAGCCCTCCGCCGCGGCGAAGGCGATGCCGTCGAGGATGTCGTGCTCGCTCACCACGACCTCCTCGGCGCCGGTCCGCTCCATGATCCGCAGCAGTACCAGGGCGCCCGCGCCGATGACGTCGACCCGCCCGGGGTGCATGACCGGGATCGCGGCGCGCTCGGCGTGGGTGGAGGTCAGCAGGCGCTCGCTGATCTCGCGGACCTTCTCCCGGCTGATCCGGGAGTGGTGGATGGCGGCCGACTCGTACTCGGGCAGCTCCAGCGCGATGCCGGCGACGGTGGTCACCGATCCGGCCAGGCCCACCAGCGTGCTCGCCTCGGTCAGCGGGACGCTGCCGGCCGCGAGGTCGAGGGCGGCGTCGGTGTCGGCGACCATCGCCGCGACCTGCTCGGCCGTGGGCGGGTCGCTGAGGCCGTCCTCGCCGGCCAGGTGGCGTTCGGTGAGCCGCACGCAGCCGATGTCCACCGACCGGGCCGCCCGGACGCCGGCCGAGCCCAGGACGAACTCCGTCGAGCCGCCGCCGATGTCGACGACGAGGTAGGGCGCCTCGAACCCGGCCGCCGCGTCTCCGGCCAGTTCCCTGGTCGCGCCGGTGAAGGAGAACTCCGCCTCCTGGTCGCCGGTGATCACCTCGGGCTCGACGCCCAGGATGTCCAGGACGCCCCGTACGAACTCGTCCCGGTTCTGCGCGTCCCGCGAGGCGGAGGTGGCGACGAAACGGACCGCCTGCGCGTCCAGGTCGCGGATGATCGCGGCGTACTCGCGGCAGGCGGCGAAGGTGCGCTCCAGCGCCTCGGGGGCCAGCCGGCCGGTGCGGTCCACGTCCTGGCCCAGCCGCACGATCTTCATGCGGCGGTCGAGGTCGCGCAGCTCGCCGGTGGCCGGGTCCACGTCGGCCACCAGCAGGCGGATGGAGTTGGTGCCACAGTCGATGGCGGCTACGCGCTTCACCGGCGTCCTCCCTCGTCGTTCCCGCCGTCCCCGGACGGGCTCTCCCCGGCCCGGCCGTCCTCCCCGGTGGGAGTGGCCGCACTGTCCCCAGTCGCGCCGCAGACGGACACGCACGGCCCCTTGCGCCACCACTCGGGCAGCATGGCAAGCGCCTCGTCGCCCAGCGGGTTGACGCCGGGGCCGGCTACCAGCGAGTGGGCCACCAGGACGTGGAGGCACTTGACGCGCTCGGGCATGCCGCCGGCGCTGGGGAAGCCGGCAAGGACCTCGACGGCGTCGCGGCGCGCGATGTAGTCCTCGTGCGCCGCGCGGTACGCGGCGGCCAGCTCCGGGTCGGTGGCCAGCCGCTCGGTCATCTCCTTCATCACCCCGCCGGCCTCCAGGGTGCCGATGGCGGAGGCGGCGCGGGGGCAGGTCAGGTAGTAGAGGGTGGGGAACGGCGTCCCGTCCTCCAGTCGCGGCGCCGTCTCCACGACGTCCGGCAGCCCGCACGGGCACCGGTGCGCGATGGTGCGCAGACCGCGCGGCGGGCGGCCCAACTGCTCCTTGAAGGCGGCGACGTCGGCGTCGGTGGGCGGGGTGGGGTCGGTCTGCGGCGGGGGCGTTTCCATGGGCTCTTTCGGCTGGCGCGGCGGCGGGTGGGCCGCGAGGCTACCGCTTGCTCTCCCGCTCCTGCGGACGTCCGCAGGACCGGGCTCTGTGGTCCTCCGGCGGGAGCGCCGGGCCCGTGGCGGGTCCGGCGGTGCCGCGCGGGGCGACCGCGGGCCTCGCGCCCAAGAGCCTACGACGCGCCGCCGCGGTGCACGGACCGCACCACGTCGGCGCCCCCGCGGCCCGGCGGCCGGCCCCGTCAGCGGTCGGCGGAGTCCACCCCGTGCCAGAAGGTGTCGTACCAGGGGCTCTGGCTCGGCTTGGGGGACGGGGCGGGCGAGGCGCCGGAGCCGCCGTCGACCACGGTGTAGCCGGTCTCGCCCGGCAGCACGTAGTGCAGGCGTTCCCGCGCCTGGCGGCGGACGTAGGCGTCGTCCTTCCAGCGGGTCCGCTCCGTGCGCAGCCGGTCGCGCTCGGCCGCGGCCTGGCGTGCGGCCTGCCGCTGCTCGGCGATCTGCGCCCGTTGCGCGATGTACTGCCGCGTCGGGTAGGCGAGCGCCACCACCAGGGAGCACAGCACCAGGGCCAGCAGGGCCGCCCGGCCGGTGAGCCGGGTGCGGCGGGCAGGGCGGCGGTCCCGTCCCATGCGGGCGGCCGCCTGCTCGCCGAGCGCTCTGAGCCGGATGGCGGTCGGGAACCGGTCCGCGGGCACGTCGCCTCCCCATCCTCGTGGTGTCGGCCGCCCCGGAATGACGCAGCGTCCCCGGTAACGGTACGACGACCGTCACCGGGGACGCTGGACCTTCTCACGGCTCGCTCACCCCGGGTCCCGGCGGGCGGTGGGCGCCGGGCGGGGCGGGGCGGGTCGTCAGGCGTTCTTGAAGCGCGGGAACGCGGAGCGGCCGGCGTAGACCGCGGCGTCGTCGAGGATCTCCTCGATGCGCAGGAGCTGGTTGTACTTGGCGACGCGCTCGGAACGGGCCGGGGCGCCGGTCTTGATCTGGCCGCAGTTGGTGGCGACGGCCAGGTCGGCGATGGTGACGTCCTCGGTCTCGCCGGAGCGGTGGGACATCATGCACTTGAAGCCGTTGCGCTGGGCCAGCTCGACGGCGTCCAGGGTCTCGGTCAGCGAACCGATCTGGTTGACCTTGACCAGGAGGGCGTTGGCGGAGCCCTCCTCGATGCCGCGGGCCAGGCGCTCGGGGTTGGTGACGAACAGGTCGTCGCCCACGAGCTGGACCTTGCTGCCGAGCTGGTCGGTGATGGTCTTCCAGCCGGCCCAGTCGTCCTCGAACAGCGGGTCCTCGATGGAGACCAGCGGGTAGGCGGCGACGAGCTCGGCGTAGTAGTCGCTCATCTCGGCGGCGGTGCGCTGCTTGCCCTCGAACTCGTAGACGCCGTCCTTGTAGAACTCGGAGGCGGCGACGTCCAGCGCCAGCGCGATGTCCTGGCCGGGGGTGTAACCGGCCTCCTGGATGGCCTCCAGGATGAGGTCGAGCGCCTCGCGGTTGGAGCCGAGGTTGGGGGCGAAGCCGCCCTCGTCGCCCAGACCGGTGGACAGGCCGCGGCCCTTGAGGACCTTCTTCAGCGTGTGGTAGACCTCGGCGCCCCAGCGCAGCGCCTCGGAGAACGACTCGGCGCCGATCGGCGCGATCATGAACTCCTGGATGTCCACGTTGGAGTCGGCGTGCGAGCCGCCGTTGAGGATGTTCATCATCGGGACGGGCAGCACGTGCGCGTTGGGACCGCCGAGGTAGCGGAACAGCGGCAGGTCGCTGGCCTCGGAGGCGGCGTGGGCCACGGCCAGGGAGACGCCGAGGATCGCGTTGGCGCCCAGCGAGCCCTTGTTGTCGGTGGCGTCCAGGTCGAACATGGCCTGGTCGATGAGGCGCTGCTCGGTCGCGTCGTAGCCGACGAGCTCCGGGCCGATCTGCTCGATCACGGCGAGGACGGCCTTCTCGACACCCTTGCCGCCGTAGCGGTTGGCGTCGCCGTCACGCAGCTCGATGGCCTCGAAGGCGCCGGTGGAGGCACCGGAGGGCACGGCGGCACGGCCGGTGGAGCCGTCGTCGAGGCCGACCTCGACCTCGACCGTGGGGTTGCCTCGCGAGTCGAGGATCTCGCGAGCTACGACGACGTCGATGGACGGCACGTTGTCTCCTTCGTGGGTGACGTGGTTTCTGCCCCCCGAGCCTAACGGCCCGGGGTCGCTTCCCCGCTCCACGGCCCGTTGGCCGAGGACAGAAAAACGGCGGTTACCGGTTGATACATGGCCATACGCGGCCTATTACCCGTAGATCCCGCGCTTGTTCGCTTTACGGGAAAACTGGGCGAAGGGGACAGAGATGAGGGGCTGTGAGCGCCTGCACCGCCACGGACACCCGTCGGCCGCAGCGCCGACAGCCCTGGCGACGCCGCCTCTCATTCAGCCATGCCCGCTTCCCCGACGCACACCCGGGTGGGCGCCGACGGCTCTTTTCGGCCTCGGCGGGCGCCACGGACCGTCCCGCGAGCAGCCGTGAGGGCGGGCCCGGCCGTCCGCCGGCAGCAGCCGCCGACACCGTCCGGACCCGCCGGAACGACGTGAGCCCCGCCGAACGCGTCCGGGGGGCGACACGTCGGCGGGGCGGTCTCACACGGCGGGGGCGGGCCCGGCGGACGGTCCGCACCCGCAGACCCGCGGCCCGTCCGGGCTCCGCGTCACCGGGGGGACGTCCGGTGACGCGGAACGGAGCGGGTGCCGCGGCGGGGGGCCGGGGCTCAGACGTGGAGCTTCTGGCCGGGGATGATCAGGTTGGGGTTGCCGCCGATGACGGACTTGTTGTCCCCGTAGACCTTCTTCCAGGACACGCCGTGAGCCTTGGCGATCTTCGCCAGGGTGTCGCCCTTCTTGACGGTGTAGTTGCCGTTCGGGGCGGACTTCGGCGTCTGGACGGGCTTCTCGGACTTCTGGCCGTCGGTCGAGGTGCCCTGCTGCTGGGGCTGCGGGGTGCTGGAGCCGGAGGGGTTCACGTCGGCCTGGGGGCCGCCCTGGGTCAGGCCGCCGGCGCTGGCGCAGGACCAGGCGCCCGGACCCTGCTGGGCGAGAAGCTTCTCGGCGACGGCGATCTGCTGGTCCTTGGTGGCCAGGTCGGCGCGCGAGGCGTACTGGGTGCCGCCGGCCGCGGCCCAGGAGGAGTTGTTGAACTGGAGGCCGCCGTAGTAGCCGTTGCCGGTGTTGATGTGCCAGTTGCCGCCGGACTCGCACTGGGCGACCTTGTCCCACTGCGAGACGGTGGCTGCGGAGGCGTTGGTGGCGCCCATCATCGGGACGGCCACCGCGGCACCGGCGACGCCGGCGAGCGTGGCGACCCGGACGGCCTTGGACGGACGACGGTGCCTGTTCCTGAGGTTCAGCATCGTTGACGTACTTCCTCACCGACGCCTGCGAGGTGAGCTGTCGGGTTCGGGCCGTGTGAGTTGCCCGGCCGCGCTGGAGATCGCGCGGCTTCACCCCTAGCCGGTCCCTCCGTGGTGCTCGTGGAGGGGCGGCGCCTACCTGGGTCCCCCGCTCCTGCCTACGGCGCTTGCGCGTCTGCTTTCTCCGGACGCCGGCAGGATTCGGCGAGCGCCAGGAGAGCCCGCCATCGGCGAGCGGTCACGACCGTAAACACACATCCCTGGGGTGTTCAAATGGCGCTCATGCACCACAGTTGGGCCTTTTTGATCACTTGACCGACCTATCTCCGCAGGTGGGCCGGGCACGGCGAGAGCAGGACAGGAGGTGCGAGCAGGGCAGGATGAGAGGCATGTCTCACATTCGGCAAAACAGTCACACCCGCCGAAAAGCCCCCTTGTCAGCTGTCGAGCCGGAGCTGCTGCCCGGGCAGGATGAGGTCCGGATCGGCGCCCACGACGGACCGGTTGGCGTCGTAGAGACCCTGCCAGCCGCCGTCCACCCGGTGCGCGTCCGCGATCACTGAGAGGTTGTCACCGGTCCGGACCGTGTAGGAACCGTCGCCCCGCGCCCCGCGCCCGTCCGCACCACCGCGGGAGGCCGCGGCGTCACCCTGCCCGCGCACAGGCTTCGTTACCTCACCGTTACCTTCGGACGGGTCGGGCGCGCCCCGGTGACGGCCGGCCTTCTCCCCCTGCCGGTTGCCGGCGGCGCCGTCTGCGGCGGCCGTGGCCCCGTCACCGGCGGAGGCCTCCGCACTCCCGTGCTCGTCCCCGTGGGTGGCGGACGGGGCCGGCGCCGGGGAGGTCGCGTCCGCCTCGCCGTCCCGACCGGAACCGGACGGGTCGTCGGCAATGGAGTCACCGGCGGCGGAGTCGCCGGCAGCCGGGCCGTCCGTGGCGTCCTCGTGGTCGGCGGAGGTACTGCCGGAGGCGGAGGGGGCGGACGGGTCGGAGCCCTGGCCGGAACCGGTGGAGTCGGTGGCGGCGGGCGCCCGGCCGGGCAGCGGCAGGCCGGGGTCGACGTCGGCCGGGACGTCGCCGCGCTCCAGGTGTGCGTCCCGGGCACAGGTGGTCCAGGCGTCCGGGCCCTGGGCCGCCAGGATCGCCTCGGCGACGGTTATCTGCTGCGACCGGCTGGCCAGGTCGGGGCGGGGCGCATAGGTGGTGCCCCCGAAGCTGCGCCAGAGTTCCCTGGTGAGACTCAGGCCGCCGTAGTGGCCGTCGCCCGGGTCGGCGCTCCACTCACCGCCGCTCTCGCACTGGGCGACCCGGTCCCAGGTGGAGACGTCGGCGGCGTGCGCGCCCCCGGCTGCCAGCAGCGGCAGTGCGATGCCCGCGCCGGTGACTGAGGCCGTGACGAAGAGGGCCGGAGCCTGGCGGGGGCGTCGGTGTCGGCCGTTCCCGGTGCGCATGTGCTTGCCTTTCGAGCGGCTTGTGATGTCCGCGTGAAGGTAGCCGGGCGGCCCGCCGGTCTCAAGTCGGTGTAGCCCAGATCACGTCCGGGTCACGCTGTTGACAAACTGTCACCAGGGCCCGGCCGCCCGGGAACGGGCCGTCACCGTCGGGGTGACGGCCCGGCAGCGGGCGGGTCAGCCTGCGGCCGAAGGCGGGACGGGGGTGAACTCCACCGGCAGTTCGCGCAGGCCCCGCATGATGAGGCCGCCGCGCCACCGCAGTTCCTCCGGTGCACCGGCAGCCCTCAGGTCGGGCAGCCGGGTGAGCAGCTTCGCCAGGGCCGTACGGCCCTCCAACCGGGCCAGGGGTGCGCCCAGGCAGTAGTGGATGCCGTGGCCGTACCCGAGGTGGGGGTTGTCCCGCCGCGCGAGGTCCAGGGTGTCGGGCCCGGCGAAGCGGCGGGGGTCGCGGTCGGCGGCGGCGAGCACCACCAGCACCGGGTCCCCCTGCCCGACGTGCTGCCCGCCCAGCGTCAGGTCGGTGGTGGCGAACCGCCAGGTGGCCAGCTCCACCGGGCCGTCGAAGCGCAGCAGTTCCTCGATCGCCGTGGTCAGCAGCGCGTCGTCGCCGGCGGCCAGGGCGTCCTGGAGCCGCGCCCGTTCGGCGGGGTGGCGCAACAGGGCGTGGGTGCCGTTGCCGATGAGGTTGACGGTCGTCTCGAACCCGGCGAAGAGGAGGATGAAGGCCATCGCGGCGGCCTCGTTCGCCGTCAGGTGCTCGCCGTGGTCCGAGGCGCGGATGAGCCCGGAGATGAGGTCGCGGTCCTCCCCGCCGGCCGTCTCCGCCTCGCCCCGCTTGCGGTCGATGAGGTCGGCGAGGTAGGCGCGCATCCGCTTGACCGCCCGCGCCACACCGCCGCGCGGCCCCTTGCCGTGCCGCAGCATCATGCCCGCCCAGTCGCGGAAGTCGTCCTGGTCCTCGCGGGGGACGCCGAGCATGTCGCAGATGGCGTAGATGGGGAGGGGGAAGGCGAACTCGTGGATGAGGTCGGCCGAGCCCCGTTCGCAGAAGCCGTCGATGAGGTCGTCGGTGAGGCGCTCCACCCGGGGCGCGAACTCGGCCACCCGGCGGGGCGTGAACGCCTTGGAGACCAACCGCCGCAGCCGGGTGTGGTCCGGCGGGTCGATGTTGAGCAGGTGGGTCATGAGGTTGGCGCTGCGCTCGCCCGGGATGCCGATCTTGCCCTTGCCGTGCGCCGACTCCGAGTGGTGGACGGGGTTCTTCGACAGCCGGGGGTCGGCCAGCGCCTCGCGGGCGTCGGCGTACCGCGTCACCAGCCAGGCCTCGACGCCGCTGGGCAGCTCGGTGCGCCGTACCGGCGCGTGCTCCCGCAGCCAGGCGTAGGCGGGATAGGGGTCGGCGGCGAACTCCCAGGTGAAGAGTGCCGGCGGGGTGTCGGGGTGCGGGGTGTCGGGGTTCGGAGCGTGCACGGTGACGACGGTATCGGGCGCCCACGTCCGGCTTTGCCGGCGACCGGTCCGGTGGGTGCTTCGCGGGTTGCGCCGCGTCCGCCCGCCCGTCCGGCTCCCCCGCGCATCCGCTCGTCCCGGCGCCCTGGGTGCAGGCCGCGTCCAGCGGCGGCCTCAGGCCGCATCGCCCCGGACGCACCGGTGGGCGCCCCCATGCCCGGGGGCGCCCACATGCTGCGCCGGCTTGGCGTCCGGATGGTGGTGCGCAGGGCTCGGGGCGCACCTCGCCCTCGGGTGCCCACCGAAGCCGGCGCTGCGGGAGGCCCCGACAGTCTTCGCGGTCAGCCGCCGCCGAAGGAGCTGCTGTGTCCCTCCTGCCAGGGCTTGCGGTGGTCCTTGTCGCTGGCCCTGGTGCCGGCGGCGCCGAGTTCGTTGACCTGCTGAGGGGTGAGGCGGCCCTTCTTGTCCGTCCGCGGGATCTCGGCGTCCTCCCGGAACCCCTGCTCGTACCCGTCGGGGTGCTCCGGCCCGTGGCCGTGCTCCTCGGCCTTCGGCGGGCCCGGCTCGCGGTTCCGGCGCCAGCGGCCGTAGGCCACGGCCCCGATGAGCAGGAGGACGACGACGATGCCCACCACGAACGGTCCGAGACCGATGAGCAGGTCGTGCTCGCCGGCCGCGAGCACCTGGTCGGTGAGTCCGCTGTGTGCCAACTGAACGCTCATGGCCCTCGTGTACCCGGGGCTCTGAGACCCACACCACAACCCCCACAAAGCCGACACTCCCCAGACGCCCCGTCCGCCGGTCCGCGGGGGCGGTTCACCCTCCGTAGGTGGCCGCCGACTCCTCGCGCACCGCTGCGAGGTCCGCCGCCAGCCGCTCCGCCTCCGCGGGGAGCAGGCCGGCGGTGGTGATCCGCACCGCGGGGCCGGTGGCGACGCGGAACCGCGCACCGGCCGCCACCCACCAACCGCGCGACCGCAGACCGCCCACGACCGCCGACTCGTCCCACACCGGCACCCACACGTTGAGGCCGCTGGCCCCCCGCGCGCTCACGCCGTGCCGGGCCAGGGCGTCGAGCAGCGCGGCGCGCCGCCCGGCGTAGGCGCGGGCCGCGTCCGCCACCAGGTCGGCGGTCGCCCGGTCGCGCAGGGCGCGCAGGACCGTCTCCTGCAGGACGTGGCTGACCCAGCCCGAGGTGACCAGCATCCGGCCCTCGTGCCGGGCCACGGTGGTCTCGTCTCCGGCGATCGCTGCCCAGCGCAGGTCGATGCCGAGGTGCTTGGAGACGGTCCGCACCTGCGCCCAGCGCTCCAGTCCGGCGTCGGCCAGGCAGTGCGCGGGCGTCCCCGGCAGGTCGGCGACGTCCGCGTTGTGGTCGTCCTCCACGACGAGGACCCCGGGGTGCGGGCGCAGGACGCCCAGCAGGTCCGCTCGGCGGTCGGCGGTGAGGCGGGCACCTGTCGGGGACTGGCCGCGCGGGCTGCACACCACGGCCCTGGCCCCGCCGCGCAGGGCCGTGCGCAGGGCCTCCGGCCGCATCCCCTCGTCGTCAACCGCGACCGGCAGCATCCGCAGGCCCAGTGCCGGGACGAGGTCCAGCAGGTGGTGGAAGCCCGGGTCCTCCACGGCCACGGCGTCGCCGGGGCGCAGCTCGGCGGTGAGCAGCCGGGAGACGCAGTCCAGCGCACCGTGGGCGAAGCCGATCCGGTCCGCCGGGACGCCGTCGCGGGCGAACCACCGCCCGGCGTACTCGGTCAGCTCGGGCAGGCCGGGCGCGGCGCGGTGCGATCCGGGGACCGGCCCCCACCGCTCCGGCGGGTGCAGCACGGGCAGGAAGGCGGGGTCGGGGTGGCCGCCGGCCAGGTCGCGAATGCCCTCGGGGACCTTCGGCGGTCGCCGCGAGCCGACGGCCGGGGCGTGCGCGACCACCGTCCCGGCCCGGCCCCGGGTCATCACGATGCCGCGCTGCCGCAGCTCCCGGTAGGCGGCGGCCACCGTGCCCGCCCCCACGCCCAGCTCCTCGGCGAGGCGTCGGACCGGTGGGAGAGAGTCCCCCGGAGCGAGCCGTTCCGCGGCCACCTCGCGCTCCACGGCGGCCGAGATCTCCCTGGCGGTGCCACCTTCGATCACATAATGTACTGCCACGGAACACATTTTGTATCGGTACATAGCTGGGGTCAATGCCCGGCCGGGGTCAAGGGGGGACCGTGACGTCACGATCACGCCGGGAGCGTTTCCGTATACGGGTTCCAGGGGGCGCCGACGGGCGCCGGATGCTCGTCGTCACTCTCGTCGACAAGTGCGGGACGGGACTGTGGACCTCCGCGGTAGCGCTGTACTTCACCCAGGTGTCCGGGCTCTCCCTGGGCCTGGTGGGCCTCCTGGTCGGTGTCTCCGGTGGCATCGGGATCGCGGGCGCCCCGCTGGCCGGGCGGCTCGCCGACCGCTTCCCCGTCACGCGGGTGCTCGTCACGGCCCAGCTGCTGCGGGCGCTGGCGCTGCTGGCGCTGCTGACGACCCGCGAGTTCGCGCTCCTGCTGCTGTACTCCGCCGTCGGCGCCCTGCCCGACCGCGCCTCCAGCGTCCTCACCAAGATCTACGCGGCCCGTCTCACCGGCCCCGAGCGGGTGCGCTACCAGGCGGTCAACCGGACGGTGGCCAACATCGGCTGGGCGGTGGGGGGCCTGGCAGCCGCGGTGGCGCTGGGCTTCGGCACCTCGCTGGCCTACCGCCTGCTGCTGGTGGGGAATGCCGCCTCCTACCTGGTCATCGCCGCCCTCACCACGCGTTGCGCCGAACCGCCGGCGCCCTCGCAGCCCCCCGGCGTCCCCGCACCCGCCACCGCTCCCGTCGTCTCACCCGCCTCCGCAGCCTCCGCCGCGCCGCCTCCGCAGCCTCCGCCGCGCCGGCTCCGCAGGCCGTGCCGGCGCCCGAGCGCTCCCCCTGGCGTGACCGCCTCTTCCTCCTCTACACCCTCACCGAGACGGTCCTCTTCCTCGACGACGCGATCCTCCAGGTGGCCATGCCGCTGTGGATCCTGCACGCCACCGGAGCGCCCCTGGGCCTCGCGCCCCTGCTGATGGTGATCAACAACGTGGTGGTGGTCGCCTGCCAGGTCCCGCTGTCCCGGTTCGGCGCGACCCCTCCGGCGGCCCGCCGCCTGCTCCGCCCCCTCGCCGCGGTCTTCCTGGTGGGATGCCTGGCGCTGTCCGCCTCGGCGCTGGTGGGGCCGGCCCTCGCCGTGGTGGCCCTGGTGGTGGCGACGCTCGGCCTGACCGCGGCGGAGATGCTCCACGCCGTCCTGTCCTGGGAGCTGTCGGTGGCCCTCTCCCCGCCCGCGGCGCAGGGTGCCTACCTCGGCGTGCACGGTCTGGCCACGTCCGTGCAGCGCAGCGCCGGCCCGCTCGCCCTCACCGGGGTGGTCGCGGCGGGTCCGCTGGCGTGGCCGCTGGTGGGGGCCGTCCTGATCGCCACCTGCTGGGCGCAGAACCTGCTGGTCCGGCGGCGCCTGGGCGCCGAGCCGGACGCCGCGGCCCCGCCCCTGGTCGCGGCGGGCGGCTGAGGCGGAGTGGGCGGGTGCCGGGGTGGGGCCGTCCGGGACGGTCAGGCGACGCCCTCGGCGGCCCGGATGGCCTCGCGGTAGGCCCGCGCCGCGCCGCGCAGCGCCGTCTCGGGGTCGACCCCCGCCGCCTCGGCCTCGGCCGCGAGGGCCAGCAGCCGGTACCCGACGTCCTCCCCCTCCGGCCGGGCGTCGATACCGGCTGCGCGGGCCCGGGAGGCGAGCTTGGCCGCGAAGGCGAGGGCGGGCTGGGCCACGGGAACGCCGTCGGTGACCGAGGCGCGCTGCTTCTCCACCGCCTTCGTCCGCAGCCAGGTCGCCCTGACCTCCTCGGGCGTGGTCAGCGTCGCGTCCCCGAAGACGTGCGGGTGGCGGTGGACGAGCTTCTCGACGATCGTCGCGGCGACGTCGTCGACCGAGAACGGCCCCTCGGCGTCGTCCTCGGCGATGCGTGCGTGGAAGACGACCTGGAGCAGGACGTCCCCCAGTTCCTCGCGCAGCTCCTCCCGGTCGCCCTCCTCGATCGCCTCGACGAGTTCGTACATCTCCTCGATGCCGTACTTCACCAGGTCCTGGTGGGTGCGCCCGCTGCTCCACGGGCACTCGCGGCGGATGCGGTCCATGACCTGCACCAGGTCCAGCAGACGGGCACCGGGGAGGTCGTAGGAGCCGGGGAGGAGTTCGAGGTCGGGCATCGTCTCGCGGCCCGAGCCGGCGAGGCGGGCCAGGCCGTCGGTGAGCGCGCTCTGACCCGCGCCGGAGGTGACGACGACGGCCTGGCGTCCGCCCTCACGGCAGAAGTCCACCAGCTCGCGGGCGTCGGGGGCGGCCTCCTCCACGCTCACCCCGGCCTCCCGGAGGTAGGGGAGCTGGGGGTGGTCCGCCTCGGCGCACACGACCCGGTCGGCGGCGTGCAGCGCCTGCCACGCGGGCCAGGAGAGCAGCCCGGGGGCGACACGGTGGCTGGTGGTGAGCAGGACCAGGCGGCCGGCGGCTTCAGCGTTCACCCTTCGAACGTAGCGCAACGCCGGCCCCGCACCGTCCGCCGGTCCCGCAGGCCCGCCCGCCAGCCACCGGGCACCCGGCGTCCAGGCGGGGTGGTGGGGCGGCCGGCCGTGGGGGCGGCGCCCGGCCGCGCCCCCGGCCCGGCCCGGGGCTACTGGCCCGAGGTGGCGGTGGCCGTTGCCGGCGGGGTGATCCAGGCCTCCTTGGCCTGCCCGAGCGTCACCTGGTCGTCGTTCCAGGTCCCGTAGCGGGGGTTGACGTCGATCCCCATCTTCTTCGAGGTGGCGGCCAGCGACTTCACCAGCGCCTGCTGGCCCTCGGGCCGGCTCCGGTCGACGCCCAGGTGCTTGGCAACGCCGTCCATGAGCAGCTGGTTGCGGACGGTGGTGTCGATCTCGTCGGGTGCGATGCCCTGCTGCTGGAGCCAGAGCTGCTTCAGCCCGGTGGCTCCCCCGGCGCTCTTCTCGTAGGAGGCCCGCAGGGACTGCACCTGCCGGTCGCTGACCTTGACGCCGGCGTCCCGGGCGTCGCGCGCCACCACCCGGTCGAAGACCATGCGGTTGAGGACGACGAGGCTCAACGTGCCCGAACCCTGCACGAGTTGGGCGCTCTGCGGAGCCCGGTACTGGGCCTCCCGCACCCCGGCCACCTGCGCCTGGAGCTGTGAGACGGTGATCCGTCGGCCGTCGACCACGGCTGCGGCGCCCGGGTGCGCCTGGCTTCCGCAGGCGGCGAGGAGGGGCGTCGCGGCCACGATGGCGGCGGCCGCGCTGACGGAGAGGACGGTCCTACGGCGGAACACTCAGCCTCCCGGCGTGTGGTGGTGCTTTCCGATACGGACGAGGACGTGCTCGGTGCGCGGCACCGGACGCCGGTTGGCATGCCCCGACGGCCCGGCCTTGATCGATGGTAGGGAGTCGGGGTGAGGTGGGCCACTGGTTCGACCAACGAGTTGCCGCCCGTCCGGTTTCTCACCCTGCGCCGGGACGGCGGCCTCCCGCGGCGCAGACCCGCAACCCGGCCCGCCCGGGCTCGGGTTCGCGCCCGGCCCGGGCTCAGCGCAGGGCGGCGGCGACGAGCCCTTCCAGGTCCTCGCGCGGCACGTCGCCCCCGCACACGAGCCGGTCGAAGACCAGTCCGTCGACGCAGGTCAGCAGCGTGTGCGCGCGATGCTCGGAGTCCGGCACGCCGCGCGCCGCGAGGAAGGACCGCACGGCCTCGCGGCCGGCGTTCTCGCGGGGCAGGAGGATCTCGCGCAGCTCCGGGTCGCGCACGCTCTCGACGGCGCAGGCGTGCCGGGCGAGGGAGCGGCGGCGCCCCTCACCGGTGAGGCGCTGACGGGTCAGCAGCAGCAGGCCGTCCACCAGGTCCCCGGGCGTGCGCAGCGGCGGGAGCTGTTCGGCCGTCCCCTGGAGCTCCGCCTGGTCGAGCCGGACCAGGCGGGTGACGAGCCCGGTGAGGAGGGCGGCCCGGGTGCGGAAGTACGCGGAGGTGGTGCCGGGCGGCACGGCTGCCCTGCGGTCCACTGCGCGGTGGGTCAGGCCGCGGACGCCTTCGTCGGCGAGTACGTCCAGAGCCGAGTCCGCGAGAGAGGTGCGCCGGTCCGTAGCCATGACCCCTTTTCTACACCTGTAGCAACCCGGGTAGAGTCCGCCTTCTACAGATGTAGAAGGGGGTTGGCCATGGGGCGTTCAGCGGTGGTCGTCGGAGGGGGTGTCGGCGGCCTGGCGGTCGCGATCGGCCTGCGCCGCATCGGCTGGGGGGTGACGGTCCTGGAGCGTGCGTCCGCGCTGCAGGACGCGGGGGCGGGCATCTCGCTGGCCGCCAACGGCCTCCGGGCCCTGGACGCACTCGGCGTGGGCGCGGCGGTCAGGCAGGCTTCACGGGGCCAGTACAGCGGCGGCACCCGCACCCCGCGGGGCGGCTGGCTGGCCCGGCTGGACGGCGCGGCGCTGGAGAAGGCGGTGGGGACGCCGATCCGGGGCATCCGCCGCTCCGCGCTGCACCGGCTGCTGCGCCAGGCCCTGCCCGCCGGGACGCTGCTGACCGGCTCCGAGGCCGCAGCGGTGCGGCAGACCGGGCCGGGGACCGTCCGCGTCGACTGCGGTGACACGGCCCTGGACGCCGATCTGGTGGTGGCGGCCGACGGCGTCGGCAGCAGGGTGCGCGGCCTGCTCTTCCCCGACCACCCCGGGCCGGTCTACAGCGGCTCGACGGTCCTGCGCGCCGTCACCGGGGAACCGGTCGACCTGCCCACGGACTTCGAGCTGACCTGGGGGCACGGCGCCGAGTTCGGGCACATCGCCTTCCCCGACGGACGGGCCGAGTGGCACGCGGTCCTCAGCCTGCCCGCCGGGACGCGGTTCGACGACCCCCTGGCCGCGCTGCGCCGGCGGTTCCACCACTGGCACGACCCGATCCCGGCCCTGCTCGACGCGGTGCCTGCCGAGGCGGTGCTCCACCACGACGTCCACGAACTCCGCACGCCGCTGCCCTCGTACACGGCCGGCCGGATCGCGCTGCTCGGTGACGCCGCGCACGCGATGACCCCCCACCTGGGGCAGGGCGCCTGCCAGGCCCTGGAGGACGCGGTCACGCTGGCCGCCTCGCTCGCCGCCGGCCCCACCGTCGACGCCGCGCTCGTCCGGTACGACGCCGAGCGCCGGCCACGCAGCCAGCAAGTGGCACGCGCCGCCCGGCAGGCCGGGCGGCTGGGCCAGCAGCTCTCCCGTCCGTGGGCCGTCGCCCTGCGCAACACCGCAATGCGGCTGGCTCCCTCCCGCGCCACCGTGCGCACCGTCCTCCGGCACCACGACTGGGTCCCGCCGCGGCTGGGCTGACCCGGCCCCCACCCCGCCGGCCGACTGCGTGAGGCGGAGGACGACCTCACCACCGCACGAGCCGGTCTCCGCCGTGCCCTGCGGTCCGTTCCGCCCCCGTGACCAGTGCCTGGTCAGGACTTCGCCGCAGCGGGTTCGCGGGCATGCTCAATCGGTGTCCGTCGCAGCCAACACCGCCAGTCGTCGACGTTCCGGGGAGAGCGAGGCCAGGCCGATGTCCCAGGCCACGTGCTCGAACCACTTGGTACCGGCGCCGAAGCCGTACCAGGTGCACTCCCGTGCGCGTTGCTCGACCTCCTCCACCGGGGAACCGCCGGCAACACCGGAGAGACCCGCCAGGGACTGCCAGGCGGCCAGCCGTCCGTAAGCACCGCGTGCGCCGGAGCTGTAGGCACCCCCCGTGGACGCGGCGGCGAAGAGAACGCTCCACGCCTGGTCCGGCGGGCAGGCCGCGACCGAGAAGGTGGTCTTCTTCTTCCCGGCGCCCTTCAGGCATTCCAGACCGAGTCCCAGCAACATGCCCGGTAGGGACTCGGCCCCCAGGGGAGCGGCCAGACCGAAGACCCGTGCCTCGATCCGGCCGTTCGACTCCTCGGCCCAGTTCGCCACAGCTGTGCCGATGCCCTTGGCGGCGGCTTGGGTCGTCGTTTCCTCGACCGACGGCACACGCGTCCCGGCATCAGCCCGCACCTCGCCATTGGCCGGCGAGCCGTACGGCATCGAGTGGCTGCCGCCGCGGGCGCTGTAACTGGGCAGATCCGGCTGCCCTTCCACATCGGACAGCGCCAACGGCAGCCATCCGAGCGGGTGGTAGCTCCAGTGGGGCGACATCGCCCATCTTGCAACCCCCGGAGCCTGCGTGACGTCGGCGCCCCTGAGCACCAGTTCGTGGACGAGGCAGGCGCGGAGTTCCTCGGAGGCTTCTCCGGTGAACGCCACGGCCAGTTCCTCCACGGGGTGGCTTGAGGCCAGCAGAGAGGCCGCGTAACGGTCCAGGTCCGAGTCGGCGGTTTCTGTGCCGGACACCAGCCGCAACGCCTCGGCGACGTGGTCGGGGCCAGGCGTGGTGGCCAGCAGCCGGAGCAGATAGTCGAAGACACTTCCGTACTGCCGGATCCGGCTGGCGTCGGAGCCGTACACGCCGGCAAGGGCGATACCGAGGTCCGCGAGGAAGGCAGCATCTCCCAGCGCGAGGTGACGCTCAGCCACCTCCCACACGCCGGTGACACTCTTCTGATCCGGAAGTTTCGCCACAATCTGCTCAATGCGATCAGCCACGGGTGCGGAGCCTACGTGTCGGCGAACCCGTGGTCGACCGCATATCCCCGCATCGTCACGGCACGGTCAGCCACACTGCTTGAGCATCATGGCCTTGTCGGGCGAGGTGACCGGCAGGTCGTACTTCACGGACACCTGGGCCACACGCACCGAGTAGGAGCAGCGGATCTGCTTGTTCGGCGGCAGCCAGGAGGCCGGCCCGGAGTCGCTCTTGGAACCGTTGGTGGGGCCGTCCACCGGAATGAGGTTGAGCGGGTCGTTCGCGATGTCCTCGCGCTTGCCCTTGTCCCAGTGCGCGGCACCCATCTGCCAGTCGTAGGAGAGCGGCATCACGTGGTCGATCTGGACTGCCGTGGCGCGGGACTTGGTCCAGGTGATGGTCTTCCCCGTATAGGGGTCGTGCAGCGTCATCGACGCTACGACGCAGTCCGATCCGTCGCGGAACCGGACTTTCTCCCCATCGCGCTTCAGCACATCGTTCCGCGAGTCACACCCGTTATGCGCAAAGGGAATGCCCCCCGGTGCTGAATCCATCCACGCATATCCGAAGTCGTCGCGGTCGTAACCCGTCCTGGGGCCCCTGCCCTTCGTGGCCACCTTTTCGATCAGAGTCCTGGCCTTCGCTCTGTCCGCCGCCGAGGTGATGGCGGCCAGACCGGGCTTCGTCCCGTCCGGATTGTCCAGCGGGCTGACGGCCCGCCCGGCGCCGGACGTCGGGGCGGACGCACCGGAGGGGGCACCGTCCGAAGGCAGGTCGACGCCCTTGCACCCGGCGAGCAGCAGCGCCGCGCCGAGCAGTGCGGCGAACGGCGGAAGGACACGCCCCCGCCCGGCTCGAAACCTCATCCGTCTCTCCGTCCCCACCGTGTGCCACCCCCGGCCAGAAGTCCCGGGGCCCGGCGGCCCCGCCAGCGCAGCATAGGACCGGGCCGCCCGGCCTGGGCACCCGGTGGGGGGTGTGCGGAGGACCTGCGCGCCGGCGGCCCACCAAGGCCGGCGGGACGGGCGGGTACGGAGCCGGGCGGACGCGCCGTGTGACGGGCGCCACCAGCGGTTGGGCCGGGCACGGGAACAGGGCCCGCTCCACGCTCGTCTCCCCTCCGAAGGGCGTGGGCGGCCGTTCACCGGGCCGGAGGGCGGAACATCCGGCTGAACGGCTTTCAGGAGTGGGGTGGAGCCGGTGAACCCGGGCAGCGGTACCGCGGACGGCGCGCGGGAGGACGGCGAACGGGGAGCGCCACCCCCACAACCGCCGGAGGTCCCCGCCCCCGCGCGTCCGCCCGAGCACCGGGCCGGCCGGGAAGGCGACGGTCCCCCGGCGGACGCCCCGACGGCCGCGACACACCTGCCCCGGCCACGCCACGCCCCGCCGGGGCCCCGGGCGGCCGGACCGGACGCCCCGCAGCACCGCGCGGCGGGGACGAGGCACGCCGGGAGGCACCGGGTCGTGGACGTCCTGCGTGCCCGGACCGCTTTCCTGCGGGGCCCGAGCCGCGACCCGTACTGGCTGGCGGCAGTCCTCTTCGTCGCCTGGACCGTGCTGTCCGTGGGCCGTTACCGCTCGTTCGCCACCATCTCCTGGGACCTGGGCATCTTCGAGCAGGCCGTCCGCGGCTACGCCCACCTGCACGCGCCGGTGGCCGACCTGAAGGGCCCGGGCACCAACCTGCTGGGCGACCACTTCAGCCCGGTGCTGGCCCTCCTGGCCCCCTTCTACCGGCTGCTGCCCTCACCGGTGACGCTGCTGACCGCCCAGGCCGCGCTGTTCGCCTGGTCGGTGGTGCCGGTGACGCGGGCGAGCACCCACCTGCTGGGTCGCCGTCGCGGACTGGCCCTGGGACTGGCGTACGGGCTGTCGTGGGGGCTCCAGCGGGCGGTCGACTTCGACTTCCACGAGGTGGCCTTCGCCCTGCCCCTGCTGGCCCACAGCCTGGAGGCGGTGGTGCGGCGGCGGTGGACGGCGGCGGTGCTGTGGGCCGTGCCGCTGGTCCTGGTGAAGGAGGACCTCGGCGTGACGGCGGCCGCGGTGGGAGCGGTGGTCCTGGTCCGCAGCCGCCAGGCGGTGCCGTCGGCGATCGCGCTGGTCGCCTTCGGGCTGACGGCGACCGCGGTCACCCTGGGCGTGGTGGTGCCGGCCTTCAACACCGCAGGGTCCTACGACTACTGGAGCAAACTGGGCGGCAGCGGGCCCTCGGCTGCCGGCATCGGCCTGGGCACCGCGGTGCGGACCCTGCTGTGGACGCTGCTGCCCACCTCGGGGCTGCTGGCGCTGCGCTCCCCGCTGCTGCTGGTGGCGCTGCCCACCCTGGCATGGCGCTTCCTCGGCCACGACCCCCACTACTGGGGCACCGACTGGCACTACAGCGCCGTACTGATGCCCGTGGTGGCCCTCGCCCTCGCCGACGCGCTGCCGCGGGCGCACGTCTCGCGCCGGCCCTGGCTGCGCGCCTACGCCGCGCACCTGCCCGCCGCGGTGGCCGCCGCCGCGCTCGCCCTCACCACCACGCTGCCCCTGGCCCGGCTCACCGAGGCCGCGGCCTACCGGGTGCCGGAGGGGGCGAAGGCGGCCGCGCGGTTGCTGGAGCGGGTGCCCGACGGTGCGACGGTGGAGTCCGACATCCGTCCCATCAGCCATCTCACCGGCCGCACCCGGGTGTTCTGGATCGGCGCCACCGGCGGCCTGGCCCCCGACTACGTCACGGTGGAGACGCACCTTGGCCTCTCCACCGAGCAGGCCGCACGCGACGCCGAGCGCCGCCACCCCGGTACGCACTACGAGGTGCTGGGGGCAGCGGGCGGGGTCCTGGTGCTGGACCGTCAGCCGGAGCCGGACGGCGCGCAGCACCCCGGCGCAGGGAAGGACGACGGCCCAAGGAAGGACGACGACCGGGCGCCGGGCGACTGACCGGGCGCCGGGCGACTGACCGGCAGGGCCGCGGGGCGCCCGCGCACGGCCCCGGCCTCGGGCCCGGCCCGAGGGGCACTGCGCACGGCACCCGCCCGGGGTGTCGGCGCACGACCGGCCCCCGGTCCGGGGTGGGGAGCACCGGCGCCCGGCGCTCCCCCGCCCACGCGACGCCTCAGCCGCCCACCACGGTGGTGAGGAACTCACCCACCCAGGACAGCAGTTCGCGACCCACCAGCGGCTTCCCGCCGATCTTCCCGGTCGTCGGGCGCGGCACCAGCACCTGGTGGCCGGTGGCCTTGATGATCGCCCTCGGGTGCAGCCGCTTGAGCCGCAGCTCCTGGGACTCGCGCAGCTCCACCGGCGCGAAGCGGATGTTGGAGCCCTGCAGGGTGATGTCGGCCACGCCGCAGGAGCGGGCCAGCATGCGCAGCCCCGCCACCAGCAGCAGGTTCTCCACCGGCTCCGGCAGCTTGCCGTAGCGGTCGGTGAGCTCCTCACGCACCGCCCGGATGTCCTCCTCGGTGGAGGCCGCGGCGATCGACCGGTAGGCCTGGAGGCGCAGCCGCTCGCCGGGGGCGTAGTCGTGCGGGACGTGCGCGTCGACCGGCAGCTCGATCTTCACCTCCAGCGGCGGCTCCTCCTCCACGCCGCCCTCCAGCGAGGCCCGGTAGTCGGCAACCGCCTCGCCGACCATCCGTACGTACAGGTCGAAGCCGACGCCCGCGATGTGCCCGGACTGCTCCCCGCCCAGCAGGTTGCCCGCGCCGCGGATCTCCAGGTCCTTCATCGCCACGTACATGCCGGCGCCCATCTCGGTGTGCTGGGCGATGGTCGCCAGCCGCTCGTGGGCGGTCTCCGTCAGGGGCTTCTCCGGCGGGTACAGGAAGTAGGCGTAACCGCGTTCGCGGGACCGGCCCACCCGGCCGCGGAGCTGGTGCAGCTGGGAGAGGCCGAAGTTGTCGCCGCGCTCGACGATGAGGGTGTTGGCGTTGGAGATGTCGATGCCGGACTCCACGATGGTGGTCGAGACCAGCACGTCGAACTTCTTCTCCCAGAAGTCGACGACGACCTGCTCCAGTGCCGCCTCCGACATCTGGCCGTGGGCGGTGGCGATCCGCGCCTCGGGCACGATCTCGCGGAGCCGGGCCGCGGCCCGGTCGATGGACTCCACCCGGTTGTGGATGTAGAACACCTGGCCCTCGCGGAGCAGTTCGCGGCGGACGGCCGCGCCGATCTGCTTGTCCTCGAAGGGGCCGACGAAGGTGAGGACCGGGTGGCGCTCCTCGGGCGGCGTGGTGATCGTCGACATCTCGCGGATGCCGGTGACCGCCATCTCCAGGGTGCGGGGGATGGGCGTGGCGGACATCGTCAGCACGTCGACGTTGGCCCGGAGCTTCTTGAGCTGCTCCTTGTGCTCGACGCCGAAGCGCTGCTCCTCGTCGACGATGACGAGGCCGAGGTCCTTGAACTTCGTCTGCGAGGAGAAGAGGCGGTGGGTGCCGATGACGACATCGACCGACCCGTCCCTGAGGCCCTCCAGCACGGCGGTGGCCTCGGTGTCGGTCTGGAAGCGGCTGAGCGCCCGGACGTTGACGGGGAACTGGCCGTAGCGCTCGGTGAAGGTGCCGAAGTGCTGCTGCACCAGCAGCGTCGTCGGCACCAGCACGGCCACCTGCTTGCCGTCCTGCACCGCCTTGAACGCGGCGCGCACCGCGATCTCGGTCTTGCCGTAGCCGACGTCGCCGCAGATCAGCCGGTCCATGGGGACCGACTTCTCCATGTCCTCCTTGACCTCGCCGATGGTGGTGAGCTGGTCGGGCGTCTCCGCGTAGGGGAAGGCGTCCTCCAGCTCACGCTGCCAGGGGGTGTCGGCCCCGAAGGCGTGGCCGGGGGCGGCCATCCGCGCCGAGTACAGCTTGATCAGGTCGGCGGCGATCTCCTTGACGGCCTTCTTGGCACGCGCCTTGGTCTTGGTCCAGTCGGCGCCGCCGAGCCGGTGCAGGGTGGGTGCCTCGCCACCGACGTACTTGGTGACCTGCTCCAGCTGGTCGGTGGGGATGTAGAGCCGGTCGCCGGGCTGGCCGCGCTTGGCGGGGGCGTACTCCACCAGCAGGTACTCGCGGGTGGCGCCCTGCACGGTGCGCTGCACCATCTCGATGTAGCGGCCCACACCGTGCTGCTCGTGGACGATGAAGTCGCCCGCCTCCAGCGTCAGCGGGTCGATGGTGCGGCGCCGCCGCGCCGGCATCCGCTGGCCCTCGCGGCCCGCCGCCCGCTGACCGGAGAGGTCGGTCTCGGTGAGCACCGCCAGCTTCAGCGCCTCGTCGACGAAGCCGTTCTCCACGCTGCCGCAGGCCACGTGCACCACGGACGGGGCGAGGTCGGTGAGGTCCGGGTCGAGGCGGGCGGCGATGTTCTCGGCCCCGAGCACCTCGACGGTCCGGGAGGCGAGGCCCTGGCCCTCGGTGACGTACACCGTGCGCCACCCCTCGGCCAGCCAGCTCTGGGTGTCGGCAAGCGCCCGCCGGGTGTCGCCGCGGTAGGACTCGGGCGCGCGCATGCCGAGCTGGAGGGTGTCGGCCCCGCCCTCGCCGTCCAGCACGTCGCGGGCGGCGTCGGCGGCGAACTGGCTCACCGACCACCAGGGCATGCCCAGCTCCCGGGCGTGGTCGCGGACGTCGGCGATGCCCCACAGCGAGGCGGCACCCACGTCGATCGGCGCCTCGCCGCCGCCCGCGCTCGCCGCCCAGGAGGCCTGGAGGAACTCCTGGCTGGTCGCCACCAGGTCGGCGGCGCGGGTACGGACCCGCTCGGGGTCGCAGACAACCGCCATGGCGCCCGCCGGCATCACGTCCAGCAGCAACTCCATCTCGTCGACGAGGACGGGGGCGAGGGACTCCATGCCCTCCACCGCGATGCCTTCGGCGATCTTGCCCAGCAGTTCGCCCAGCTCGGGGTGGAGCTCGGCCAGGGCCGCCGCCCGCTCCCTGACGTCCTCGGTCAGCAGCAGCTCGCGGCACGGCGGGGCCCACAGCCCGTGCTCGGCCACCTCCAGCGAACGCTGGTCGGCGACCTTGAAGTAGCGGATCTCCTCGATGTCGTCGCCCCAGAACTCCACCCGCAGCGGGTGCTCCTCGGTCGGCGGGAAGACGTCCAGGATGCCGCCGCGCACCGCGAACTCACCGCGCTTCTCGACGAGTTCCACGCGCGCGTAGGCGGCTGCGGCGAGCGCGTCGACGGTCTCGGCCAGGTCCGCGCTCTCGCCGGTGCGCAGACTCACCGGCTTGAGGTCGCCGAGCCCCTTGACCTGCGGCTGGAGGACCGAGCGGACCGGGGCGACCACCACGGAGACGGGCCCGGTGGCCGGGTCCTCCGGGTCCGGGTGCGTCAGCCGCCGCAGCACCGCCAGCCGGCGTCCGACGGTGTCCGAGCGCGGCGAGAGCCGCTCGTGCGGCAGCGTCTCCCACGAGGGGTACTCCGCCACGCCCTCGGGCGGCAGCAGCGAGCGCAGCGCCGCCGCGAGGTCCTCCGCCTCCCGTCCGGTGGCGGTCACGGCCAGCACCGGGCGCTTCGCCTCGCGCGCCAGCGCGGCGACGGTGAAGGGGCGCGCGGCGGGCGGCCCGACCACGTCGACGTGCGGCCGGTGGCCGTCGGTGGCCGCCTGCACCGCTTCGGCGAGCGCCGGGTCCTGTACGACGGCGTCGAGGAGACCTGTCAGGCTCATGTAAAGGTTTCCGTCCCGGGAGCGATACGACGAGGACATGCGGTGCGGCGGACCGCGCGCCCAGGACGCGGCGACGTCACGCCGACCCGGGCAGCACGAACACCCCGAGCCCACTGCCACCGGCACCCGCCCCCGAAGGACGGGCGCCGGCCACCGCAAGACGGGCCGGGAGCTTCCAGCCTACGCCCGAGCCCACCGCCCCCGCCCGGCCGGAACGGCAGCGGGGCGGGGGCGGGGCGGAGGCCGGGCGGGCACCACGGTCCGGGAGCGGCCGGGCCATGCCCTCTCGTCCGGGGCGGACGGCTCTCAGCCGGCCAGCCTCGGCAGCCCGGTCTCGATCGTGTCCTCGTTGTCGGGATCGCCGACCGGACGACGCACGTCACTCACCGAGCGCGCTGCGGGGACACCCGGACGCGAGGACACCTCCGACAGCTCCGACGACCCCGAGGGCTCCGAGGGCTCCGACGCCCCCGCCACCGCGGCTGACGGCTCCGCCCCTGGGGCTGCTGCGTCCGCCGGGGACGCTGCGCCCGCCGGGGCTGCTGCGTCCGCCGGGGACGCTGCCGTCTCGGACGACGCCACCGACTCCGGCGGCGCTGCCGACTCGGACCGCGCTGCCGACTCGGACTGCGCTGCCTTCTCTGGTGCCTCTGTCGTCTGCGCCGGGATCGTGCCCTCGCTCCCGAAGGCGTCCTCGCGCCGGGGGGTGTCCTCGACGCGGAAGACAGCCTCCTCGCGGGCTTCGCGCCCGGCCTGTGCCGTGTCGCCGGTGCGGTCCTCGCCACCGGCGCGGGCCTCACTGTCCGTGTGCGCCTTACTGTCCGTGTGCGCCTCGTTGCCGGTGGGCGCCTCGATGTCGGTGGGCGCCTCGCTGTCGGCGCGCTCTGCGTCACCGGTGCTGTATCCGATCCCGGCCGGGGCCTCGGCGCCGTCGCCGGAGCCAGCCGGGGTCTCGGCGCTGCCGGTGTCGCCGTCGCGGTCGCCGTCGCTGTTCCCGGCCAGGGCTTCGTTCGTCGGGTGGCTCCCGTTCTCGACACCAGCCGTTTCCGAGGCAGCAGGAAGCTGAGGGGGCGGAGTGTCCGCCAGGGCAGGAACCGGGGCGCCGGGCCGTCCGGTCTCCTCGGGCTCGATCGCGGGGGCCCGCCCTGTCAGGGCGGCGAGGGTGTCGCGGACGTGGGCCATGTGCGTCCGCAGCTCCTCGCTCCGGTCCTCGTGCTCGCGCAGCACCCGCTCGGTGACCCGCTCGATGCGCTCGACCTCCGCACGCGCCTGACGCAACAGGTCCTCCCCGCGCGCCTCCGCATCCTCCTGCCGGTGACGCGCCTCCTCCTCAGCCCGTGCATACAGCCGCTCCGCCTCGGCCCACACCGCACGCTCCCGCTCCTCCATGGCGGCGATCCGCGCTTCGAGGGCCGCCTCCGCCGCGGCTTCCCGGCGTGCGGCCTCCTCCGTGCGCGCTGCCTCGTCCTGCTCCACCTCCCGCAGAAGCTCGGCGCACCGTCGACGGGTGTCCTCCCACGCCTCCACCGCCTCCTGCCGCTGGCGGGCGGCGTCCTCCCGGGCTTCCGCCAGCACCCGGTCGCCCTCCGCTCGGGCGTCGGCGACGCGGCGCTGGGCGGCCTCCTCGGTGTCCGCGCGGAGCGCCCCCGCCTCCCTGCGAGCGGCCTCCCCGGTCTCCCGCGCGAACCGGTCCGCAGCTTCGGTCTCCCCCTCGGCTGCCTCGCGCGCCGTCTCCCGCAGCCGTTCGGCCTCCGACTCGGCGGTGGTGAGGATGAGTCGGGCCTGCTCGCCGAGCGACTCGTAGGTCTGCGGCGGCAGCTGGGCCACGTAGGCGCGCAGCTCGTCCAGTTCCGCCGTCGCCTGTTCCACCGTCGCGGCGAGCCGGCCGGCCCGCTCCCAACAGGAGTCGCGATCGGCCATCAACCCCTCCACCCGGCGGTCCACCTCCGCCGGGTGGTACCCACGTCCCCGTACCGTCTCGAACCCGTACGGCGACATCGATGCACCACTCATCACTTACGACCTCTCCCACGCCCGGGCGAACACGGCTCCGGAACACTTACCCCTCCAAGAATGCGTTATTTGTCCCGCAGACGAAGAGTGCGACGTGCCAGGAACCCGACGGAACGGAACCCGGCGCGACGCCACGGGGCGAGCCCCCGACGGGACGTCGGCCCGGTCGGGGCGGAAGGGGCACAGAGCGGCGGACGCAGGAGAACGGCGAGACCGGACGACTGCGAGACCGGGAAACGGCGAGACCGGGAAACGGCGAAGCCGGAAAAGGCGAAGTCGGAAAAGGCGAGGCCGGCGCGTCAGGAGGTCAGTAGGCCGGGAAGGCAGAAGGGCGCAGGGTGGGGACGGGGTCGAAGGAGAGAACCGGGCGGTCAAGCGCGCGCAGGGGCAGGCAAGCGGGCCGCAGGGGCAGGCAGGGAAGGAAGGGCAGGCAGGGCACACGGAAGACGGCCCCGGCGGTCGGCTCGTTCGAGCCCGGCCGCCGGGCCGTGGGGGGCACGCACGCCTCGCCGCATGCCCGTACTTCGCCGCCGAGGTGAGGCCCGACCAGGGGAGCCTGAAGCGGGGAGTCCTGGCGAGGCGGGGTTCACCCGAGACGGTTCAGAGCAGTCCGTCCCACATCTGTTCCAGCAGCATCGCCCACCAGGTCTCGGGTGTGCTCAGGGCAGCCGGGTCGAGGGCGACCAACTGGGCCTGGAAGTCGACCGTCCAGCGGCCCGCCTGCTCCGGCGTGAGTCCCACCCGCAGTCGCCACATGCGGCCCAGCATCGCCAGGCAGCGGACGAACTCGGGCAGTCCGCTGTTGACGAACTGGGCCGGTGCCGGACCGCCGCCCGGCCCGGCGTGCAGCGGAACCGCGACGATGTGCGCCGTGCCGTACTGCACGCAGATCTGGCGCCCGAAGTCGTTGCCCATGACCAGGTACGAACCCGCGTCGGCAGCCGGCTGCACACCGCGTTCCGCCGCCAGTTCGGCCAGGGTCGGCACCGGGCGCTGAGGCTGCGCCTGCGCCCAGAAGAACGGCCCGAAGTCGACCGGAAGCCCGGCCCACACCAGGGTCTGGGCGACGATGTCCGGGACCCCCTGCCGCGACACGGCCCGCTGGTCGAAACGGAACACCGACCGCCCGAATGCGTGGTCGAGTTCCGGGCCCAGCGCCTGGACGGGCACCGGCGGGATCGGCGGCACCTGGGACGGGTGCGGCAGCGGTACCCGCACCGGGGCCGGTCGTGCCGGGCCGTCGGCGACCTGGTGCAGCTCCCCCTGGTGCTCCAGCAGGTGCTGCACCCCGCGCTGCCGCGAGGCGTGGTCCGAGCCGTAGGGGGCGGTGTGGCTGATCCGTACCTGGGGCCACGTCTCCCGCACCATGCGGGCGCAGTAACCGCCGGGCAGGTCACACGACTCGAGTTCGGTGTGCAGCTCCACCACCTGCTGCGGAGGAACGTTCATCGTCCGCAGCTCGTGCAGCAACTGCCACTCGGGGTGCGGGGTGCCGGGCGCAGACCTCCGCACGATCTTCTGCTCCGACCCGTCCGGCGCACGGTAACTGAGCACCGCCATGTACCCCGGGCCCACCGTCGGCTGCCCTGGTGTCTGGGGCATCTGGGGCGGGTGGGGCGCCTGCGGGACCGAAGGCTGGGGAGCCTGGGGGTGGCCGGCCTGGGGCTGTGGTGCCGGGGGCGGCGGGAAGCCGGAGGCGCCATGCGCCGGCACCGGGCCGGGCGGCCCGGGCGGTCCGGCGGCAGGGCCTCCCCCTGGTCCGCCGGCACCGGCCAACGCCGCGCCGTCGGCGAGCATGGTCGCCGCCGCATGGACCCCGCCCGAGGAAGGACCGTTCCCGGCAGGCGTGCCGGCGCCCCCCACCGGTCCGGGCGGCGCCGGCGCTGCCGCAGGGACGCCGTTCGGGCCGGGCACCTGCGGAGGAGGCGGCGGCGGGGGCGGCGGTCCACCGGCTCGGGCCGTGGCCCCACGCGCCTCCTGACCGCCAGCGGACCGGGGAGCGTTCGGAGGCGGAGGCGGCGGCGGGGGCACACCCGGCCCACCGGCCTGTCCACCGCCACGGCCTGCTGCCGCGACGTTGCCCGGCAGCGCCGACCCGTCGGCCAGCATCGTGGCCGCCGCGTGCACCCCGCCCGGCTGCGCGCCACCGGACGGAGCCGGTGTCTGGGCTCCGCCCTGCTCCGCTCCGGACGCCCCCGGACCCGGTACCGCGTGACCGCTGTCACGACTCTGCGGCCCGTCCTGCTCGCCGAGTTCGACCTGCGAGACCATCTGGGTCGGGACGTAACCGGAAGCCACGCCACTGGAAGCACCGGCGCTGAAGGCACTGCCGCTGGAGGGAACGCCACCGGACGAGGCCGGTCCCGGGAAGGCGGACGGCCCCGGGGCCGGAGCCCCCTCCGCGGGGGCGGGCCCGGGCGGCACGGCGAACGGCGGCGGCAGGTCGGCCACGGCGGGACCGGTGGGCGGCGGCAGGTCGACCAGCCCACCACCAGTGGAGCCTCCGCCGGCGGGGGTGCCGCCGGCAGGGGTGCCGCCAGCGGCGATTCCCCCCGTAGGGCTTCCGCCTGCCGGGGCTCCGGCAGTGGGCGAGGAGGCGTCGGCGGTGGGAGCCACCCGCGTGGGCGGCAGCACTTCACCCCTGCGCAGCAGTTCCGTCTTCGCATCCGGCCGGCTCTGCTGCGCCGCCTGACCGCGATCGTCCTCGTCCGAGCCCACCAGCGGCGGAGCGGACACGGTGAGCGAGGGTTCCTCGGCCACGGAAGCCGCGGGCACGCCGGCCGGACCGTGGGTGCTCGGAGCCGGCGGCCCGGGGACAGCCGACGAGGCCGTGGGAGCCGTGGCGGCAGAGGGTGGTGGGGCTGCCGGGGCCGGTGTGGCCGGGGAGGGGGTCCTGTGGTCGGGGACGCCCATCGCGTCCGCCGCTTCCTGGAGCCAGTCGGGGGGCGTCAGCAGGAAGGACGTGGCGTTGAGGTCCACACGCTGCTGCGGCGCGGGGGCCACCGGCGCCACCGGAGCCGCACCGTACTCCTCGGTGTACCGGCGGATCACCTCGCCCACCGGGAGCCCCGGCCACAGCGTCGTCTCTCCGCTGTCCCGGGCGATCACCAGGCGGGTCCGGCCGCCGTCGGTCGTGGGGCCGCCCGCACGGTCCTCCGACCAGGCGACGAAGCCCAGGTCGAACTCCCGCACCCGCACCTCACGGTGCTGCTGTGCGGGCACACCGCCGTTGGCCCAGCCCTCAGCGCGCTCCTGCGCCTGCGCGAACGTCACCACCGCGCCTCACCCCTCCACCGGAACGGCCTGCGCGAAGCCACCGTCCACCATCAGGTTCGCCACCGTCTCCAACTCCGGCGGATCGCCGGCCAACCGCAGCAGGAAATCGTCGAAGTCCGCTCCGCAGGGCCTGAGCAGACCGGTCATCCGTTGCTGGACGTCCAGGCCGTCCCGGTCCCGGGCGTCGTCGTAGGCGGCGAACCACACCGTCCCCCGGTCCTCGCCCCTTACCTTGACGGCGATGACGCCGCCCTGGACGAAGGTCACCCCGAGGTAGTCCTTGGAGAGGTGGTCGCGCAGGCACTTGTTGACGTAGACGAGGTCGTTGAGGGCCGCGTCGTCCCGCACGGTGAAAAACGGCTGGTCCACCAGAAGTCCCAGCTCGGCGTCGAGGGCCACCCCCACCGGGGCGCAGCCGCCGGCCGCCTTCAGGAAGGCCCGGTAGGCGCCGGGCAACCGGTAGCCCAGCTTCTCCTCGGCGTCGACCACCTGCTCCTCGGAGACCGCGGTCTCCCGGGGCGGTACGGCGAAGTGTGCCGGCCGGGTCTCCTGCAACGGCCGCGTCCCGAGCTTCTCCTGGTCCGGACGGGACGTGGTCAGCCCACCGTGGTGCCGCAGCAGCGCCTTCACCTCGACGGGCACGAGTTCGAGCCGGCGCGTGAACGCCTTGTGGTGCCAGGTCCAGCCGTGGGGCGTGGCCACCGAGGAGCCTTCTGCCCAGAGTTCGTGTCCTTCGCCGTACTGGGCGGCATTGGCCGAGACGAAGTCGGTGAGCCGCAACTCGTCCACCCCGAAGCCCTCGGGAGGGGCGGCGATCTCCACCGCGGCCCGCGCGTAGGGGGAGAAGTCGGGGTACCCGTCCTCGTCCACCCACACTCCCGCCGGGTGCCGTGCGGCACGTACCGGGTCGGGGAAGTGCACGACCTGCCCTGCGTAGGCCGTGTTCGGCGGCGTGGCACGCCCGTCAGCCCGGGGACCGGAAGCCCCTTCCAGCCCGAGACCACCTGTCGTCATGGCACTTGCCCCCTGCTTGGAACCGGCTACTCACCCCAAGCCTATGCCGTCCGTCACCACGGCCGACGCCCCGCCTGCGGACCACCCGGGCCCCCGCCGGGCACCACACCCCGACCCGACGGAACACCGACAGGGCCTCACCAACCGGCCCGCGAACCGATACCACGATCGGCACCACGAACCGGCGCCCGCACCACGTGCGCGAACCGGCCCCGGGAGCCACCCTCGTGCACCGGTCCCGTGTATGGACCTCGCCTGCCGGCCCCGGGCACCGGTCCCGTGTGCGGACCTCGTGTGCCGACACCGCGTGCCGACACCGCGTGCCCGACCCCGTGTGCGGACCTCGCCGGCCGGCCGCGGGCCCGTCAGTCGTGAGTCCGTCAGTCGTGAGTCTGCGAGTCGTGGGCCCCTGAGTCGCAAGTCCGCAAGTCCGCAAGTCGTCAGTCCGTAAGTCATGAGGCTGCGAGCCGTGGGTCTGCGAACCGGAGGTCCGCAAGCCTTCGGTCCGAGGTGCTCTAGCTCTGGCCTGCTGACACGAAGACGCTGTGGCGCTGTGGCGCTGTGGCCCCTGTGGCGCTCCGAGCGTTCCCGGGGGAGTGCCCGACGCAGTGGGAGCCGGGGAGCCGGGGTTTCGCTTCCGTGCCCGTCCGGCGACGACTCCCCCAACCTGACCCCCAGCACAACAGAACGACATTCCGGACAGCACACCCGACTTCCCCAACAGCCGCGCCATTTGGCAGGCTGATCACCCCCGTTAGTCAGCGGGACACCGCAATCCGGGCCACGGGGAGGAACGGCAGCCCAATGAGCACCACTACACGACCCACCACTTCGTCCGGCACGGAGGCACCTGGCGCCGAAGCCGAGTCGCGCCGCGTCCGCCGCGGCGAGGCCGGCACGCGTTCTGCTGCCGTCGCGCCCCATGGCGCGGACAGCGCACCGGAGCCGGCCACCCGTTCCGACGACCCCCGGGTCCAGTGGAGCGCCTCCCCCGCCACGGAGACGCCGGTACTCCGCCACCGCCGCGACGGCATCCTCCCCACCACCGCGGCTGCGCTCTCGGTACGCGGCACCACGCTCACCTGCACCGCAAGCCGCGGGGAGCAGCCGCCCGCCCACCACCCCCTGATCCAGGACTTCCTGGACGCGCTGGCGACGGAGCGCCGGCACCGCTTCACCGGACGGTGCCCCGAGGCCGTGCTCCTCTCCCGGCACCTGAGCACCGTGGACAGCTCGCGCAGCAAGCGCGCCGCCCGCAAACCGCTCACCACCGGCGAAGCCCGACGGGCGTTCCGCCACGCCAAGATCACCACTCGGCACATCCGGGAGGACGGTGACCCCGCGCACGGCACCTACGCCACCCCCTGCACCTCCTGCGATGCGCTCCTCGCGCACTTCAACGTCACCCCCGTCGCACCCGCAGCCCCCGACGCCGCCACACCCGACTGACCGGCGGACCACCCCGGACCGTTGCCCCTCCCCCGCGCCTCCGGGCGCCGACCACTCCTCACACCCGCCGACCACTCATCACACCCGCCGACTGAACGCTGACCATGACGCCACCCGACATGCCCCCTGGCGGCCGACCTGCCTCCCCGGGACGCCCGCACGCTCCGCGCCCGAGGTCCACCGGGCGCGTGCCCTCCCCGACCCCGCCCGGCGACGGGGCGCCGCCCCCGCCGTCACTCGGTACGAGCAGCCCCGCTCACCAGCGGGAGGCCACCAGGTTTCCCGTCGCCGTCGACGCCACTCTGCGTGCGGCCGGCTGGGAGCCGGGCCGCTGGGACATAAGGCAGACCGAGCACTGGGCCGACGCCCTCCGAGCCCACAGCTCGCCCGGCGGCCACCGGCACGCCGTCTTCGCGGGCGCCGTGGAGGCATGGGCGGAGTTCGGCGGCCTCACCGTCACCCCCAGCGCTCCCGGTCGGCAGCTCGCACCCGTCACGTTCACCCTCGACCCCCTCCGCGGTCTCCACCTGGCACGCACTCTCGGCGACCTGGGGCACGCCCTCGGTACCGAGATGGCGCCCCTGGGAGGTGAGGACGACAGCGGAGCCGTCCTCACCATCGACGGCGAGGGACGGGTCTACAGCCTCGACCACAGCGGCGACTGGTTCCTCGGCGCCACCCTCGACCAGGCGCTCGCCACCCTGATCCTCGGCAACCAGCCCACCCGGCTGACCGTCTCCCTCCCCTGAAGGCCCTGTTCCGCTCCCTGGGTGCTCGCTCAGCGATCCGGGTCCTGGCGCGTCGGCCGTCCCCAGCCGGCCGCGCGTCGGGACTCCTCAGGCCGTCATCCCCACCGCCGGCAACACCGCCGAGACCCGGAACCCCCCGGCCTCCGTCACGCCGGAGACGAACACCCCTCCCAGCGAGGCCACACGCTCCCGCATCCCCAGGAGGCCGTTGCCCCCACTCGGCAGACCGGCGTCGGAGGCCGCACCGTTCGAGGGGCCGTTCTCCACCTGGATGGCCAGCTCACCCTCACGGTGTGCCACCCGTACCCGTGTCCGGGCCCCCGGTGCGTGCTTGTGGACGTTGGTCAGCGCCTCCTGCACCACGCGGAAGGCCGTCTGTTCCACACCCCGCCCGTAGGCGTCGCTCTTCCCGTCGACCGACAGCTCGACGGTCATACCGGCCGCACGGGACTGCTCGACCAGATCCTCCAGCCCGGACAGGTGTGGCCCGTCGGCGTCACCGTCCACCGCACGCGACTGCCACCCGGCGCCAGGGCGCGAGGGCGCTGCCGGCTGGTCCCGGGGGCTGCGCCGTGGAGCGGGGACCTGGCCTGCCGGCGTCACACCCCGCGGCGCCGGCCCGCGGGAGCCCGGGGCGCTGCTCCCGGACTGATCCGCGCCGGGGCGAGGGTCGGCGTCGGCCGCCGGACGGCTCCCGCCCGCCGCGCCGCGTGTGCTCGTCTCCGCCCCGGAGACCATCGCTGCCAGCCGTTCGGCCCCGGCTGCCTCGCGGTCGGCCGGGGAGGACCGCAGCACCCCCAGCATCTCGCGCAGCTCCGTCAGGGCCTGGCGCCCCATGTCGCCCACGAGCTCGGCGTTGCGTGAGGCCGCCTCCGGGTCCCGGCTCACGACGGCCCGCAGCGCGGCGGCGTGCACCACCATCAGGCTGACGCGGTGCGCCACCACGTCGTGCATCTCGCGGGCTATGCGTGCCCGCTCCTCGTTGCGGGCCCACTCGGCGCGCTCCTCCGCCCGGTCGGCCAGCAGCGAGAGTTCCCGCTCCAGGCCGTCGGCACGGTCGCGCAGGCTCTCCACCAGGCGGCGCCGGGCCCTGACGTACAGGCCGAGCAGGACCGGAGGTGCCGTGAGCACCAGCCCCATCGCCAGCGAGACACCGGGGACGAAGAGCAGCGGTGGGTCGAAGTCGGGGTCGGAGGCGATCTCCGACCGGAGCTTGAGGTAGGTCACGACCAGTGTGCCCACGATGGACATGCCGGCCAGCGTGGCCGTGGTGCTGCGCGGTATGTCCGAGGTCGCCAGCGAGTAGAGGCCGGCGATTCCCAGCAGGAAACCCATCTCCGCGGGTGTGACCGCAACCGAGACCAGGACCACCGCCACGGGCCAGCGCCGCCGCAGCAGCAGGACCGAGCCGACCACGAGGCCGAGTGCCACGCCTGAAGCCGTCGGTATGCCGGCGTCCCGTGCGAAGTCCCTCCCCTCACTGGCGCACTCCGCCATCGAGACCAGCGCCAGCAGGATGTCGAAGACTGCTGAGCGGCGCCGCGGCCACCACCAGGGTCCCGCCCCGGATGCCCCGGGCGCCCCTCGTGCCACCGCCGTACCACCGCTCTCCCCCGTGCCCTTCATGTCCACCACCCTACGGAAACCGTTGATCCCCCGACTCGGTGTGTGCGGGTGCAGGACCAGTAATCCCCAAGGCCCTCACCACACACACCGCAACGAACGAACGTTCGCTCGAACTGGTGAATCGACCGTGTTTTCGATGCGCGAGGGCCTTCCGGCGGGCGACGATCCCGTCATGACCTCCACACGAAGCACCTCCTCCCTCCGTCCGCGCACCACGCCCTCGGCGCCGGCACCCGTCACCGCGCCCCAGCCCGAGGCCGGGCCGCGCCGGTACCGGGTGGCCGACCCGAACCCGGTGCGCACCCCCGTCCCGCAGCGCTCCCCGAAACGCCCGGCCCCCTCCGCAGCGCCCCCCGAACCGCCCGCCGAAGGGCGGTGGGGCTCCCCTGACCACTCGCTTCCGGCCGGACCGTCGCATCGAAGGCCGGTGGTACGGCATAGTGTTGGGTGCCAGGTGAGGCAGGCCGGGGCTGTGCGCAGCCCGGTCTCCCCTGCGGTCCCCTGTGGTGTAATCGGCAACACGAGGCACTTTGGATGCTTTGTTCCAGGTTCGAGTCCTGGCAGGGGAGCCACCGCCTCACTTTCCGGGTCGAGTGTTCCGGCCTCTCGGGGGCATCCCCGACCGCCATGGACGACCTCACACCCGTCCCGCATGTCGCACAGAAGTCCCCCCGGTATCCTTCGGGTGAAGCCTCCCCGTAGCCAAGAAGCCGAAGGGCACCTCCGTGAGCGCCAAACGCCCGGCAGCCGTCGTCGTTCTCGCAGCGGGTGAGGGCACCCGCATGAAGTCGGCGACACCCAAGGTCCTGCACACCCTGTGCGGCCGGTCCCTCGTGGGCCACGTCCTCAGCGCGGCCCGAGAGCTGGGCCCCGAGCACCTCGTCGTAGTGGTGGGTCACGCGCGGGAACAGGTCACCGCCCACCTCCAGAGCATCGATCCCGCCGCCCGCACCGCTGTCCAGCACGAGCAGAACGGCACCGGCCACGCCGTCCGCACCGGGCTGGAGCAGCTGGCGGGCGACGGTGTCCACCTCGACGGCACCGTCGTCGTGGTGTGCGGCGACACGCCCCTGCTCACCGGGGAGACCCTGCAGCACCTCGCCTCGGTGCACGAGAACGACAAGAACGCCGTCACGGTGCTCTCCGCCGAGATGCCGGACGCCACGGGCTACGGGCGCATCGTCCGGACCCCGGACGGCGCCGTGCGCGAGATCGTCGAGCACAAGGACGCGAGCGAGGAGCAGCGGGCGATCCGGGAGATCAACTCCGGGGTGTTCGCCTTCGACGCGAAGCTGCTGATCGAGGCACTCGGCAAGGTGCGCACCGACAACAGCCAGGGCGAGGAGTACCTCACCGACGTGCTCGGCATCGTGCGTGAGGCCGGTCACCGGGTGGGCGCGGCCGTCGCCGCCGACCACCGGGAGATCGCCGGCATCAACAACCGCGTGCAGCTCGCCCAGGCCCGGCGCATGCTGAACGACCGGTTGCTGCACGAGGCGATGCTCGCCGGGGTCACCGTGGTGGACCCGGCGACGACCTGGGTCGACGTGACGGTGACGTTCGCTCCCGACACGGTGGTGCACCCGGGGACCGAGCTCATGGGGGCCACCTCACTCGCCGAGGGCGCCGAGGTGGGGCCCCACTCGCGGCTGACCGACACCGTGGTCGGCGCGGGCGCGGAGGTCGCCTTCTCCGTCACCCAGGGCGCCAGGATCGGTGCGGGCGCCAGCGTCGGCCCGTACGCCTACCTGCGCCCCGGTACCGAGCTGGGCCAGAAGGCCAAGGCCGGCACCTACGTGGAGATGAAGAACGCCTCCGTGGGCGAGGGCACCAAGGTGCCGCATCTCTCCTATGTCGGGGATGCGACCATTGGTGAGTACACCAACATCGGAGCGGCGAGCGTCTTCGTGAACTACGACGGCGAGACCAAGCACCACACGACGGTCGGATCCCACTGCAGGACGGGCTCGGACAACATGTTCGTGGCGCCCGTCACGGTCGGGGACGGCGCGTACACCGCGGCCGGCTCGGTCATCACCAAGGACGTGCCCCCGGGTTCGCTGGCGGTCGCGCGCGGCCAGCAGCGGAACATCGAGGGTTGGGTCGCTCGTAAGCGTCCCGGAAGCGCTGCCGCCAAGGCTGCTTCCGCCACCCGGGACGGCGTGGAGCCGTCGGGCGAGCACTGACCGTGCGAAGGAGTACGCCGGGCCCGGCGTACCGTGAGAAACGCACGCAAACAGGGATTCGAGGAGATTTGCTGTGACCGGGATCAAGACGACCGGCGAGAAGAAGCTGATGCTCTTCTCCGGCCGCGCCCACCCCGAGCTGGCCGAGGAGGTCGCGCACCAGCTCGGTGTCGGCCTGGTCCCGACGAAGGCGTTCGACTTCGCCAACGGTGAGATCTACGTCCGCTACCAGGAGTCGGCCCGCGGCGCGGACTGCTTCCTCATGCAGAGCCACACCGCTCCGATCAACAAGTGGATCATGGAGCAGTTGATCATGCTCGATGCTCTCAAGCGGGCCTCGGCCCGGAGCATCACCGTGGTCATCCCCTCCTACGGCTACGCCCGGCAGGACAAGAAGCACCGCGGCCGGGAGCCGATCTCGGCGCGCCTGGTCGCGGACCTGCTCAAGTGCGCGGGCGCCGACCGCATCGTCACGGTCGACCTGCACACCGACCAGATCCAGGGTTTCTTCGACGGCCCGGTGGACCACCTCTTCGCGCTGCCGGTCCTCGCGGACTACGTGGGCGCGAAGGTCGACCGCGAGAAGCTGACGGTCGTCTCCCCCGACGCCGGCCGGGTGCGGGTGGCGGACCGCTGGTGCGACCGCCTGGACGCCCCGCTGGCCATCGTGCACAAGCGCCGCGACAAGGACGTCGCCAACCAGGTGACCGTCCACGAGGTCGTCGGTGACGTGAAGGACCGGGTGTGCGTCCTGGTCGACGACATGATCGACACCGGCGGCACCATCTGCGCGGCGGCGGACGCGCTGTTCGCCAACGGGGCTGCCGACGTCATCGTCACGGCCACGCACGGCATCCTCTCCGGCCCCGCGGCCGACCGCCTGAAGAACTCCAAGGTCTCGGAGTTCGTCTTCACCAACACCCTGCCCACCCCGGGCGAGCTCGAGCTGGACAAGATCACGGTGCTGTCGATGGCGCCGACGATCGCGCGGGCGATCCAGGAGGTCTTCGAGGACGGTTCGGTGACGAGCCTCTTCGAGGAGCAGGCCTGACCTCCCCGTGAGGCCCGGCCGATCCACCGGCCTGACCTCTCCGGTCGGCCAGGCCTCCCCTGGCCCGGCCCCACCTCGCTCCACCGTGCGGTGATCGATTTCGGACGCGGCCTCCCCGCCGGGTAGACTCCCAGAGTTGCTCGGCGAGGGAGGCCGCACCCGTGTGTGCGGGGCTCCGTTATCGACGCGCTCTTCGTAGCAGGTCTGTCGTGGGCCGGGTGACTGGTCAGTTTCCGTACAGATCACGAGGAGTGCAGTCATGGCTGAGTACAAGCTCGACGCCGAGATCAGGACCGACTTCGGCAAGGGCGCCGCCCGCCGTCTGCGTCGCGAGTCCAAGGTTCCGGCGGTCATCTACGGTCACGGCGCGGAGCCGCAGCACGTGGCGATCGACAGCCACGCCCTGATGATGGCCCTGAAGATCCCCAACGTCCTCATCCGTCTGACGGTGGACGGCAAGTCGCAGCTGGTCCTCCCCAAGGACGTGCAGCGCGAGTACATCCGGCAGTTCCTGGTCCACGTCGACCTGCTGGCCGTCAAGCGCGGCGAGAAGGTCACCGTCGAGGTGCCGATCGTCGTCGAGGGCGACCTCGCCCCGGGCGGCAACCTGCTCGAGCACACCCTGAACGCCCTGCCGGTCGAGGCCGAGGCCACGCACCTGCCGGAGAACGTCACGGTCAACGTCGAGGGCGCCGAGGCCGGCCACTCCGTTCTGGCCAAGGACGTCAAGCTGCCCTCGGGCGTGTCGCTGGCCGTCGAGGAGGACGTGACCGTCCTGCAGGTCGTCGCCGCGCAGGCCGAGGAGCCCACCGAGGCTGAGGAGACCGAGGCCGAGGGTGCCGAGGCCGCCGCCGAGGCCGGCGAGGAGACCGCTGCCGAGGGCGAGGAGTCCTCGGAGGCCTGATCCTCCGGACTTCAGGCGCCGGGTCTCCGGTGCCGACGGCGGCCGGCAGGCCGCCGTCACCGGTGGACCGGGTAGGGCGTTCTGTGCGCCTGTCCCGCGATGACCGGTGGTAAGTCGTCCGCTGCCCCGCGCCTTCGGGTGCGGGGCAGCGGTCGTGTGCGGGCCCCCGCGAACGGGACGGAGACGGACCCGGCCGCGCCGAGGCGACGCGACCGCCCCAACCGCCTGCCGCCGCCCCGACGGGCTGGGGTTGTCCCGGCGCCCGGAGTTGTTCCGGCGCCTGAGAATGTCCCGGCACGCAGTGGTTGCCGGGTTGCCGCGGCGCTCGTGGTGGCGGTTGCCGGACGGACGAGGAGAGTGAGTGATGGCGGAGTCGACGGACCCCTGGCTGGTTCTGGGGCTTGGCAATCCGGGGCCGGAGTACGCGAACAACCGGCACAACGTCGGGTTCATGGTCGCCGACCTGCTGGCGCAGCGGATGGGCGCCCGGTTCAAGGCGCACAAGTCGCGGGCCCAGGTGGTGGAGGGCCGGCTCGGTGCCCCGGGGCCGGGGAGCCGCAGGGTGGTCGTGGCCAAGCCCTCGTCGTACATGAACCTCTCGGGCGGGCCGGCGACGGCGCTGCGCGACTTCTACAAGGTGCCGGTGGCCAACATCGTGGCGGTGCACGACGAGTTGGACATCGACTACGGCGTGCTCCGGCTCAAGCTGGGCGGCGGTGACAACGGGCACAACGGCCTGAAGTCGATGACGAAGGCCATGGGCCCGGACTACCACCGGGTGCGGTTCGGCATCGGGCGCCCGCCGGGCAGGATGCAGGTGGCGGACTTCGTCCTGAAGGACTTCTCGGGTGCGGAACGCCGCGAGCTGGACTACTTCGTGGACCGTGCCGCGGACGCGGTGGAGGCACTGATCACCGAGGGCCTGGAGCGGGCGCAGACCACATACAACTCCTGATGGCTACGGACCTGCCGCGGTACCGGCCACGCCACCACTCGGTGACGGGACACGGGTTGCCGAACACGGCTTGGAAACACGGGTTGCGGAACACGGGTTGCGGAACACGGGTTGCGGAATACGGCTTGCAGGGCTCAGGTCGCAGGACACGGTCAGGGACAGGTTTGACGGTCTGCGGGCGACGCGGCCCACGAGGAGTCCGTCCACGCCGCTCCCGCAAGGGCCCGGCCCCCGCAAGCCCGCTGTCCGCAGCCCGGCCGTCCGTCCTCCGCTGTCACCAGCCCGTTGCCCGCAGCCCACTCAGCAAGGCCCACTGTCCGCAGCCCGCTCAGCAAGGCCCACTGTCCGCAGCTCCGGCGCCGGCTCCGGCTCAGGCTGCGGCTCCGGCTCCGGCTCTGCCGAAGGGGAGTGGCGCACCGCGGAAGCGGACACCACGTGCCCGGCACCACGCCTGGGCAGAAGCTCACGACGCCTGGGCAGCGACGCGGGAAGCCCGGGCAGCGGCGCGCGAAGCCCGGGCAGCGGCGCGCGAAGCCCGAGCAGCGGCGCGCGAAGCCCGAGCAGCGGCGCAGGAAGCCCGGTCAGAGGCGCAGGAAGCCTGGTCAGAGGCTGAGGAAGGCGGCGCACATGACGAGGCCGCCGAGAATGCCCATGCCCCAGGCGGTCCGTCGTAGCCGCATGCCGCCGGCGACGACGAGTGCGGCCAGGAGCAGCGCACCGCCCAGCGGGACCCACGAGTAGAGGACACCGCTCAGCCCGGTGCGGACGGCCTCGCTGCTTCCCGGCCGGATGACGACGGTCGCCCGCTGCCCGGCGTCCGGTGCGGCGATGCTGGTGAGAGTGACCTTGCGGTGGCCGGAGTGCGGGGAGGCGGGGGCCTCGGGGGCGAAGGTCCCGGTGCACCGGTCGTCGCGGCAGCTGGTGACGGTGACCGTGCCGCGTTCGTGGCCGCGCGGGAGCATGGCGTAGCGGGCGGTCCCCCAGGAGGACCAGACCCCGGCGGCCAGGAGCAGCAGTGCGAGCAGCCCGGTGAGGACGACCCGGGCGAGGAGCACCAGCCCGAAGGCGCGCTCGCCCGTCCTGCGCAGGGCACTGCGGCGGGGCCGGCGCACGGTCCTGGTGGCGCCGGCGCGGGCCGGGGAGCCGCCGGCCGGTCTGGAGGAGGCACTGTTCCTGGTACGGCTGGAGGACATGGCGGCGATCCTTGGGCATATGTCAGCACGCGGTCAACCACGGCGACGCGAACGGCAGCGGACCGGAAACCCGGGGTCCACGTAGCCGTCCCATCCGGGGATTCCTCCCCGCACCGCCCCCGCACCGCCGCCTCAGTCCACGTCGACCGCGAGCGAGTAGAACCGGGTCACCTGGTCCTGGGCGTCGTTGTCGTCGGAGACCAGGTAGAGCACGCGGCGGCCGCGGTAGGGGCCTCGGGTCAGCTCCGGCCCCAGCGCCATGCCCTCGACGTTGGTGACCAGGGGGTGGGCGCGGTTGGGCTCGTCCGGGTTGGGGACGTTGCCCTGCGGGCACTTGGCCAGGTCGAAGAGCAGCTCCTTGTGGGCCAGTCGGCTCGCCGGGGCCCGGCCGAGGTCCGGGATGCGGCTGACGTCGGTGTCGGAGACGTCCGTCCGGTAGACGCGGACGGTGTTGCCGTTCTCGGGGTCGTAGGTGCGTTCCAGGGTGAGGAGGTGGCGCCCGCCCAGTGCGACGATGTCGGCCAACTGCCCTTCAGGCCGCACCGGGTAGGCGAGCTGGCGGTCCAGGCTCCAGCCGTGCGGCCCGCCCCTGACGTACCGCACCAGGCGTATGACGTCGCTCCCCTGGTTGCTGCTCTCGGAGGCCAGGGGGACCTGGAGGCCGCTGTAGAGCAGGTCGCCGTCGGGGGTACGGGCCAGGGACTCCAGCAGCTCCGAGCGTTTGGCGGCGCTGCCGGGCCCCGGGCGGAAGGACTGCGGGATCTCCAACTCGTCCTGGAGGCGTCCGTCGGTACGGCTGAACCGCCCTATGGACGGCTCGGTCTCGGAGGCCACCAGGTAGCCCTCCTTGGTGACGACGAGCCCTTCCCCGTCGAACTCCTCGTCCGCGTACAGGCTTCCGTCGGGGGCGCGCAGCTGCACGGCGTCGGTGACGTGGACGTCGAGGTGGTCGGGGGTGCCCAGGGACACGGCGTAGAGGCGGGCGTTCTTGTCGTCGACGGCGTAGCCGCGGGCGGGGCCGGTGAGGCTGAGGCCGGACAGTCCCGCGATCCGCTCGCCCCGGTAGCTCTTCTCGTCCAACTGGTCGGAGTGGCCCAGGAGGGCGGCGGCCGGGGAGCAGGTGGCGCCGGCCGCCGGGGAAGCGGTGGTGTGGTCGGTGAGCAGGGCGGTGGCCGCGGCGCACACCCCGGCCGTGAGGACCGCGCCCACGGTGACCAGGATGCGGCGCAGACGGTGGCGTCCGGGGTCCTCCGGTGGTGCGCCGGCGTCCGGCGGCCTGTTCCCCGGGCTGCTCCGCGGGCGGTTCTCCTCCTGCGGTCTCTCCGGTGGTCTCTGCGGCGGGTCGCTGCCGGCGGCGGGCGGCGCGGTGGGGGCGTCGGTCGTGGGCTTCCCGGGAGCGGGCCAGGCGGCGTTGTGCACCAGTGGGGCGTGGCCGATGTCGCCGTCGGACTGGCGTCGGGGGTGCTGTTCGGGGTCGCGGCGCAGCGCCCGGTAGAGGTCCTCGGGGCTGAGGGTCTCGCCACCCTCGGGGATGCCGTGCTGCAGGAGGCGGACGAGGGCCCCGGTGAACCGGGTGTGCTCGGCGCCCTCCGGCGCGAAGGCCACGGCGTCCAGGTCGCAGGCGGCCAGCCGGTAGGTGCCCTCCACCGGTGTCATGGGCAGGATGTCGGGCTCGGTGGCCAGGGCGGACTGGGCGTCGATGATGAGGCCGCTGAAGCAGCAGTCCATGATGACGATCTTGCGGCGGGCCCTGGAGCCGTCCAGCACCGCCCGGCGGAAGTCGCTCCAGGCGATGGAGGACCAGGGCCTGTCCGGCGTGGAGCCCGTGACGCTCAGCCGCAGCTTGCCGCCGCCGGGGTCCACCAGGCCGTGGCCCGCGTAGTAGACGACCAGGGTGTCGGTGGCGGTGGCGGCGGTCCTGGCGGCGCGGTCGAGCAGGGTGTCGGTCCGCTCCGGGTCGGTGAGCGCGAGGCACCTGCCGGCCGGCAGGCCCCAGATCCGGCGGTCGGTGAGGAGTTGGTGCAGGCGCAGGCAGCCGTGCACGGCAGCGGGGAGTTCCTCCAGCAGTGCGTACCGGCTCACGCCTATCAGCACGGCCGCCGACTCGGCGGGGTCGGGCACGGAGGCCGGTGGCGTGGTCATCGGGACGGGCCGGAGGGGTCACGGCCGGGCCCCACCGGGCAGGGCCCGGCGTCCGGTTCGCCGGAGTCCGCGGCTGCGGGGCCGGGCGCACCGTCCGCCGGGTCCTCGTCGGGCCGGGGGCCGGGGAGGCGGGCCGGTTGCCCCGGTGGCTCCTCGGGGTCTCCCGTGCGGACCGGGTGTGCCCGTGCCTCTCCGAGGCAATCCGTTCCGACCGGTTGCGCCGCGGGCTCCTCGGGCTCGTCCGTGCGCCGGCGGTCGGTCAGGGCGTGGCGCACCGAGTCGGCGTCGACCTGGCCGGCGGGGATGACGGTGCTGCGGCCGTCCCGGGTGACGACCACGTCGCCGTCGGCGGTGAGGCTGACGGTGTGGTCCTCGGCCTCGACGACGGGGGCGGAACGCGGGCGGCACGCCTGTCGCCAGGCGGCCACCGACAGGATCAGCGAGGCCAGCTGGAAGGAGGAGTCGACGGCGAGCTGGATGGCGTCGAAGGCGGTGCCCATGCTTCCCGCCGGCGCGGACACCGGGCGCAGGGAGATGCGGGCGTGGAGCCGGACACGGCGGTCGCGGCACAGCCAGGTGTGCAGGGAGGCCTGGGAGTCGGCGGGTTCCTCGGCGGAGAAGGTCAGGATCACCATCGCGGTGGGCTCCGGGTGACGAGGTGGACGGGACGGCGGTCGCCCAGCCGTGCACGAACGCCGTCGTGTTCTCCAACTGGCTCGGATGTTACCTCAGTTGAAACTTCCGGGAGGGCTCCCGGAAGAGCGTCCGCGGCGGGTCCTCCGTCCCGTTCGTTCCGTGCGGTCCCACCGCCTCCGCCCGCCGGGAGCCGACGGCGTCCGCCGCGATGCGCTCGGGTCCGGCCCGCTCCCGCAGACGGGGCCGGCCCGCGTCCGGGAGTGGACGCGGGCCGGCCGGTGGCTGCGGCGGTGGCGGGTCAGCCGGTGTTGCGCAGGCCCGCGGCGACGCCGTTGACGGTCAGCAGCAGCGCGCGGGAGAGCACGGGGTCGGGCTCGGCCCCGGCCTTGGCGGCCTCCCGCTGGCGGTGCAGCAGGGTGACCTGGAGGTAGGAGATCGGGTCCAGGTAGGCGTCACGGATGTGGAAGGTCTGCTTCAGCACCGGGTTGGCGTCCAGGAGGTCGTCCTCGCCGGTGATGCGCAGGACCTCGGCGACCGTGAGGGCGTGCTCGGCCTTGATGACGTCGAAGACGTGCTTGAGCTCGTCGGGGACGAGGGTGTCGACGTAGTGCTGGGCGATCCGCAGGTCGGTCTTGGCCAGCGTCATCTCGACGTTGGACAGGAAGTTGCGGAAGAAGTGCCAGTGCGAGTGCATCTCGTCGAGGACGGTGTCCAGCCCGGCCTCCCGGGCGGCCTTCAGGCCGCTGCCGACGCCGAACCAGCCGGGGACGATCTGGCGGGACTGGGTCCAGCCGAACACCCACGGGATGGCACGCAGTCCGTCGAGGCCGGCGCCGGAGTCGGGCCGGCGGGAGGGCCGGGAGCCGAGGTGGAGTTCGGCGAGCTGGTCGACGGGCGTGGAGGCGAAGAAGTAGGCGGGCAGGTCGGGGTCGTCGACGAGGTCGCGGTAGGCGCCGTGGGCCGCCTCGGAGACGGTCTCCATGGCGGCGTCCCAGCGGGCCAGCGCCTCGGCGGACTGCCGCGGCTCGGTGTGCAGGGCCGAGGCCTGGAGGGTGGCGGCCACGGTCAGTTCGAGGTTCTCGCGGGCCAGCGAGGGGACGAGGTACTTGTCGGAGATGACCTCGCCCTGCTCGGTGACCTTGATCTCGCCCTCCAGCGTGCCGTAGGGCTGGGCGAGGATCGCGTCGTGCGAGGGGCCGCCACCGCGGCCGACGGTGCCGCCGCGGCCGTGGAAGAGGCGCAGCCGCACGCCGTGCCGGTGGGCGACGTCGCGCAGCAGGCGCTGGGCGCGGTGGATCTCCCACTGGGAGGTGGTGATGCCGCCGAACTTGGAGGAGTCGGAGTAGCCGAGCATGACCTCCTGCACGTCGCCGCGGAGCGCCACCAGGCGCCGGTAGGAGGGGTCGGACAGCATCTCGTCCAGGAGCTGGTCGGCGATCTTGAGCTCGTCGGTGGTCTCCAGGAGCGGCACGATGCCGATCTTGGCCCAGCCGGCGTGCAGGTCGATCAGTCCGGCCTCGCGGGCCAGGACGGCGGCGGCGAAGACGTCGTCGGAGCCCGCGCACATCGAGATGATGTAGGACTCGATGACCTCGGGGCCGAAGCTCTCCTGGGCCTTGGCGACCGTCTCGAAGACGCCGAGGGTCTTGCGGCCCGCCTCGTCCAGCGGCGCGGGGGTGGGCGCCAGCGGACGGCGGGAGCGCAGCTCCTTGGCCAGGAGCTTGCCCCGGTACTCGCGCGGCATGTCCGCGTAGCGCCACGACTCCTCGCCGAGGCGGTCGAAGAGCTGGCCCAGGGCGTGGTGGTGGGCGTCGGCGTGCTCGCGGACGTCCATGGTGGCGAGCTGGAGGCCGAACGCGGAGATGGTGCGGATGGCCCGCTCCAGGCGGCCGTCGGCGACGAGGGTGCCGCGGTGGGCGCGCAGCGAGGTCTGGATGAGGGTGAGGTCCTCCAGCAGCGCCGCGGTGCCGAGGTAGTCGCGGCCGGGGACGTGCGGGGTGCCCTCGGCCAGTCGCTCGCGGGTGTTGAGCAGCTTCTGCCGGATGCAGGTCAGCTTGAGCCGGTAGGGCTCCTCGGCGTTGAGCCGCTTGTAGCGGGGGCTGATCTCGGGCAGGGCGTCGATGTCGGCCTGGAGGGAGGTGAGGAGTTCCTCGGTGGCGCCGGAGTTGCGGATGGAGTTGGAGAGGGCTCCGCGCAGCTCGTCGACGTGCTCCAGGGCGTCGGTGATGCCGTGCTCGTGCTGGAGGATGAGGACGTCCCAGGTGACCTGCGGGGTCACGTTGGGGTTGCCGTCGCGGTCGCCGCCGATCCAGGTGCCGAAGGTCAGCGGGCGGGTGCCGGCGGGCAGGGTGGTGCCGACCCGCTCCAGCTCGGCGGCCAGGTCCTCCAGGACGTCGCCGACGGCGCCGCGGCCCAGCTCGTCGAGGTAGTAGATGGCGTTGCGCGCCTCGTCGCTGGGTTCGGGGCGGGCCACGCGCAGCTCGTCGGTCTGCCAGATGAGGTCGACGTTCTCGGCGAGGCGGGCGTCGGTGCGCCGGCGGTCGGTGGCGTCGGTGTGGTCCAGCAGCTCGGCGATGCGGCGGAGCTTGGTGAGGACCGAGCGGCGGGCGGCCTCGGTCGGGTGGGCGGTGAAGACCGGGCGGACCGCCAGGTGCTCGGCGGTCTCCTGGAGGTGCTGGGGGTCGGCGTCCTTGAGCATGTCCGCGGTGCGGGCGAGGATGCCGCCCTCCGTGGAGCGGCGGGCGCGCAGCTCGCGGCCGCGGTGGACCTGCTCGGTGACGTTGGCGAGGTGGAAGTAGGTGGAGAAGGCACGGACCAGCTTGGCGGCGGTGGGGAGGTCGGTCGCGCCGACGAGCTCGGCGGCGGCCTCCCCGTCACTGCGGGTCAGCGCGCGGACGCGCTCGACCAGGTCCAAGAGGTCCTGCCCCTCCTGGCGCACGAGGGTCTCGCCGAGGAGGTCGCCCAGGCGCCGGATGTCGGCGCGCAGGGCTCCGTTGGCGGCGGCCTCGGCAGGCCCGCCGCCGGTGATGTCGATGACGCCGTCGTCGGCGGTCCGCTCGGCTCCCGGCGTTGCAGAGGCGGGGCGAGGGGTGCTGTCGGCACTGCTCACGGGTGCGGCTCCTTGCCGTGTTTATGCACGTTGGGGACTTGCTGGCGGGTTGGCGGACCGCGCTGTCCGACGCCCACAGGATAGGTCGCTTCCGTCTGGAGGGATCTGCCTGTCCGTTTTCTGGGCAGTTGGGGAAAGGATGGAGCGGCGTCAGGCCCTTGCCGGACGTCGTGGCACTGCCATACTTACGAAACCGTAGGTTACGGCTCCGTAGGCGTAGCCTCGCGGTGTCCATTCCCCCGACCCCCACGAGGGACCACATGACTGTTAGCCCGGAAGTCCTGGAAGAGTCACCACAACCCGGCACGGCCGGTGCCGCGCCCCAGACCGTGCCCTCCGCGACGCTCGGCGGTGAGCGCAAGGGAACCGTCGAGCAGCTCACCCTGATGGCATTCATCGTGGTGCCGTTCGTGGCACTGGTGGCCGCGGTGCCCCTGGCCTGGGGCTGGGGCATGAGCTGGCTCGATGTCGCCCTGCTGGTGGTGATGTACTACATCGGCTGCCACGGCATCACGATCGGTTTCCACCGGTACTTCACGCACGGCGCCTTCAAGGCGAAGCGTCCGCTGCGCATCGCCCTGGCGATCATGGGCTCGATGGCGGTGGAGGGTCCGCTGGTGCGGTGGGTCGCCGACCACCGCAAGCACCACAAGTTCTCCGACGCCGAGGGCGACCCGCACTCGCCGTGGCGGTACGGGGAGACCGTGCCCGCCCTGATGAAGGGCCTGTGGTGGGCCCACATCGGCTGGATGTTCGACGAGGAGCAGACGCCGCAGGAGAAGTACGCACCCGACCTGATCAAGGACGGGGCCATCCGGGCCATCTCCCGCCAGTTCGTGCTCTGGACGCTCGTCTCGCTGCTGATCCCGCCGCTCGTCGGCGGTCTGGTCACGATGTCCTGGCAGGGCGCCCTCTCGGCGTTCTTCTGGGGTTCGCTGGTGCGGGTCGCGCTGCTGCACCACGTGACCTGGTCGATCAACTCCATCTGCCACGCGGTCGGCAAGCGGCCGTTCCGCTCCCGGGACCGCTCGGGCAACGTGTGGTGGCTGGCGGTGCTCTCCTGCGGTGAGTCCTGGCACAACCTGCACCACGCCGACCCGACCTGCGCGCGGCACGGCGTCCTCAAGGGCCAGGTGGACTCCAGCGCGCGGCTGATCCGCTGGGCCGAGCTGGCCGGCTGGGCCTACGACGTGCGGTGGCCGAACCGGTCCCGGATCGATTCCCGCCGGCAGGAGGACGACTCCCGCCGTAAGGAGCGTGCTGCTCAGGCGGCATGATGGAGGCCGTGGCGAGCGACGGCGGTGTGAAGAGCGACAAGGACGGTGGCGGAACCAAGCCGGGGGCGCGGCGCACCCGCCGGGTGCGCATGACGGGCAAGGAACGCCGCGAGCAGTTGCTGGACGTCGGCCGTACGTTGTTCGCCGCCCGGGGCTTCGAGGGCACCTCGGTGGAGGAGATCGCGGCGAAGGCCGGGGTGTCCAAGCCGGTGGTCTACGAGCACTTCGGGGGCAAGGAGGGCCTGTACGCGGTCGTCGTCGACCGCGAGATGCGGCAGCTGCTGGAGATGGTGACGGGCGCACTGACCGCCGGCCACCCCCGGGAGTTGCTGGAACAGGCCGCGTTCGCGTTGCTGGACTACATCGAGTCCTATACGGACGGGTTCCGCATCCTGGTGCGGGACTCCCCCGTCGCGCAGTCGACCGGCACCTTCGCCTCGCTGATCAGTGACATCGCGACGCAGGTGGAGGACATCCTCGGGCTGGAGTTCAAGGCCCGCGGGTTCGAGCCGAAGCTGGCGCCGCTGTACGCGCAGGCGCTGGTCGGCATGGTGGCGCTGACCGGTCAGTGGTGGCTGGACGTCCGCAGGCCCAGGAAGGCGGAGGTCGCGGCCCACCTGGTGAACCTCGCCTGGCACGGCCTGGACGGTCTGGAGTCCAGGCCCCGGCTGATAGGGCACCGCAAGGCGTGAGCGGCCGGAGGTGCGCCGGGGGCGGGGTCCGCCACCGGCGCGCCGGGTCCGTGCCGCCCCAAGGGCCCCGTCCTCGTGGAGGACGCTGTTGGTTAATTCGGGCTCTCGCGTGACGTCGGCCTTCAAGACCCGGTTGTGGTCTTGAAGGCCGACGTTGTCGTATGGGGTGGGTGCG